>NZ_JBQFQF010000005.1:0-329167 GCF_056536745.1 Ruegeria sp. CJ2
CCGCCCCGACGCCCTGACCGGCCTGAGCATCAACCCCGCAAACATGATCGGCGACCTGCATGGCAGCAAGGACTACCGTGCGCATCTGGTCAGCGTCATGACTAAACGGGCTATTGAAGCCTGTTCTTGAGGGCACGCAATCTGGACAACAAAGAGCCCCGGTAAACGCCGGGGCTTTTTCTATCAACGAAAGGTCCGGACAGACCCGTCCTGGTGAACACATATTACCGTGATGTTCTTGGTTGTTCGGTCGAGGATCGTTTGAATTTCATACGCGTCTGCATGGCACAGCGCCGTTGATTGTGGGAGGGATGTTATTGAGGCGTCGCTGCTTTTTGCGGCGGCCTAATCCAGCCCAACGCAACGAGCCTGCCTATGACGTCCTCTGCATGGGCGTCACTTTTGTAGATACTTTTCAACATAGCATCAACCGGCGCGTCGGGCCACGCGCGTTCAAGTTCTGCCAGTTTTGTGCGCGCCTCTTTCTCCCGCCCCAAAGCCACTAAGGAAGCGGTCACATAAGCCAATGATGGCGCGCTGAGTGGGCCTCCTAGCCCTTTGGCCTCTTCAAATCTCTCGATCGTCGTTTCGAATTCACCAAGATGAAAATGAGCCGCTCCGGAAATGTTGCGATTGGCGAGACGTTGATTGCTGGAGTCCAACAAAGACAAGCGATCCGCGATTTCGACAGCCTCATCAAACTCACCCGAAAACAGGGTTACGGCACCCAGAAAGTCCAACACCGCGCCATCTGAAGGGTCCAACTGAGATGCGCGTCGCCCAAGGGTCAATGCCGCGTCATACTCGCCATTTGCAAAATGCGCCCAGCTTTTTGCAGACTGGCTCCACGCCTGCTCTGGCGCCAGTTGCACTGCTTCGTCGGCAAATCCCATTGCGGCCGCCGCATAATCACTCTTGGTCTGCATTTCCGGGGTCAAGATCGACAGCGTTGCCAAAGTTTGTGCCGCTCCTGCGTACCCTCCGAAATAGGTCGCATCCATTTCGATCACCCGTTGAAATACCGAAAGAACCAGCACTTGTCTTGGGCGATCAAAAATCGGGAAGGTCATCGCGCGCGCCTGCTACGCCAAGTTGTAGGCCTGCAAAGCGACAGGGGATTTTTCGTAGATCGCAACATTGCGCAGCAATTCAGGCTGCCCTGCAGTGGTGACATCAGACTTTGGATCTGAACCCGGTTCGGGCATTGCAGGCAGAAAACTGACGGCCACAGCCGCGCCTATCATCGCACCTGCGGAAAAGGTCGCAAATGGCAACCAGGATGCTTTTTGCGCCTGCTGCGATGGCGGCTGAAGTGCTTTCGTCACTGCTTCAAACCGTGGGCGATACCCTCCGGTGTCTATGTGCAACCGAACAGGGTCCGCTTTGCCGACGCCCTCGTAATGCAGTTCCAACAACTGCCTAAGCCGGCGTGCATCGACGCGGACGACGTTTTCCGGGTCTATCCCTTCCGACGTGTCGCGATCATAGACATCCTGAGCAATCGTCTTTGCGCGAATGTCGGCGCCCCGGCCTGCGATCTCTTCCTCAACCACATAAGCGAGAAACGCGCGCAATCTGTCCGCGCCATCGAAATGCGTATCGCCCAACACATTGGCAAGCGCCCGGCGTTTGTCGGTTTCCGAGATGTCATATGAGGCCGTCATCACATTCGGATATTTGCAATTAAATTGACGTGAGTCACCCTGAATCTCACCGTGATTCACTTACGTGGGGCACCATTAAGTTGCAGAGTTCAAAGGATATACCCCGCAGAGCAACCGAACTGGTCTGCGATCCGACTTGCATTGTCACTTGATCACAAAGGGGAAATCCATGTCACGGCGCACACGTTTTTCGAGCCTCGGCAAACACTTTTCAATCGGATTGGTATTCGGCGCGTGGGCTATTGCGCCACAAGCCGTCACCAACACTGTCGAGGCTTTGTTCGCTCCGAATGCCGCCTACGCGCAGGCAGCCGAAGAGGTTTCGCCAACCATGGTGCGCGACCGCCCACGGGACGTATATTATCCGAACACCGAAGACCTGGCCGAAGACGAGATGCGTGTCATCGCTTGTGGCACCGGGATGCCGACCACGCGCGCAGCGCAGGCCGCTGCGTGTTTTCTTGTCGAATTAGGGAATGGTGACAAGTTCCTGTTCGACATCGGTTCGGGTTCTGCAGAGCGGATTTCATCGCTGCAAATCCCGTATAACTATCTGGACAAAGTCTTTATCGGCCACCTTCACACCGACCATTTCGGGGCCTTGCATGATCTCTTTATAGGTGGAGCCCTGATGGGGCGCAACGTGCCGCTGCGCGTGTGGGGACCGAGCGGTCCGGTGGAAGAACTGGGCACTGCCTACGCATTAGAGAACATGCGCCGGATGCTGACATGGGACCTTGCGGCAAGGGCAGGAAATACGGATTTCCGAGGCTATAGCCTGGAAATTAACGAGTTTGACTACACCGGCGAGAACCAGATTGTTTATGAGAACAACGGCGTGACCATTCGTTCCTTCCCGGCAATTCACGCCATTGATGGGTCAGTGAGTTATTCTTTGGAATGGAACGGACTGAAGTTTGTTTTCAGCTCTGACACGTATCCCAACAAATGGTTCAAGGAACACGCGCAAAATGCCGACTTAGCAATCCATGAGTGCTTTATTGCCGTGCCGGAGTTGGTAACCAAAATGAAATTTACGCCCGAGTCCGCCTTACTGGTCGGAACGCAGGTTCACACAGCACCCGAAGCGTTCGGCAAAGTCATGAGCGACATAAAACCTCGGATGGCCGTCGCCTATCATTTCTTCAATGACTTCGACACATCCAACGGCGTCTATGAGCGAATTCGTTCAACCTATGACGGGCCGCTCAGCATGGCTGACGATTTTATGGTCTGGAATGTGACCAAGGACGATATTGTTGTTCGAATGGCTGCCACGGAAGAACGCACATGGGCACCGCCGCTTGCGGCACCTGCGCAAATCCCATCACTGGATGACAGAGCCGGGTTTGCCGAACGATCAGGCGTTCCGGTCGAGGCCATGCAGTTTTCTGACTTTACGAAGTCAGGGTACGATGACGTCGACGATGTCCTGCGCCCAATCTACGAAGAAGCCTCAGAAGTATTGGGGCAAAAATTCCCCTACCCCGGAGACGAACAGTGAAATGACGTGACTGGCGCGGGTTATGTCCCGCGTCGATTTTTTTGGCCATCGGTGAAACGCTATGATCGAATTTCTCAAACCGGCAATACGAACCTTTTTGGGCTTAGGGCTGGCGACCCTAGCTGCTCAGGCATCGACCGCTCAATCCCTGTCGCGCACAGAAGGTGATGACGGATCATGGCGGCATTCGATCACGCCTTATCTTTTCCTCCCCGTCAGCACCTCGGGCACGTCAACAGTTGCGGGAACAAGTGTCGATCTGGATCTGAGCCTCAGCGAAGTGCTTGACTTGCTTCAGGGTGCAGCGTCCGTTCGATACGAGGGATGGAAAGGCGACTTCGGCATCATTTCCGAAGTCTACTACGTCAAGTTGGCGGCTGGTGGATCACTGCCGATGGGTGCATCGGTGGACGCAGATATCCGCCAAACCTTTGCAAATATCCAAGGTGCCTGCAGGTTTGCCAACGGGGTGAACAGCTCGGGTCGGCGCTATGCGGCGGATGTGGCTGTGGGTTTGCAATGGAACCGGCTAAAGCAGGAAATTGACATCGCCGGGCCCGGGCCGGGTATGACCTTGGGCGGAACCGAAGAATGGATCGAGCCGATGGTCGCTATTCGGTACGCGTCAGAGATAAACGAAAAGTGGGGCTTTGCCACCCGAGCGGAACTCAGCGGGTTCGGCGTGAACGGGGATGATCTTCAATACCTTGTACTGGCCGGATTTGATTGGAAAGGTTGGGAGAGCACATCACTGCGTTTTGGGTATCAGTTCTATGGCATCGACTACTCGACGGATCGGTCTGACGGAGAGTTTGCTTATGACGTCGATCAAAACGGTATTTATGCAGCCGTCGCGTTTCATTTCTGAAGTATATCTGCGCACGAAACTCTGGTGTTTCAGGGCGCTGTGTCTGGCCTGTGTGTTGATCAGGCCCGAGGGCGGTGCCGCAGACCTCGTGTCCCCCTATGGCGGTGAGACGGCCCCCAACTTTGTTGAACTGGTGGTCGAGGGCGACCGCGTTCACGTTGCGCTGGAAATAGACCTTGGCGACTATCCCTTTTTTGTTGCGCCCGATGATGGCACTGGGCGCGCTCTGGCGGACCGGACGGGGCAAACATTTGGTGTGGCAGCAAACGGTGAACCTCTGACCCCTGTGGTTCGGTCGATTGATGTTCGCAGCAGAACACCCAGGCTAACCGCCGCCAGTAAAGTCGTCGCCCCCCGCCCCCGTAGTGAGGACGTAGTGTTTGTAGAGATGGAGTACCCATTCCACGGCCAGCCAAAGCAAATCACATTTACACCGCCGCTGAATGAAAACGGTATTCCTTTGGCATCCATAGGAATGGTCGCCGAACATCTTGGCGTACCGGTAACCGATTACCGATACCTGTCCCGCCCGGAAACAATGCTGCCCAACTGGGAAGACCCCTGGTTCACCACGTTTGAAAACCCGAACCTGACCCGCCACCACAAGTCGCCGCTCATGTCGTTTCTGTCGATGGAGCCGCGAGAGGTGCGCCATGAGATTATTTTTCGCCTGAAGGACTTTGAGGAGTGGGCAGACCTGAATTTAGGCACGGCGGAACGACTGTCGCCGGGTCAGGTCGCACGGGTAAAATCGGAAGCCGCGTCCTTTTTTAAACACCGCAACCCCCTGTCTATCAACGGCACAAGCGTCATCCCAAGCGACGTTCAGGTCTCGCGGATCGCGGTCGGTGCGGACGGGTTGCGTGTATTGCCCGACGAGGCCGAAGCGCAACGGACAACCATGTTGATGGGCGTCGTCATGTCCTATCCTCACGCTACGCTGGCAGATCGCGTGGATATGACATGGCAATTTTTCCCCGACGGGACCTACATCATTCCTGTAACCCTGAGCGATCCTGCCGGGGCCGTCCCTTCGCAAATCTACAAATCGGATCCGACCGTGGTCTGGAACAATCATCTGACGTCTTGGGAAAACCCCAAAACGCAGCCCGTTGTCGTAAAGTCTGCAGGTTTGATCTCCCTCCCGATGGTTACGATCGGCTTCGGCTTGGCGGCCTTCATTTGCGCGGTACTCGCACTGCGCGCGACCTCCAATCGACGGACCGTATATGCCGTGATGCTTGGGGCCTTAGCGACAGCGGCGCTGCTGACCATTCCAATCCGCAATGCCCTGCCAATGATGACCGCCGCTGCACCGGATGAAGTAACCACTCACCAAGTTGTTCAGGGACTGCTTGGCAATCTAAGCGTCGCGATGCTGGAACCTGACGCGGCGGGGCTGGAAACCGCGTTGGAGCCGTTTGTCGCGCCAGACAACCGCGAGCAAATTCGTGATGAGTTGCGTCGGGGCTTGTCCGTGAGCCTTCCTTCAGGGGCATTGGCGCAGACCGATAAGATTGTCGACCTGCAGATTGAGGGGGTTTCTTCCGGCGAAAACAGAAACTCCCACCAGATTATCGCGAACTGGAAAGCACAGGTCAGCGGCGGCCATTGGGGGCATCTGCACCAGCAATCAGTGCTGTTTCGCGGATTGATGAACGTATCGCGGCATGGCGACCAGTGGCATCTGGACGGCCTGACCGTCCTGAATGCTCAGACACAAGGGTGAAATCATGCGATATGCAAAGCCTTTTGCGATTTTGTTTTTGCTACTTCTGTCTGTCGCGGGTGGAGCTTGGGCGCATTTTAACCTGAACCAGAATGTTCGCATTTTTCATATCGTCCGGGACGACAGCGGGCTTAATGTGATGCTGCGCACGCCGATGGCCTATGTCTTGGCGGATAAAGTAGGGCCAGCCGGGTCCGACGGTTTGCCCAGCCCCGCACCCTTCACCACAAATGAATTGCAAGACGGTGTTGTCATGCACCTTGTCGATGTTGAGGCGTTAAACCATGCCCCGCTTGCTTTTGCGCAGATTATCCACGACGAGCTTGTTATCGAACAAGACGGAACCCGGCTCGACGGCCATGTCGTCAGTCTGAGCGTCTATCCCATCGGTCAGGAGCCGGGCTTTGCGACAAGAGCCGAAGCAACAGAGGCCTTGGAAACGAGCGCCATCACCATGGGCAGCGATCAGCCAGTCTATGTAGGCGACGCCGTTGTTGATCTCTGGCTGACCTTCCCGGATGCGTCAGACGCCGCCTATGCGCTGTCCGTGTTGTCCAACCCCGGTCTGGCGGGTCAGGACGAAACCGCGAACCTTGTTCTGGACTATCACAACGGCGAAACGCGAACGTACCGCGCCAAGGGGTTGTTGGCTGAACCCATCGAAGTCACCGGAACTGCATCCTCTGCCGCTGCAACTTTTGTCGTCGAAGGTATTCGGCACATCATCGAGGGTATTGATCATGTTCTTTTTGTCCTATGCATGGTGATCGGATCGCTGAATCTGAAGGCCCTGCTTGCACGGGTGACCGGTTTTACGCTGGGCCACAGTGTCACTTTGATCATGGGGTTCTTCGGTCTGGCACCGTCGGCCCCCTGGTTCATTCCTGCGGTCGAAACGGCAATCGCCATGACCATCATTCTGGCGGCGGCAGACGCCGTATTTCAAAGATCCGAAGGCAAGCACTCTTACCTTGTTGCGGCTGGTGTTACGGCTGGTGTCGGGCTTTTGCACGGGTTTGGGTTCTCGTTCATGCTGCGAGAAATTCTGAAAGTTGACGCGAACAACGTCTGGCAAAGCCTTCTGGCCTTTAATGTCGGCGTTGAGATCGGACAGTTGATGATCGTTCTGGTGACATGGCCGTTGGTCGTTCTCCTCAGGCGCATGCCGTCATCCATCTGGATCGGCGCACGGGCTCTCATTGCCGCCTCGATTTCGGTGGTTGCACTGATCTGGGTCGTAGAACGCTTTTCCGTGCTGATCGCTTAAAATCAATCCCCTGCTGAGCGTGTTTTCCCACCTTTGCTCAGGGACTTTGCCAACGCGCTCAGATCGCTGTAAATGCGCCCGGCCACAGGATGCCAGTCGCTCACGTCCCGGCCTTGCGTTTCGACCACGAAATCGTCACCTCTTGCCGCCGGGCCAGTCAGAGCAGCTTGAGGCCCTTGCGCGCAGACATTCTCGCAGGTCCCACGAAGCAGCGTCTCGTTCAATTGCTGGGCGACGTCATCAGGAACACCAGCCGCGTCCCATGCTTCACGCGCCATCGCTTGCAAAACGACCGTAAAATTGTTCGAAATGACCGCCGCTGCGTGGTACAGGCTTTTGCCTTCAGACTTGATGGGAAAGCACTTGGCACCAAGCGCTTCGAACATCGTTGTGGCCACTTCCGTCGCCTCGGGATCCCCTTCAACGCCGCAAGGCACCCCATTGAACTGACGCGCGGCGGTCAGAGGATCGGCAAAAGACAAAACCGGGTGAACACTGGCCAGCCGCCAGTTTAAGGATCGCAAAGGCGCCATCTGATCGGCTGGAAAAAACCCGCTGCAATGCAGGGCCACCGACGGCGTCGAGTTGGCTGAACATGCCTCGGCAATTTGCTCGGCAACATGAGAAATCTGAGTATCCGGCACGGTCACTATCCAAATATCCGCCGGGCGCAATTCCGCAAAACTGTCAACGGCCCTGCCTTGTCCGATCAGCGCAACAAAACCCTGTGCAGTTTGCAGACGCGCATTCATGACATCCTGAAGAATGTAGCCGTCACTGCCCTGAAGAAGCCGGGCAATCGTTTGCCCCACCCGCCCGGCACCAATGATATTCACCCTTGAACTGTGCATGCCGGTCACCTCCTGTTCTGATCGGATATTTTATTGATTAGGCGTGGAAATATCTCAAGCGAGCCTGCCGAAAATTTAATGTTACAAAAATATTGTATCATTGAAAATTTTGTAACATAATAGAGTCAACAACCCCAGTTCTGCTCCACGACAGGATCAGACACGGCCTCCGCTTATGCGGGATTTTGCGTTTGAGGAGGACGCAAGCATGTATGCACAGATGGTTAAGTCCACCGGCAAGGGTGTTCAATCCCGGGAAGACATGAGCCCCGAGGACAAAGCCTTTCAGGATCGTATCGACCGGGGGGAAAAGATTGAGCCAAAGGACTATATGCCAGAGGCCTATCGCAAGACGCTGATCCGGCAGATCGGTCAGCACGCCCATTCCGAAATCGTAGGTCAACTGCCCGAAGGCAACTGGATCACCCGCGCGCCGACGCTTGAACGTAAAGCCAATCTGCTGGCCAAAGTTCAAGACGAGGCCGGGCACGGTATCTACCTGTATTGTGCGGCCGAAACGCTTGGCGTCAGCCGGGACGAGTTGGTCGAAATGCTTCATTCCGAGCGGATGAAGTATTCGTCCATCTTCAACTACCCCACCCTCACATGGGCCGATATGGGCGCGGTCGGCTGGCTGGTCGATGGGGCCGCGATCATGAATCAGGTGCCGCTACAGCGCACCTCTTACGGGCCATATGCCCGCGCAATGGTTCGTATCTGCAAGGAAGAAAGCTTTCACCAGCGCCAAGGCTATCACATCATGATCAAGATGGCGAAAGAAGGCACCGCTGATCAAAAGCGTATGGCACAGGATGCGTTGAACCGATTCTGGTATCCAGCATTGATGATGTTTGGCCCATCGGACAAAGACAGCGTGCATTCAGCGCAGTCGATGGCCTGGAAAATCAAGATCAACACCAACGATGAGTTGCGTCAAAAATTCGTTGATGAAACCGTTCCGCAGGCCGAGTTTCTGGGCCTGACGATCCCCGATGAAAACCTGCGCTGGAACGACGAGACCGGCCATTACGAGTTCAGCGAACCCGACTGGGCGGAATTCTTCGACGTGATATCCGGCAACGGCCCCTGCAACGCCGAGCGCCTGAGTACACGTCGCAAGGCGTGGGATGACGGCGCGTGGGTGCGCGAGGCGATGCTGTCCCATGCGCGCAAATCCCAGAAACGCTCTCAAGCTGCGGAGTAACCCGATGACACATGAAAACGAATGGCCCCTGTGGGAGGTCTTTATCCGCGGGCAGCACGGTATGAGCCACCGCCATGTCGGATCGTTGCACGCCGCAGATGCCGAGCATGCAATCCGCAATGCGCGCGATGTTTACACGCGCCGCAATGAAGGCGTCAGCATCTGGGTTGTCGAAGCCGGAAAAATCACGGCGTCCAGCCCCTCGGACAAAGGGCCGCTATTCGATCCGGCCCGTGACAAGGTCTATCGGCACCCGACATTCTACGACATCCCCGAAGAAGTTGGAAAAATGTGATGGCGCCTTCTGCTACGGAAAACCCTCTGTTCGAGTTCCTTCTCAGGCAAGGGGACAATGCCTTGGTTTTGGGCCATCGAACGTCGGAATGGTGCGGGGTCGCTCCGGTATTGGAAGAGGATATCGCGCTGGCGAACATGGCATTGGACCTGATCGGCCAGACCCAGTTGTGGCTGGGATATGCCGGTGAGGTCGAAGGTGCCGGGCGAACCGCCGATGATCTGGCCTTTCTGCGCGAGGTTTACGATTTTCGAAACCTTCTGATGCTCGAGGTGCCGAATGGCGACTTTGGGCGGACGCAAATGCGCCAGTTCCTGTTTGACGCCTTTCAGGTGCCGTGGCTGACAAGCCTGCAGGATTCAAAGAATACGCGCGTGGCCGAGATCGCAGCCAAGTGTCTGAAAGAAGCGCTCTACCACCTAGACCGTTCGTCACACACGGTGATTGCCTTGGGGGATGGAACGGCAGAAAGCAACAGCCGCATGTCGGATGCTCTGGCATTCCTGTGGCCGTATAGCGGAGAGGTTTTCAAGGACGATGCCACCGATCAGGTGATGGCCAAGGCCGGGGTCGCCCCGTTACCCTCGGACCTGCGCGGTGCCTGGCTGGACACGGTTCAACGCGTGCTGACCGAAGCCTGCCTGACATTGCCCGAGGGAACATTTGCGCAATCAGGTGGGCGCACCGGGTTTCGACACACCGAGCATCTGGGGCACATGCTGGCGGTTATGCAAACCCTCCAACGCTCTTACCCCGGAGCGACCTGGTAGCCGCAATGCCTGTGACTGAAGCGCAGATCTGGGACTGGCTCGAAGGCGTCCCCGACCCCGAAATCCCGGTGATCTCGGTGGTCGATCTTGGGGTGATCCGGGACGTATCCGTGTCCGGCGACGCAGTGACGGTGACCGTTACGCCCACTTATTCCGGCTGCCCCGCGATGGCGGTCATATCCATGGACATAGAAACGGCGCTGGCCACCAACGGGGTTGAAAACCTGCAGATCCAAACCCGGATCGCGCCACCCTGGACAACCGACTGGCTATCGGAAAAAGCCCGCACCCGGCTGGAGGAGTTTGGCATTGCGCCACCGCAACCTGCGGGCGGTCCAACCCGGTGCCCGCACTGCAAATCCGACCGGCTTGAAAAAATCAGCCAATTCGGTTCGACCCCCTGCAAAGCGCAATGGCGCTGCCGGGACTGTCTGGAACCCTTCGACTATTTCAAATGCATCTGAGGTCTTGAGCTATGGCGACGTTTCACCCCCTGACCGTGACGGACATCCAAAAAACCATCCGCGACGCAGTTATTGTGACCCTGAAACCCGAGAGCCCGGACAGGTTTGCCTTTGCGCCGGGCCAATACCTGACGTTCAAACGGGACTTCGACGGTGAGGAATTGCGGCGCTCCTACTCTATCTGCGCGGCACCGCATGAAGGTGTTTTGCGGGTCGGGATCAAAAGCGTTGATGGTGGTGCCTTTTCCAACTGGGCCAACACAGAACTGCAAGTGGGCGACGTCATGACTGCAATGCCGCCTATGGGGAATTTTCATGCGGCGGTGGATACCGATGCCCCGCACTATCTGGGATTTGCGGGGGGATCGGGTATCACTCCGGTTCTGTCGATCCTCAAAACTGCCCTGTCCGAAGACCCTTCTGCCCGGTTTACACTTGTCTACGCAAATCGAACCCCAAACACGATCATGTTCCGGGAAGAACTTGAGGACCTGAAAAACCGGTACCTGCACCGGTTGAACATCGTCCACATTCTTGAAGATGACAGTCAGGAGATTGACCTGTTCCGAGGCCGAGTCGATGGCGAAAAATGTGCGGCCCTGTTCCGGCACTGGATCGACATAGGCTCTGTCTCGATGGCGTATATCTGCGGGCCGGAGCCCATGATGCTGGCGATCTCGCAGTCGCTGAAAGATCATGGTTTGACAAAGGATCAGATCCGGTTCGAATTGTTCGCCTCATCCCAACCCGGCCGAGCTAAAACCCGCCCAGCTTCAAGGGCCGACGACGATGCAGGCATCAAGGGACGAGTCACCTTGGGCGGCGTGAGCCGCAGCCTGACCATTCCCAAGGACACAAGCCTGCTGGAAGCTGCACTTGCCGAGAACCTCGACGCGCCTCACGCCTGCAAAGCTGGTGTGTGTTCCACCTGCAAGGCACGGGTGGTCGAAGGAGAAGTCGAAATGGTGGCAAACCACGCTCTGGAAGATTACGAAGTTGAAGCTGGTTTTGTCCTGACCTGCCAGTGTTTCCCTGTCTCAGACAAAGTTGTGTGGGATTACGATGAGGCGGGCCACTAACTCTCGGCCTGAACGCCGGGCAGACCTGCAACGGTGAACTGGGCGATGGTCCTTGCATACCCCTCGCGATCTGATCGCGTCGCCTTTGGGTGCCACATGTAGTACCAGTTCAACATGCCGAAAACGGACATTGTCAATTCGCGCAACAACCGGGGTTGCGAACTCAGCTTGCCGCCGCTCACCGCGTCCAGAATACCACTCATCTGGGTGACCATTTCCTTTTGATAGGCTTTCAGCACCGTCTGCATGGCTTCGGGCAGCAATGAGACCCCTTCACTCTGGATGTTGTGCTCATAGTCCATCCCCTCATAGGCCAGAAGGTATTCGCGCAAGACCAGATGCAACTGTTCTTCCGGCGGCTTGCCTTCCAGTTCGACCGACGTGACCCGGTCGTTCAGCTCGGACAGATAGGAATCCAGAATATCGAACAGCAACGTCTCTTTGCTGTCATAGTAGTGATAGATGTTGGCCTTCGATATCCCTGCGCTTTTCGCCACTTGATTCATCGAGGCGCGCGCAATCCCCTCGCGGGCAAAAACACTGGCCGCAACCGAAAGGATGCTCTGCCGCTTTTTGTCGTGGTCTTTTGCGATCGTGCGCGCCACGGGCTCACTCCTTTGGTCTGTTGTCGATGACGCGACGGGCCTTGCCCTGACTGCGCTCGACAGTGCCGGGCACACCGACACTTACTGTGGTTCCGACCCCTATCGTATCTTTGATCTTCTTAGACAAGACCCCCGCCACGGCATCGCGCGCCGCATCTGCTGCTGCATCCGGCGCGGCTTCGACATGTACGGTCATCGCGTCCATCCGGCCCGAGCGTGTCAGTTCAATCTGGAAATACGGCGCGAGTTCGGGGGTCGCCAGAACCAGTTCTTCAATCTGGGTCGGAAAGACATTCACGCCGCGCAGGATGATCATGTCGTCGGAACGACCGGTAATCTTCTCCATCCGCCGCATCGACCGCGCGGTTCCCGGCATCAGCCGGGTCAGGTCACGCGTGCGGTAGCGTACCATTGGCAACCCCTCCTTGGTGAGGGTTGTAAAGACCAATTCACCGATCTCACCGTCTGGCAGAACCTCTCCGGTCTCGGGGTCAATGACCTCGGGGTAGAAATGATCCTCCCAGATATGCAGCCCGTCCTTGGTCTCGACGCATTCATTGGCCACACCGGGGCCCATGATTTCCGACAGGCCATAGATATCAACCGCATGCATGTCGAACGCGGCCTCGACCTCGGCTCGCATCGCGTTGGTCCAGGGTTCGGCGCCAAAAATCCCCACATCCAGCGAACTGTCCCTCGGGTCTATTCCGGCGGCACGAAACTGTTCGAGAATATTGAGCATGTAAGACGGGGTCACCATGATCGTGCTGGGTTTGAAATCCTGTATCAGCATCACCTGCCGTTCGGTCATCCCGCCCGAAACAGGTACAACCGTGCAATTCAATTCCTCAGCTCCGTAATGCGCGCCAAGCCCACCGGTGAACAGGCCATATCCATAAGCAATATGAACGACATCGCCGGGCTTGGTTCCGCTGGCCCGCATAGACCGCGCCACCAGCTTTGCCCACATGTCGATATCACCGCGCGTATACCCGACAACCGTCGGCTTGCCCGTTGTCCCTGATGACGCGTGCACACGCACGATCTGTTCACGCGGGACAGCAAAAAGGCCAAAGGGGTAATTGGCCCGCAGATCGTCCTTGTAGGTGAAGGGGAATTTCGACAGGTCCTCCAGAGATTTCAAATCATCCGGATGCACCCCCGCGGCCTCAAACCTTTGCCGATACAAGGGCACATTGTCATATGCGTGCTTTAACGACCATTGCAGCCGTTGCAATTGCAGGGCGCGAATTTCGTCGGTGGACGCTATTTCGATCGGATCGAGGCTGTCTCGGGCTGGTGTCAGGTCTTTCATGGGCTCCTCCCCTATTCCTCGAAAAGCTGGCCCGGAATGGCTCGGGAACAGCCTCGGAATTCTGCGATCACTGTGTTCTTCTGATTGGTGACGGTCACGTCATAAACGCCGCTGCGTCCGGACAGGCTGATTTCGCGCGCGTCCGCGAAAAGCTGATCCCCTAAACGGCCCGGCGCAATGTATGAGATCGTGTTGTGCTGCGCGACTGTCGACTGATTTCGGCTGTTGCAGGCAAAGGCAAAGGCGCTGTCGGCCAGCATGAAGATCACACCGCCATGGCAGATACCATGCCCGTTTGTGTGGTGTTTCTCGACTGTCAGCGACAGTTTCGCCCTGCCTTCATCCACGTCATCAAGGCGCATGCCGACCCACGGGCTGGCATTGTCGTCACGCCACATGGCTTGCGCCGCACGCTCCGCGCGCTCTTTAGGCGTCATGCCAGCGGCCATTGAAGCTTGGCAAACTAACGACCAACCTTCCCTTCACCCGACCTATGCGGGCTGTGTTGAGCACCGTCTCGGACACCATATTCTCCTTGATCTTCCTCCACCCTGTGCTTAAACATTTCATAAACCGACCGGTAGGTCAATTAATGAGTTGAGTCACACCGGACCCAAACGCAAGGACCACCTCATGACTGTACAAAATGTTGAAAGCTACATCGCCGGACGGTGGATCGGATGCGACGGTTCAGCCCGAGAAATCCACTCGGCCGTGACCGGAGAGTTGATTGGTCGGGCCGGGAACACTGCGCTGGACAACGGGGCCATGCTGGATTTCGCGCGCTCAAAAGGCGGCCCTGCCCTGCGCGCGATGACGTTCCATGATCGTGCGCGCATGCTCAAGGCGCTGGCGACATATTTGGGGCAGCACAAACAGGCCCTATACGACATTTCTTTCGCGACCGGCGCGACGCAGAAAGATCACCTGATCGACATAGACGGCGGTATCGGCACACTGATGGTCTATGCAAGCAAGGGCCGCCGTGAAATGCCGGACGATACTGTCTATCTGGACGGCGAGGTTGAGCGACTGTCGCGCCAGGGCACGTTTCTGGGACAGCATATCTGTACCTCGTTGACCGGAGTAGCCATTCACATCAATGCCTTCAATTTTCCTGTGTGGGGTATGCTGGAAAAGCTGGCCCCAACGCTTTTGGCTGGGGTTCCCGCAATCATAAAACCGGCGACGGCGACCTGCTATGTTGCCGAACGCTGTGTGAGGATCATGCTGGATAGCGGCCTGCTGCCAGAAGGTGCCATTCAGTTGATTTCCGGAGGGATCGGAGACTTGCTGGATCATCTGGGCGGGCAAGATGTCGTTAGCTTCACCGGCTCGGCTGCCACCGCGAAAACACTGCGCGGCGCGCCATGTTTCCAAGGGAACGCAACGCGTTTTATTGCCGAACAAGACAGCCTCAACGCGTCGATCCTCGGCCCGGATGCCGTGGCAGGCACGCCTGAATTTGATCTGTTCATCAAAGAAGCCACCCGCGAAATGACCGCCAAGGCTGGCCAGAAATGCACCGCCATTCGCCGCATTATGGCCCCGGACTCTCAAGTCGAAGCCGTGATTGACGCCCTGCGCACACGGCTTGGGTCTATTGTCATTGGGGACCCCGCAGCCGAACACACACAAATGGGCGCCCTCGTGTCTCAGGCCCAAAGACGTGATGTTCTGGAAAAAGCCGCCCTAATCGGGCAAGAGGCAGACCGCGTTTTCGGAGACCCCGAAGACTTTGTGGTTCAGGGTGCTGACCGCGAAAAGGGTGCATTCGTCCCACCGATGCTGTTTCACTGTGCGTCGCCGGACACGGCCAACATCCTGCACTCGGTCGAGGCGTTCGGCCCCGTTTCAACCGTGATGCCCTATCGCGATCTGGACCACGCGGTCCAATTGGCCAATCGCGGTGGCGGCAGCCTTGTGGCGTCGGTCATCACGAACGATCCCGACGTTGCCAGAACTGCCGCCTTGGGTGCAGGACCCTTCCACGGACGGTTGTATTTCAACAACCGGACCTCGATGAAAGAAAGCACAGGCCACGGGTCACCCCTGCCGCATATGGTGCACGGTGGGCCCGGTCGCGCCGGTGGTGGCGAGGAAATGGGCGGTATGCGCGGCGTGATGCACTATATGCAGCGCACCGCCATTCAGGGCAGCCCCGACATCCTGACGCGCATAGGTCGAAAATGGGTACCGGGTGCCAAGGAAATCACCGATTACGCCCACCCGTTCACCCGCACATTCGATGCGCTTCAAATCGGCGAAACCCTGTATTCTGCGGAACGTGAAATAACGCTGGACGACATCGAAACCTTTGCCCATTTCACCGGCGACACGTTCTATGCCCACATGGATGATGCAGCGGCCAAGCGGAACCCGTTCTTTCCGGGTCGTGTTGCGCACGGCTATCTGTTGCTGAGCTTTGCCGCTGGTCTTTTCGTGCAACCCGACGAGGGGCCTGTTCTGGCCAATACCGGGCTGGACAATTTGCGGTTCCTCAAACCAGTTCAGGCCGGAGACAGTATACAGGTTCGCCTGACCGTGATGCAAAAGTCGCCGCGAAATCAGGACTATGGCGAGGTTCGCTGGAAAGTCGCGCTCCTTAACCGCGACGGAGATCTGGCAGCCGAATACGAGCTGCTGACCATGAACGCCTATCGTCGCGATGCTCCTTAGGGTTTTCTCATAGCCACATGGCGCGATGGCGTGATAGCTAAGAGGTCAACTTCCATCTAAGCTCTTTGGAAAGACCCGAATTTGACACCCGCAGACGCCCTGATTGACGACTTGTGCAACCTTGAGCCGATCAAGACATGGTCGCTGATCGTTACGTTGTTCGGCGACCTCAGCGACCATAGCATCAGCGGTAAGGAACTGGGCCTGCTGATGGGTCATGTCGGCGTCAAGACTGAGGCCATACGGGTCGCGCTGCACCGCCTTCGGAAGGACGGCTGGATTGTGTCCACGAAATCAGGGCGGGAAGTAACCTACAGCCTTTCGGATCGAGGTCTTGCCGAAACCCATGCCGTTTACGAAGACGTTTACCGGCGGGACATAAAATACCCGCAAGGATGGCAGTTGCTTTTGACCAAAAGCGATTATGCCGCTCCTGATCCGGCAATCCGGATTGAACGGTCGCTCCTGCTGGTGCCCGTTGAAGTTGTTCAACGCGACGGCACCGCGCTTGGGCTGCGGGCGGACACTGACCATATCCCGGATTGGTTTTCGGACCGGATTGTCCCGCCTCAAACTTTGATTTTGGCACAACAACTTTACGAAATTGCGGGACAGCCGGGTATTAGCGATCTGCCACCCCTTTCCATGGCTGCGGTACGTTTGTTGCTGCTGCATTACTGGCGCAAGATTGCCCTGCGCAGTTCCAGTTGGGCTCACATCTCGATGATCCCTCAAGGATCACTTGCGCGTTGCCATAACCGCGTGACGCAAGTGATGGCTGATCTGCCCAGGCTGGATCCCGCTGCACTTGCAAGCTGAAAGCTGGCGGCAATTTTTGGAGATTCCACACGCAGAATTAGTTGACCGACCGGTTGGTTTATGAAACTGTATTCAAAAGCTGCACGCAGCTTTTGTTATGGGAGGATGACATGAAACAGACTTTTGCGGCCCTTGGGCTGGGGATTTCCACGATGCTGGCAGGAACCACTGCCTGGGCGGAAAAAACAATGGTGGTTTCCTCGTGGTTGCCACCCAGCCACATCGTGAACGAGATCATCTGGCCAGAGTTCATTTCACGTATCGAAGACGCAACCGATGGACGTGTGACCGGTGCTATTGAATACAATCTGGCCTCACCCCCTGCGCAAGCCGACCTGATCGAAGATGGCGGCGCGGATGCGGCGTGGATTTTCCACGGGTATAACCCCGGCCGTTTTGTTACCACAAAACTGATCGAAATTCCGGGGCTTGAAGGCGACTCTGCCGCTGCATCCGCCGCGCATTGGCGTGCGCATGAGCAATATCTGGCGGCGGCCAACGAACATGACGGCGTTGTTCCGGTTGCCATGATGGTCCATGCCCCGGGCATGTTGCACCTGTCCAAGGAAGTCAGCTCGCTTGACGATGTCGCGGGTCTGAAAATCCGCTCGGGCGGTGGCGTTATGGGGGATGTCCTCAAAGGGCTGGACATGGCCGGCGTTCAAGTTGCTGCGCCCAAAGTCTATGAAACCGTTTCTAACGGTGTCGCAGACGGGACGTTCTTTCCGGGTGACACGATTGCCATCCTGCGCTTGACCGAAGTTCTGCCTTACACCTATCGCGTTCCGGGCGGGTTCTATCGCGGCTCCTTCTCGATCATCATGAGTGAAGAGTTCCTTGAGTCTGTCGGCGAAGAAGACGCCGCAGCCATCAAAGCAGCTCTGGGCGAGGATTTCTCGGCCTTCGCGGGCAAAGCGTGGGACGTCGGCAACCAGAGGGGTCTGGATGCTCAGGCTGCCTCGGGTCAGATCATCGACCTTGAAGGGGATGCCTCCGCCCCGTTTGAAGCGCTGGTGCCACAGATACAGGCATCGGTGCTTGAAGAAGTCTCAAGCAAAGGCGTCGATGCAGAAGCTGCGATGCAACTGATCCGGGACACCATGTCCGAATACAGCGCAAAATGAGCGCACAATCGAACCTCAAACGGGCAAGCCACTGGTTTGCCCGCTTGTGTCTATTGGGCAGCGGCCTTTGTCTTATGCTCGTGATGGGTCTGACAGTTGTAGAGGTTATCGGTCGCTATATCTTCAACGCACCGATATTCGGGCGTCAGGATCTGGCGCAAATCCTGTTGGCATTATCTATCTTCTTTGCATTTCCCGTGGTCACCCTGCGGCGTGAACAGATTGACGTCGACCTGCTTGACCACCTGTTCTCACGCCGCGCTGCGTTTTGGCGCGACCGGTGTATCGACGCGCTGACATCGCTGTGCCTGCTGACGATGTCGGTGTGGCTGTTTGCACGCGCGGACAAGGCACTGGAGCGCGGCATTACCAGTGAGCTGCTGTTCATCCCTAAATATCCGCTCATTTATTTCATCGCCCTCGTCGTGGGACTAACCGGCGTGCTGTTGGTGGTCAGTGCAATTATTAAAATCATACGGCCATCCGGCCCTGAAGGACTCTGACCAAGATGGAAGTCTCACTGATTGCTTTTGCGCTGGTCATCTTCCTTGTGCTGCTGCGCGTGCCGATTGGAATTGCAATGGGTTTCATCGGGGCAATCGGGTTTGTCTACCTGCGCGACGGGCGCTGGTCCGCCGGGTTGGGTCCGGCCGCGGACTCGATACTGGACGTGACGCAGAACGACGCGCTGTCGGTGATACCGCTGTTCATCTTCATGGGCATGATCGTCGCGCAAAGCGGTATGGCGCTGGATTTATACCGCGCCGCCTACACCTTGGTCGGACGGTTACCCGGTGGGTTGGCGATGTCGACGATTTTGGCCTGCGGTGGCTTTTCCGCTGTTTCAGGTTCGTCGCTGGCCACGGCTGCGACCATGTCCAAGGTCGCCCTGCCACCGATGCGCAAGTTTGGCTATCACGATAGCCTGTCGACCGCATCCGTCGCTGCAGGCGGCACGTTGGGAATACTCATCCCGCCCAGCATCATCCTGATCATCTACGGATTTCTGACAGGTCAATCTATTGGGAAATTGTTTTTGGCAGGCATTTTGCCCGGCCTTCTGGGAATCCTGCTGTATTTGGGGGCTGTCGCGTTCGTCGTCTGGCGCAAACCCGATTACGGTCCTGCGGGTGAAAAAAGCTCATGGTCTGAAACGCGGCAGGCTTTGCTGCGCGTCCTTCCAATCCTCGCGCTGTTTACCTTGATCATTGGCGGTTTATACGGACGCGTTTTCACTGCAGACGAGGCCGCTGGCGTCGGCGCATTTGGGGCGATCATCATTTCCATCCTGATCGGCCGATTCACGTTCAAGGGCCTGATTGAGGCACTGGTTCAAACAGTGAAAACATCCGTTGGATTGTTCGTCCTGCTGATCGGCGCGGATATCTTTAACCGTTTGATTACACGCGCAAGGTTACCAGATGACCTGCTGGCATTGGTCCAAGGCGCCGGGCTGGAGCCCTTCACGATTCTGCTGATCATCATCTTGATCTACATCGTTCTAGGCGCCGTGTTTGAGAGCCTGTCCATGATTACGCTGACCGTACCGGTCTTTGCACCTTTGATCGCGTCATTGGGCTTTTTCGAAGGCGATATCACCGGGGAAACCGCGCTGATCTGGTTCGGGATTATCGTTGTGGTGGTCACGGAAATCTCGCTGATCACACCCCCCATCGGCCTGAATGTGTTTGTCCTAAGGTCCGTCGTGCAAGACGTATCAACAGCCACGATCTTCCGCGGTGTGACGCCTTTCTGGGCCGCCGATATCGTCAGGCTGGCCCTTCTTGTCGCCCTTCCAGCCCTGTCCCTGTTCATGCCCTTGGGCGTTTTCGGGTTCGGACCATAGCGCGGGTTTTACTCGGACCCCGCTTTCGACGAATAATAGAACGCGATGGCCTGCGCGCGGTTCTTCACGGACAGCTTTTCATAGATATTCGACAGGTGAAATTTCACCGTGTTGGCCGAGATCTGCAGCTCTTTCGACAATTCCCGGTTCGACATCCCCTTGGCCAGCGCCTCAAGGATTACGATTTCCTTGCGCGACAGGCTGTGAAGCGGGTCTTTCTGCATCTTGCGCACGTCTATGAACGGAAAGACCATTTTGCCCTTGGCCACATCCACACAGGCCTCCAGCAATCCGTCGACCTCGCCCGAGCGTGACGCGAACCCGGCTGCGCCCGCTTGCATGGCAAGGCGCGGGATATCCCCGGCTTCGTCCCCGTAGATCACAAATCGCGGCGGATTCTCCTGCTCGCGCAGGACTTCGATCAGTTTCACCGCGCCGAGAACCGGCAGGTTCCATGAAATCACACAGACTTTGACCGGAACCCGCATAATCGCGCCCAAAAACCCTTCGGCCGTGGCAGAGGTCGCCACCAACGAGAATCGCGGATCGCGTTCAAAGATTTCCGACATTGCCGAAAGAACCAACGGGTTGTTGTCGGCCAGCATGATGTCGATCGGAGGAGAAGAGGTTTCCGACATTGATTTCCTGCACAAATTTTCCAAAACCCACCCAAGTGGGTAGGTAGTTACTTGGTATACAGCTGTATATTTACCGGAATGGGTATGTATTTCCCCATCCAAACAGATACCCAAAAGCAGTAGTAAGTTACGTTGCGTTAACTGGCAAGATTCGGTTTTCCTCACCTCCAACGCGACGCATGGGGCCATCACAGACCCCGTCACTGAGGAGGATCGCACGTGACGTTTCAAATCTACCCGACTCTCGAAATCCCCGAGACCCTTGCCGCTGGCCCCGGCCCCGGCAACACCGATGCCCGTGTCCTGCAGGCCTTTGCCAGCGCGGGTGTGGCGGATCATATGCAGGGTGATGTCCTGCGGGGCATGATCGAATGCAAACATATGCTGCGCGAGATTTGGGGCACCGAAAACACTTATACCTTCGCTGTGGCCGGAACCGGCTGGAGCGGGCTGGACACGATGTTCTCGGCCGTGATGCCCGGCGACACGGTCGTTGCATTTACGAACGGCACCTTTTCGGGAATCGACGCGCTGACACTTCGGATCAAGGCTGCAACACCGCAGGAACACGCGGCCAACCCGTTGGACCCACAAGCGGCAAGCGTCACCGTGATCGAAGTTCCCCATGGGCAGCCTGTGACAGGCACGATTGTGGAAGCTGCACTGGCAGAGCACAAACCAAAATGGGCGTTCATGGCACATTGGGAAACCGGTTCCGGCCGGGTCAATGATCTGCGCGGTTTCTCGGACGCGTGCGAGCGGCATGGCGCGATGGGCCTGATTGACGCCGTGTCCTCACTGGGTGTCGCTGATTTCCGGATTGATGACTTCCCCGGCATCGCGGGTTGGGCGTCCTGCCCGCAAAAGGGCCTGTGCTGCCTGCCGCTGACCTATGCACCGGTCAGCTTTACCGACGCCTACATGGACACGTTGAAGACGTCGGGGGCTTACACCTATGTCCACAATCCGATTTTCGAGGCCCGCCATTGGGGTATCGTCGACGGGCAAGACGTTGAAAAAGGCACCTACCATCGAACCCATTCCGGCTATGCCGTGGCCGCCTTTCACGAATCCCTGCGCCTGACTTTGATCGAGGGGCTGGCCAAGCGCGCGCATTCCTACAAAACGCACGAGGCCGTCCTGCGGGACGCCGTGACTGCGATGGGATGTCAGGTAACCTCGGACATGCCCAGCCTGGTCGTTCTGAACCTGCCGCCCGAATTGGCCGGTCGCGAGATGGAACTGGTACAGGCGTGCCGCGCAAAAGGATTTGGCATCTGGCCGACCCTCAGCGCGCCCGTTCAGGTGCGGATTGGCATCCTGAATCAGCTAAATCACCAGGCCATCAGCCACATCATCCACCTGTTCGCCCAAGCGATACAGGACCTCGGCGGCACAGTGGACTTTGACGCAATCGAAGCTCTGCTGGAAAGCCGCTACGGGACGTCGATTGCGGCCTGACCGCACTGCATAAACGGGAGAACATGCAGATGGATATTCACGAATATCAGGCGAAAGAACTTCTTTCGAAGTTTGGTGTCGAAACCCCTTCGGGGGCTTTGGCCTACAGCCCCGAACAGGCCGCTTACCGCGCACGCGAACTGGGCGGCGACAAATGGATTGTCAAGGCGCAGGTCCACGCAGGCGGCCGGGGCAAGGCCGGGGGCGTCAAGCTGTGCAACTCGGAAAGCGAAATCTACGCCGCTTGTGATGACATGTTCGGTCGCAAGCTGGTCACGCATCAAACCGGTCCCGAGGGAAAAGGCATCTACCGTGTATATGTCGAGGCCGCCGTGCCGATTGATCGCGAGATCTATCTGGGCTTTGTGCTGGACCGCTCGAGCCAGCGCGTGATGATCGTGGCCTCGTCCGAGGGCGGAATGGAGATCGAGGAAATCTCAGCCGAGCGTCCCGACAGTATCGTGCGTTCGATCGTTGAACCGGCAGTGGGGTTGCAGGAATTCCAGGCGCGTGAGATCGCGTTCAAGCTGGGGCTTGAGCCGAAGCTGATCCAGCACATGGTCCGCACTTTGCAGGGTTGCTATGCCGCGTTCAGCGAGTTGGACGCGACCATGGTCGAGATCAACCCGCTGGTCATCACCGGCGACGACCGGGTGCTGGCGCTGGACGCGAAAATGAGCTTTGACGACAACGCTCTGTTCCGCCGCCCGCAGATCGCCGAGCTTCGCGACAAAAGTCAGGAAGACCCGCGCGAAAGCCGCGCCGCCGACCGGGGCCTGTCTTATGTCGGGCTGGACGGCAATATCGGCTGTATCGTGAACGGGGCAGGCTTGGCCATGGCCACGATGGACACGATCAAGCTGGCCGGTGGCGAGCCTGCGAACTTTCTGGATATCGGTGGCGGTGCCTCGCCCGAGCGGGTGGCGAAAGCTTTCCGGCTGGTTCTGTCGGATGACAATGTTCAGGCGGTTCTGGTCAATATCTTCGCGGGCATCAACCGCTGTGACTGGGTCGCCGAGGGTGTCGTGCAGGCACTGCGCGAATTGGAAATCGACCTGCCGGTGATCGTGCGCCTTGCGGGTACGAATGTCGAAGAAGGTCAGAAAATTCTCGCCAAATCGGGCCTGCCGATCATCCGCGCGACAACCTTGATGGAGGCCGCCGAACGCGCCGTGGGTGCGTGGCGCAATGACCTGTCCCAAAACACCAAGATGAGGGCCGTGTAATGAGCATTCTTCTGGACCGCGACAGCCGCGTGATCGTTCAGGGCATCACCGGACGCATGGCGCGCCTGCACACCAAGGATATGGTGGAGTATGGCACCAATGTCGTGGGCGGCGTCGTCCCCGGCAAGGGTGGCGAAACCGTCGAAGGCGTGCCTGTCTTTGACACCGTCAAGCAGGCGGTCGAAGCCACCGGCGCCGATGCCAGCCTTGTTTTTGTGCCGCCCCCGTTCGCCGCAGATTCGATCATGGAGGCCGCAGATGCCGGTATCCGCTATTGCGTCTGCATCACCGACGGCATCCCGGCGCAGGACATGATCCGCGTGAAACGCTACATGTACCGCTATCCCAAGGACAAGCGCATGGTGCTGACCGGCCCGAACTGCGCCGGAACCATCAGCCCCGGCAAAGCGCTGCTGGGGATCATGCCGGGCCATATCTACCTGCCGGGCAACGTGGGCATCATCGGGCGCTCGGGTACACTGGGCTATGAAGCTGCGGCACAGTTGAAAGAGCGTGGCATCGGTGTCTCGACCAGCGTCGGCATCGGTGGCGACCCGATCAATGGTTCGTCCTTCCGCGATATCCTTGAGCGGTTCGAACAAGATGAAGATACCGAGGTCATCGCCATGATCGGTGAGATCGGCGGCCCCCAGGAGGCGGAAGCGGCAGAATATATCCGCGATCACGTCACCAAGCCCGTTGTGGCCTATGTCGCGGGTCTGACCGCGCCCAAGGGCCGGACGATGGGCCATGCCGGTGCGATCATCTCGGCCTTTGGCGAAAGCGCGAGCGAAAAGGTGGAAATCCTGACGGCAGCGGGCGTGACCGTGGCGGAAAACCCGGCAGTGATCGGCGAGACCATCGCCCGCGTCATGGGAAAGGCCGCGTGATGGTGAAACCTTCGGTTCTTGTCACCCGTCGTTGGCCTGCTGCCGTCGAAACGCAACTGGCCGAAAGCTACAACACCGTGCTGAATACCGGGGACATTCCGATGTCCCCGGCCGAAATCCGCGACGCACTGAAGAAATATGACGCGGTGCTGCCCACGGTGACCGATACTCTCAGCGCCGAGGCGCTGGATGTACCTGCCGCGCAAACCAAAATCCTTGCCAATTACGGTGTCGGTTACAGCCATATCAACGAACCCGCTGCCCGTGATCTGGGCATGACGGTCACCAACACGCCGGACGTTCTGTCCGAATGCACGGCTGATCTGGCGATGACGCTGCTGCTGATGGCCGCTCGACGCGCCGGTGAAGGTGAGCGTGAGCTGCGTGCAGGTGGCTGGACTGGCTGGCGGCCCACGCATCTGGTCGGCACCAAGGTCAGCGGCAAGACGCTGGGCATCATCGGTTTTGGCCGCATCGGTCAGGAAATGGCCCGCCGCGCCCATCATGGGTTCGGTATGAACATTCTGGTGCAGAACCGCAGCGCAGTCGCGCCTGACGTGCTGAAGCAATTCAATGCAACACAAGTCGAAACGGTGGACGCGTTGTTGCCGCACTGCGATTTCGTCTCGTTGCACTGCCCCGGAGGGGCTGCGAACCGGCACCTGATCAACGGGCGCAGGCTGGAACTGATGAAGCCTGATGCCTTCCTGATCAACACCGCCCGCGGTGAGGTGGTGGACGAGCATGCTCTGGTTCAATCTCTGATGTTCGACACGATTGGCGGCGCAGCGCTGGACGTGTTCGATGGCGAGCCACGCATCAGCCCGGACCTGCTGCAATGCGACAATCTGGTGATGCTGCCGCATCTGGGCAGCGCCACCCGTGAATCGCGCGAGGCTATGGGCTTTCGCGTGCTGGACAATCTGGGCGACTTCTTTGCGGGTCGTCCCCCTCGTGACCGCGTGATCTGACGCGATTTATCTTTCAAAGGACTCAAACTCATGAGCTTTTACGCCATCGAACAGGCCCCCGCGCGCCTGAACCGCAGCGAACTCGCCGTACCGGGCAGCCAGCCCGGTATGTTCGAAAAAGCAGCCCAGTCGGATGTGGATGTGATCTTCCTTGATCTGGAAGATGCGGTTGCACCCGATGAAAAGGAACAGGCCCGCAAGAACATCATTCAAGCTCTGAATGACATCGACTGGGGCAACAAGACCATGTCCGTGCGGATCAATGGTCTGGACACCCACTATATGTACCGCGACGTGGTCGATGTGGTCGAACAAGCGGGTGAACGTCTGGACCTGATCATGATCCCCAAGGTGGGCACGGCGGCCGACGTCTATGCGATCGACATGATGGTCACGCAGATCGAAGACGCAATGGGCTATAAAAAGCGCATCGGGTTTGAACACATCATCGAAACCGCTCTGGGCATGCAGAACGTAAGCGAAATTGCAGCCGCCTCGAAACGCAACGAGAGCCTGCACTTTGGTGTGGCCGATTATGCCGCCTCGACCCGCGCGCGCACCACGATCATTGGCGGTGTTAACCCCGATTACGCGGTTCTGACCGACCCGGATGCTGACGCAGCCCGCGCGTCGCATTGGGGCGACATGTGGCATTATGCGCTGGCACGTATGGTCGTAGCGGCCCGCGCGAACGGTCTGCGCCCGATTGACGGCCCGTTCGGGGATTTTCAGGATCCCGAAGGGTATAAAGCCGCCGCCAAACGCGCCGCTGTTCTGGGATGCGAGGGCAAGTGGGCCATCCACCCCAGCCAGATCGCGCTGGCGAATGAGGTCATGTCCCCCAGCGATGCCGAAGTCACCAAGGCACAGCGCATTCTGGTCGCCATGGCCGAGGCCGAAACCGCAGGCAAAGGCGCGGTGTCGCTGGACGGGCGTCTGATCGACTACGCCTCGATCCGGCAGGCCGAAGTTATGGTCGAAAAGGCACGGCAAATCGCAGCGGCCTGATTTCAATCTCCGGCACGGCACTGTCAGGTTTCCGTCAGTGCCGTGATGATCACGCCGCCGCGTGCGGCTGTGGCGAACGGGCAAGGTGATCCCAGGCATCGAATTGCGACAGGAAAACCTGCCCATTCATCTCCTCAAGAAAACGGGACCGTTTCAGCCGGTCCATCACAGGCCCTTTGACCTCGGACAAATGTAGGCCAACATCCATATCGGCAAGCCGATGGTTTATGGTTTCCAGACTTTCCAGCGCGGAATAGTCGACCTCGTTCACGGCAGAGCACATCAGCACGACGTGGCGCACCGAACACCCCTCGGTGACCCTGCTTTGAATGTAATCTTCCAGAAATCTCGCATTCACAAAATACAGGCTTTCATCAACACGCAGGTTAACGACCGCCCGGTCAGTCAGAACCGCGTGCCGGTTGATATTTCTGAAATGCTGGGTGCCGGGAACCAGACCCACTTCGGCCACATGTGGTCGGGATGTCTTGTAAAGGTGCAACAGAACGGAAAGCACGACACCCAACGCCACGCCAACTTCGACCCCGAGAAGGAGGGTTAACAGGATGGTGGCCGCGACAGCCACGAAGTCGGCGCGCGAATAGGCCCATGTCTTTTTCAGGATCGACAGGTCGACCAGCCCGAGAACCGCTACAATGATCGTGGCGGCCAGCGTCGCGTTTGGCAGAAAGTAAACCAGTGGTGTCAACGCCAGGGCTGCGACGGCCAATCCGATGGCCGTGTATGCGCCGGCAGCAGGCGTTTCGGCACCGGCATCGAAATTCACCACCGAACGGGCAAATCCGCCTGTCACCGGGTAGCCCCCGGTAAAAGCGGCCCCCAGATTGGCAGCGCCCAGGCCAATCAACTCCTGATCCGGGTCGATCCGTTGCCTTCTTTTGGCAGCCAGCGTTTGCGCAACGGAAACGCTTTCGACAAAACCGATGATCGAAATCAAGATCGCCGGAAGAAGCAACGCCTCGATCAAATCGAAGGACAGGCTGGGCACCGTGAAAGGCGGCAAGCTCTGCGGGACTGCGCCAACAATGCGCACACCTTGATCTGCCAGATCAAATGCCCAAACACTGACAGTCGTCGCCACAACAGCAAACACCGGGCCTGCTTTTGTCAGGATATCAGCTAGGAGAGGAGGCGTGCGCAACCTCGCCAAAGTCGGCCTCAGAAAACCGCGCGCCCAGAACAGAAACAGGATCGCGCCTGTCCCAATTGTCACCGAAACCCAGTTTGTCTGGCTCAGATGCGAGAGGATTGAGCCGATCATCTCGGGCAATGTATGACCATGTGCCTCAATCCCCAGAATGTGCTTTAGCTGACTGGTCGCGATCAGGATGCCCGAGGCGGTAATGAACCCGGCAATCACCGGGTGGCTCAAGAAATTGGCCAGCAGCCCAAGCCGCAACACCCCCATGAGCACCAGAAACCCTCCGGACAGCATAGCCAGTGTCAGGGCGGCTGCGGCGTATCCGGCAGTACCCTGCTGGGCCACTTGTTCGATGGCCGAAGCCGTCAAAAGGGACACAACAGCCACTGGTCCGACCGCCAGCGAACGACTGGTTCCGAAAACCGCATAGAGCATAATCGGAACAATCGAAGCGTAAAGCCCGGCCTCGGGCGGCAGCCCGGCCAGCATCGCGTAGGCAAGCGATTGCGGGATCAGCATAATGGTGACGATCACCGCCGCAATCAGGTCGTTTGACAGGGCCGAACGCGAATACGAGCGGCCCCAGTCCAAAATGGGCACATAGCGCCCAACGCCGCGCCCCAAGGTGGTTTTCATAGGCATCAGTTTGCGGCGACCTTGATCTTTTCGGGCTTCGCCAGCCATTCTTTTCCCCGCAGCATCGCTTTCCAGTAGATTGGCGGCAGCAGCCGTTCTTTCAGCATCCAAGCCGCGCGTGACGGCTGGGTTCCATCAATCAGGAATGGGGGGAAACTGGGCTTGAGCGCGCCTTCATATCCAAATTCGGCCAGCACGATTTTGCCCCGCTCAACCGTCAGCGGACACGACCCATACCCATCATACTGCGCCACTGCCGAACGACCGGCGATATCGGCCACGATATTGTCAGCAACAGCCGGAGCCTGCTTGCGCGCGGCAGCCGCTGTTTTGGCATTTGGCGCGTTCATGACGTCACCCAATGACCAGATGTTGTCATATATTTTATGGCGCAAGGTGGCCTGATCCACGTCAACCCAACCAGCCGCATCTGCCAATGGCGATACCCGGATGAAATCGGGCGCTGTCTGGGGTGGACAGACGTGGATCATGTCAAAACCGACCTCGACGGTCTCCGTGTCTTCACCCGGACGAGCTATTTCAAAACGGGCCATTTTTCCCGGCCCGTCCACGGCGATCAGATTATGAAAGAAGTTCAGAGAAGCATCGTATTTCTCAACATATCGTTCAAGCGCGGGCACATAATCCTTCACGCCGAACAAGACGCCACCCGCGTTCATGAACTGGATGTCGATATCTTTCAGCACACCCCGGCGGAACCACGCGTCACCGGACAGATACATCGCCTTTTGCGGCGCACCGGCGCATTTGATTGGTATCGGTGGCTGGGTAAACAACGCCCTGCCCTTCTGCATCTGCTGCACCAATTGCCACGTGTAAGGTGCAAGATCATAACGGTAGTTCGATGTGACCCCATTGCGGCCCAGCGTTTCTTCCAAACCGTCCACTTTGCCCCAGTCAAGCTTGAGGCCCGGGCAAACAACCAACCGGCCGTATTTGACCACGCGGCAGCCGTCCAGGATCACAGCATCATTGTCGGGTTCAAAGGCTGCCACGGCTGACTTCAACCAGTGCACACCTTTCGGAATAAGGCTGCCCATGGTTCGGGCCGTGCTCTGCGCCTCGAAGATGCCACCGCCAACCATGGTCCAACCGGGTTGATAATAGTGGATATCAGCGGGGTCGATCACGGCAATATCCAGATCGGACTCTCGTGACTTCAAACTCGCCGCGACCGCGATACCCCCGGCACCGCCGCCCACGATTACAACATCAAAGAACGCGTCACCCTTGTCCGTTGGCGTTTTGCCGCCGTTGGCAATGCGGCGCGCCACACCGTTCATGTCATAGCCCGCAGCCCCAGTTGCCGCGAGGATTTCTGCCATTGGTCGGAGGTTGGATTCATGAAAAGACCACAACGTGGCAGACCTTGTCCCGGTTCGACAATAGGCCAATACCGGCTTTGGCGCGTCCTGAAAAACCCGGCCAAATTCCGCCACATCCTGATCCCGAACCATACCGCTGGTGATCGGGACATAACGCGCCTCGACCCCCAGTTTCTGTGCCGCGGCTTCGATTTCCTCGAACACTGGCTGGTCGGCGGCTTCTCCGTCGGGCCTGTTACACAGGATGGTGCGAAACCCCTTGGCTGCAATCGCGGCGACATCCTCGACCGTGATCTGCGGGCCGACCGAGAGCTGATCCGTGATGTATCTGATATCCATCTGTCTCCTCCCTTTTTCCGTCACAGAGTGTTCACGGGCACTTTGAGCATGGGGTTGCCATCGGGATCCCGAGGCACTTCGCCCGCCCGCATATTGACCTGCAACGACGGGATGATGAGCTTGGGCATATCCAGAACCGCGTCACGCTCGGTGCGGAATTTGACGAACTCCTCCTTCGTTTTTCCGCCACCAACATGGATGTTCAGGGCCTTTTCTTCGCCCACGGTGGTTTCCCACGCAATGTCGCGTCCGTTCGGCCCATAATCATGGCACATGAAGAGGCGCGTTTCGTCTGGCAGGGACAGCACTTTTTGGATCGAGTCGTACAGAAGCCCGGCATCCCCGCCCGGAAAATCCGCGCGTGCCGATCCTCCATCCGGCATAAACAGCGTATCCCCGACAAAGGCCGCATCCCCCATGACATGGACCATACAGGCCGGGGTATGGCCCGGTGTATACATCGCGAAGGCCTGCATGTTGCCGATCATGTACGTATCGCCGTCTTCAAACAGCGCGTCGAACTGCGAGCCATCGCGTTGGAACTCTGTGCCCTCGTTGAACACTTTTCCAAACGTGTCCTGCACCACCATGATCTTTGAGCCGATACCGATCTTTCCGCCCAGCTTGCCTTGAATATAAGGTGCGGCTGACAAATGATCGGCGTGAACATGGGTTTCGATGATCCACTCCAGTCGCAACCCCTGCGACTGTATCTGGCGGATCAACGCGTCGGCGTGGTCATAGGTGATCCGACCCGCCGCATAGTCGATGTCCATAACGCTGTCCACAATGGCGCAGGCCGCTGAAGACGGGTCCTTGACGATGTAGCTGATGGTGTTTGTCGCCTCGTCAAAAAAGGCCTGAACATCGGGTTTTGTGTTCAAGTTGATCGGGTAATGTGTCATTGCGTTTACTCCTCCTGTGTCGTGTCAGGTCGTGGTCTGTGCCCGACGCGCGGTGGTGGATTGAATGGATTTGGCCAACAGGATCCCGACGACCAAGGCGGCGACAAAAACAAAGACCTGCCATTGCCCCGTCCCCAGCGCAGGCAAGGCACCACCCGGGCAAAAGCCGGACAATCCCCATCCAATGCCGAACAGTGCCGAGCCACCCACAAGCGGCGCGTCGATTTCGCGTTTTGTTGGCAGGCTGAAGGCGTCCGTGAAGATCGGTGTCGTGCGCCCAAAGACCAACCGATAGCCAATGAAGGTTGTGACCAGCGCGCCCCCCATCACAAAGATCAACGATGGGTCCCAGCGTCCTGCGATGTCAAAAAAGTTGATCACCTTTGCAGGGTTAGCCATGCCCGAAATTGATATGCCAAGGCCAAAGATGACACCGATGAAATATGTGGCGATGAGTTTCATGGATCAGCCTCCAAAGACGTGGCGCACGACAAAAACCGTGGCGAAGGTGAAAATCATGAAAGTCAACGTCGCCACGATTGACCGCGGGCTAAGCCTTGCCATCCCACAGACACCGTGGCCGGATGTGCAACCCGCACCATAGGTAACGCCAAGCCCGACGATCACCCCACCTACCAGCAGCGCGGGGGTCGATACGGGAACGTCAACGGCAGGCATCTGGCCCGAAAACATCCAAAACAGGGCAGGCCCCGTGATCATTCCGGCGACAAGTACCAGGCGCCACGCAAAGTCCTGACGATTGGAAGGCTGGACCAGTCCGGTCAAAATACCTGTCGCCCCCATAACCCGGCCCATGACAAGCATCAGCAGGGTCGACGCGACGCCGATCAGAATGCCTCCGGTCAGAGAGGCAACTGGCGTGAACGCGGTCTCCATCATCCGCAGTCCTTGCAGGTCTTGAAGCCAACAATGCTGTAGATCGGGCAGTTCCCGACAAGTGCGGTTACAGCGAATACCGCAGCGACGATCACTGCCAGCCAAAACAGTAGGCCAGACCCAGCCATGCCGGTGCCAAAGGCCACAAACAAAAGGATAACGGCAACAGCAATGCGCAGGCCGCGATCAAGTTTTCCCATATTGGTGATCATTTCTCACTCCATTGAGACTCAATGGAGCGACACTTGCATAACCCGAACCCAAGCCTTGGTGACTTGGTCACCAAACGCTTCACATTTTTGGATTCAGCACCATCAGCCTTACATAGCCGAGCTGCGTGCCAACTGTTCCAAACCGGCCCTGTTCACCAGATGAACCTCGCCTCGGGACTGTTCGATCCATCCACGGCGGTGAAATTCTGACAACAATCGCGAGATGACCTCGCGCGCCGTTCCCAGTTCGGTCCCCAACACCGCATGGGTGGCGCGAACGACATCATTTTGGTCGGCAAGCTCCAAAAGGCGAGAGGCCAGACGGACATCCATCCGTTGAAACACGATGTCATCAATCAGCGTGAATAGGTCTGTTATCCGACGGGAATAGGCCGCAAAGACGAAGTTTCGAAACACATCGGACTTTGCCACAAGCTCGTCAAACGTCTGTCTCGGTATAGCAACCGCGCTGACATCGGTCTCGGCTATGCCATCTGCAGAATAGTCTTCAAAGGCAAGCATACAGGCGGTGGTCAATACACAGCTTTCGCCCGCGTGAACGCGATACAGAAAGACCTCGCGCCCTGTTTCGGATTTTTGCTGGACCCGTATCGTGCCTTCCAACAATAGCAGAAGATTGTCCGCAGTTTGTCCCGGTGAGAAGACCTGAGTACCTGCCGGAACGCTGACAATCTGGCTTCCTTCCTCCAATCGCGTGCGAATATCGGCTGGCAGTTGGCTGAGCCCTTTGAACCTGTCAATCCACGAAACGTCCATAACTCTGTTCCAACTCGCCTGCTTTGCCTGTTTGCGAATTGGACCATACATTTGATTTACCGAATATAACAGAGACCCTGGTTCCGTTGTGTTGCCAAATCGACGACCAGAAATTGGCGCCGCTCAGGTCGTGTTTCGCCGTATTGGGTACGCAGAAGCATGGTGTCCCATTGTCAGTCAATCTTCTAGGCCGAGTTCACGCAGAACCTCGTACCTGCGTTCGGGTAACGACTTTTCGATATAGGCCAGATCAAAGGGGTGGATACTTGTGATCGAAATGTCCGGCTTGAGTTGCCGAGCCTCAGAGATGAATGCTTGCGCACGCTCAAAGTCGCCAGTCTTCCACGCGGCGACGGCCGGCCATGTCAGAAACTCAGCCCGATAGACCTCGGGCAAGACCGCCAGAAATGCATCGGTCGCGGCGCTTGCCTGCTCAAATTCGCCGGCGTCAATCAGCGCGCCGTATTCATCCACGATCAACCACCACAACGGAACCGGGGTCATGCGTTTCGCTCTGGTGAAATAGGGAAGGGCTTCGTCGGACGCACCTGCATATTTCAATACCCAGGCGGCACTTCGAATGACCCTCGCATCGCCCATCCCCCTGTCCAATGCGCGGTGGGCATATTCCTGCGCTTCTTCCCCTCGCTTCTGTACGACCCGCAATACAGCAAGGTTGGACAGAGTCGCCGGGCGCTCGGGGTCTATTTCCAGCGCCAGCGCAAGATGATCTTCGGCAAGGGCAAGCGACTCTTTCGGGTCTCCGGAAAATCCAAGTCGGACGTCCATGATATGGGTAAATGCCATGCCGACCAATGCATCGACATATCTTGCGTCGCGTTCAAGCGCGGCTTGATAATGTTTGCGCGCCGTCTTGTTGTCTTCGGCAGTAAAGCGCACACGATGCGCGCGTCCTTTTGCGTTTTCCGCGAAGGCCGCAAGATCATTTGTTTCGCGCAGCGTCACACGGTCGCCGTCGACTGTCCCGCGATAAACCTGCTCCAGAACAGACAGTGTAATTTCGTCCTGAATATCAAAGAAGTCGCCCGATTTTCGGTTAAATGTTTCGGACCAAAGGTATTTCCCCGAGGAGGCATCCAACAACTTGGCCAGAATCCTGAGGTCTTCACCGGACTTCTGAACACTGCCCTCCAGAACGTAACGAACGCCGTATCGCACAGCGATGTCCCGGCTACTGAGACCCTCGCCGTTGTCTGTCGCACTTGTATCCTGACCGATGACCAGCAAGTCCGGCAATTTGGCCAGGTTGGTCGTGATATTCTCGCTTATCCCATCGGCCAAATACCCATTCTCAACCTCTCCGGGGCCTATGTAATCAAACGCCATAACCGCCAGAGAAGAGTCGTCAGGCATTTCCTGCGCGTAGCCGTCGCTTTCCAGTTGGGCCAAATCCGCGCGCTGTAGCCACCACCAGGCACTCGCCGCGATCAAAAGGGCGATACCCGCAGCAAACAATATTGCCGGGCTAGCCCGCTCTGCCGAAGTTGGTGATTCCGGTGCGGCTCCATTCTCAATCTGGAATACCCTGACAGATCGAGAGAGGTTCTTGACCCGAACGTCACCAAGATCCTTCAAATTGATATCCAGCTTGTCCCTCACCTGATCCCGCACTGCACGGCTCAGCAATACGCCGCCAGCCGGAGCCAATTGCTCAAGCCGCGCCGCGACGTTGACCCCGTCGCCAAGCAGATCATCACCGTCAAGCACAACATCGCCGACATTTATTCCGATCCGGTACGTGATGCGCCGGTCCTGAGAAATTCCGGCGTTTCGCCGCGCCATCCCGGATTGGGTATCAATGGCGAAACGAACCGCCTGCACTGCTGACGGAAACTCGATCAACAAGCTGTCACCAGCCGTATTCGCAATGCGACCCGAGTATTTTTTGACCAAGGGATCAAGCAGCGCGTTACGGTGAGAACGCTGTGCCGAAAGCGTTCCCTCTTCGTCTGCGGCGACCAATCGCGAGAATCCGGCGATGTCCGCAGCAACTATCGTTGTAAGCCGACGTTCCATAGTGGGTTTCTCACCCCAAAGGCTAAGCGAGAACCTATAATCGGTCTATACCGTGCACTGGGCGTCGGCTGAAACATGACAAAACGCTACTGCAACCTTTGCCATCGCTTTGATAATGAATACTTCTTTTTCGTTCATTACCTCAGCCGCCTCAGCTGCTTCACTCTCCTACAGGCGGCACAGCCCTTTGATAAAGGTGCCAGGTCGTGTGCCCAAGGATGGGCAGGGTGAAAATTAAGCCCAGAAAAGCCGGAACAAGCGACAACAGCATAGTGACCGAAATAATCGCCGCCCAACTGAGCATGACCAGAGGGCTTTCAGTAACGACCCGAATTGACGTCAACATCGCTGAGACGAAATCGGTTTCCCGGTCAAGCAACATCGGCATGGCTACGACGGTTACAGCAAACAGCACGGTCGACAAGAGCGCGCCGACGCAGGTTCCTATTGCCAGAAAGGTCCATCCCTGAGGTGTGAAAAATACAGTGTTCAGGAACCCATCGAAATTCGAGAATGAGGCATCTTTCAGGGTGATCGCCAACCAAAGCCGAACCTGATAAATCCACACCCAGAATACGAAAAGAGTGACAAAAGCCATCCAGCCCATTTCACGTTTGCGCTGATTGGCCATGACAGTAAGAATTTCAGACCAACCAAAACTCTGACCTTTCTGCAACCGTCGCGACATTTCATACAGGCCCGCGGCAGCGAAGGGTGCGACCAGAGGAAAGCCGACGGCGGCAGGAATAATCATCCAGATCTTGCCCAGCCAGACCAGGCACCACACAAACAAGATTCCAAAAACCGCGTAGAACAGACCAAAAAAACCACTCATCAGAGGCCGCGCGAGAAAGTCTGAAAATCCCGCTTTCAAAGACGCTGAGATATCCTGCACGGTCACTTTTCTGACCTCTGGCACGGACTGTTGCGGCTGTACCGGACTGCCCGGCGGTGTGGAACCTGCGGTTTTGGGTGCCATATCACGCTCCTTCCATGCCATGGTACTGCGCGCAGACTTTTGCTTCCAGTCTATGCGTTGAAATTGGCGTCCGTCCGGGAACCAGAGTTTTTAAATCCTTGCAGCACACGCCCTAGACAAATCCGCCTGCCCGTAAGAACCTGTGCGCAATCAAAAAATAGGGAGTCGTTTAGATGAAACTGATTGCTTGTACGGCTTTGGCCGTAACTGTCTCTGCAACCTCGGCATTTGCGGCGGGCGACGGAACGTGCGCGGCAGGGAAAACGCTGACCGAAGGTACGCTGACAATCGCGACCGGAAACCCGGCCTATTATCCATGGGTGATGAACGACGCGCCAGAAAGCGGCGAAGGGTTTGAAGCCGCAGTTGCCTACGCCATCGCTGAAAAGATGGGCTTTGGTAAGGATAACGTCGCTTGGGTTCGCACAAGTTTTGACGAGGCGATCCAGCCCGGAGCAAAGAACTTTGACTTCAACATGCAGCAATACTCGATCACGCCTGAACGCGAGGAAATGGTCGATTTCAGCCTGCCTTACTACACGTCTGCCATGGCGGTGCTGACCACCCAGAATGTTGTCGATTCAGGGGCCCAAGCGACGCTGGACAGCCTCAAGGGGTTGAAATGGGGCGCCGTGGCCACGACCACCGCGATTCCCATGCTGAACGATGTGATCCAGCCATCGGATGCGCCACTGCTGTATAACGACAACGCGGACGTGAACGCCGCTATCATGGCGGGCCAGATTGATGCCGCACTCTATGACCTGCCCACTGCACTGTACCTGTCGGCCGTCGTCGTTGAAGGCGGTGCTTTGCTGGGACAGTTCCCCCCGGGTCAATCGGAAAACCCCGACCAGTTCGGCCTTTTGATGGAAGACGGCAGCGCGCTCAGGGAATGCGTCGATGCGGCCATCACGGAACTGACCGAAAGCGGCGAACTTGCGGCCCTTGAAGCGCAATGGTTGTCCGAGGCGACAGGTGTGCCGGTCATCAAATAAATGGACGAAACATCGTTGCAAAAAAGCGCAACTGAGCGCGCGACCACAACGCCGACGCGTCGCGAAATCTATGAGGCCGGGATACGGCGGCGGTCCAACCGGATCGCCTTGATTTCGACGGTGAGCGTTGTCCTCGCGCTCATCGTTCTGGTTCCGCTCGCCCCCGGTTGGGACGCGGTGCAGCGCGCCTTTTTCAACGGCAGGGTGTTCACGGCAACCTTTCCCGGGTTACTCGAAGCCTTTCTTCTGAACGTGATGATCTTTGCGTGGTCTGCGCCCTTGATCGCGATCACCGGCCTTGCCATCGCACTGTGTCGGGACACCCGCACACCCGCGCTGTTTCCGCTGCGATTGTTCGGAATTGCCTATACCGACATCTTCCGCGGCCTGCCCGTGGTGCTTGTCATCTACATTATCGGCTTTGGCATTCCCGGTCTGGGTCTGCCAAGACCATGGAACAGCCCGTATATCTGGGGCACCTTGGCGCTGGTTCTGGTCTATTCCGCGTACGTGGCCGAGGTGATCCGTTCGGGGATCGACTCGATCCACAACTCTCAGCGCGCAGCGGCGGCTTCACTGGGCCTCAGCGATCGGGACACCATGCGCTATGTGGTGCTGCCTCAGGCCATTCGAAATGTGGTTCCCGCCAATATGAACCTGTTCATCGCCCTGCAGAAAGACGTGGCGCTGCTGTCCTTTATCGGCCCGGTCGAGATTTTCCGTCAGGCGGGTGTCTACAAGTCGCTCTACGCCAATTTCACGCCTTATGTCGGTGCCGCGCTGATCTTTTTGGCGCTGACCATACCTGCGACCCGATACGCGGATTACCTGATGAACAAGCAAAACAAGGCGCGCACATGACGGCGAAACTATCCCTGCGCGGAGTTCGCAAGCGGTTCGATGACCACGAAGTCTGCAAGGGCATTGATCTTGATATCGCCGAAGGTGAGATGGTGTGTCTGATCGGCGCTTCGGGCTCTGGCAAGTCCACACTTCTGCGCTGCATGAACCTGTTGGAACCGATTGACGACGGGGCGATCTGGCTGGACGGGACAGATATTTCCGAGCCGGGTCTCGATCCTCAGCCGGTACGCCAGCAGATCGGGATAGTATTTCAGAGCTATAACCTGTTTCCCCACATGACAGCGGCGGAAAACGTGATGCTCGCCCCGCGCCGCGTGCGCGGACTAAGCAGAGAGGACCTGCGCCCACGGGTCACCCAGCTTTTTAGGCGTTTCGGCTTGGGCGAGCGGATGGATCATTACCCGGACCAGCTGTCAGGAGGGCAACAACAGCGCGTTGCAATCATCCGGGCGCTGGCGATGGAACCGCAGATCATGCTGTTTGACGAGATTACAAGCGCACTGGACCCTGAATTGGTCGGCGAAGTTCTCGACGTGCTTCGTGACCTGCGACAACAGGGTATGACCATGGTGCTTGCCACGCATGAGATGGGCTTTGCACGTGAACTAGCCGATAAGGTGTGTTTCCTTGATGCGGGTCGAATCTTGGAACAAGGCCCGCCCGAGACACTCTTTTCCAAGCCTCGCGAGCCCAGAACCAAGGCTTTTCTTGCCCGCGTCCTTTAACGCCGCAACGGGCGGTGTTTCAAGGTGAACAGGCCAGAACAGCGGTCAGCAAGGCCACGCAAACTCAGATATTATCTTTAAGTTTCAAAGTGGTGCGGGTGGAGGGACTTGAACCCCCACGCCTTGCGGCGCCAGAACCTAAATCTGGTGCGTCTACCAATTTCGCCACACCCGCACGATGACCGGCTCAATAGCAAAGCTTGAAACCAAGTGCGAGAGGGAAAGTGCACCCATCCTGAATATTCTTAATGACGTGTCGGCAGAGAGCTGAACTCAGAAATTTCCATGTTTGGATGCGCCGCATAATTCAGACACAATCCTGCATTTCCGGAAGGTATGAACCGCTCTGTTGGGTTGATCGCGGCTCATTGATTGTTGGAAGGCCGTTTGAGCAGTCACGGATTTCTAATCCAATGCCACCGCCCATCCTTGAACTCAAACAACGTGCCAGGAATTGGCCGGGCTTCAATACCCATTCATTTTAACAACTTGCGCAGTTTCGTTTGGCGAGAGCCAACGCGTAAAAAGAACCGTCTATAAGCGCAGCAACAGCCAATAATACCAGCGTGGATTCGCGCACTGCCCTTCTGCCTTAAAGCACCCCACAGCAGCCGCATCACAATTGCGCCACAATTCAAACGCCAAAAAATCTTATTCGCGTCAAACAAATTCCGCCTTGGGGGTCATTGATGGGCAAGAGGACTTACTGAGTCTTTTTTGCCTTCGGGCGTTGTACGAGTTTTATCTGCTCAACTCAAAAACAAGGGCTTAACCGTGACCAATATGATGACTTCCGCTGCTGCCGAGCAAGACGCTGTTGGTCTTGCACGCGAGAGCTTTCTCGGTGAACTCAAGACCCTGAGCCGCGACCACCCCGATACGGGTTTTGGTGTCGCGCTCCGCACGCATTCCGGCGGCCATTACTTACTTGCAAACTCTCGCATGCCGCTGCCTGAAACCAAATCCGCTGGGTTCCCGACAGGACGCAGCGTTGCCTGTTTGGAAAATAGCGAGCAATTCAGCTCAATCGAAGTGCTCGCGGACGAGTGTGCCTTCGACAAGATATCTCCCAGCGCCGAGGCCGCAATTTTGGGCAACGCACTGAATTTGATTGCCCGCATTGATCTGCTGACCAGCACCCAAGCTGATCAGGTGCAGCATCACTTGGCGGCAACTGGAACCGGAGGCTAAATCATGGCGCGCAATGACCATCTTCTGTCCGTCGGAAACGAGGCGCTGACGCCCATAACATCGGCGATGTCAGCCCTGACCACGCAGATCGACCAACTGACAGAGGTGGCGGACGCACGCTCTTCCGCCCGTCTTGCCACGCTCAAGACCCGCATGGAAAGCTTCACCGCCAGCGTGACGCTGGTTGGTCAGGTCAAGGCCGGCAAATCCTCGATTGTGAACATTCTGGCCGGGCGCCCTGCCCTTTTGCCGTCTGATGTGAACCCGTGGACGTCGGTTGTCACGACGCTGAACATCAACACCCGCACCGAGGGCGACACCAAATCCAAGTTTACATTCTTTGAGCAGGAAGAATGGGATAACCTGATGGTCGGCGGCGGACGGCTTGGCGAATTGGCGAACCGCGCGGGCGCAGACGACGAAATGGACGACATTCGTCGCCAGATCGGAGAGATGAAGGCGAAATCCGAAGAACGCCTTGGCAAACATTTCGACCTGATCCTTGGCCAGAGCCATCAGTATGACTATTTCGATGAAGAACTGATCCAGCGTTATGTGTGCTTGGGTGATCAGGATGACCCTGACATCAACCCCAAGACCGGGCGGTTTGCAGACGTCACAAAGTCTGCGGAACTCTACATGGATATCCCGCAATATCCGATATCCCTGAAACTCTGCGACACGCCGGGCGTCAACGATACCTTTATGGTGCGTGAACAGATTACTCTGCGCAGCCTGCGCGGATCCGAGGTGTGCGTCGTTGTTCTGGCTGCAAGTCAGGCCCTAACGACCATGGACATGGCGCTCATGCGCATTATTGCGCAGTTCGAGAACCGGCAGATCATTCTGTTCGTGAACCGGATCGACGAACTGGCTGATCCGGTCAATCAGGTTCCTGAAATTCGCGACCGGATTCAGGACACTTTGAAACAGAACAACATCGACGCAAATACAAGTGTTGTGTTCGGCAGCGCGCTTTGGGCCGAGGCCGCACTCACGGGCAACCCTGACATCCTGAACGAGGATTCCCGTCAGGCGTTGAACACCTTCTATCTGGCAGCGGGATTTGGGGATCAGGCTCCGTCTTTGGACAAAATCTGGGCGCTGTCCGGATTGCCGGATCTGCTGCTGGCCATGAACGAACGCATTGCTGAAGGCGCGGGAAACCGGCTGCTGGAGCGGGTGCGCCACAAGGCGCGCAACATTGCGAGCCAGATCCGCGCCACAGCGGTTGCCAAAACTTTGTCTACTGGCGAAGGCGTTGTCCGCGACCTGGATGGCGTTTCGACAGAAGAGGCCATCGAAAAAGTCATTGAGCAATACGAGAAGAAGGTAGCCGATCTGACCTCGTCCCTGCGGCATAAGGTATTGGAAAGGCTGAAATCTGCCGAGACAAATTTTGTCAAACGCGCAACGGACTCGCTGATCGCCCATCTTGAGCAAAACGGTGAAGAAGGGACGTGGCAGTACGATCCTGCCGGTTTGAGAACCCTGCAAAAGGCGGCGTATTTCAGCTTTGCGCGCTCGATGCGCAAGGATGCCGGAGCGTTGTATGGCTCAGCGGCGTCAGACATTGAGGCCCTGTACCAAAAGTTGTTGGGCAACCATTTGGGTGAATTCACGATCGAAGCACCGATCGTTCCCCGGGTTCCACCGCCATTGGGTATCGGGCGCACCATTGCCCTTGATCTTCAAAGCACATGGTGGAGACGGTGGTGGCAACGCCGAAAAGGGTTCGAGGCATATGCCGCAGATTACACGCGTCTGATTGCATCCGAGGCGAGCTCGATAACCAAGGATATCGAAGAAAACCAGATTGCAGCGGTTCTGGAAAACGTCCGTGCGAGCCTGTCAGATTTCATGCGTGAGCAGAAAGAGACATTGCTGAGCATTTCGGCAGCCGCCGAGAAGGACCCCAACCGGAACGCAGCGATGATGGCTGGAATGGTGCCGCAAAAATCCCGCGACGACATTCTGGGCGACATTCTTAAAGATCTAAGCAACGAGGCAGCATGAGTATCGACATGGCAAAAGATTCACAAACCCGCTTCGTTTCTCCCAAGGCATGGGATCGTATCGAACACTGGTCACGGCGCAAACCCATTTTTGCGCTTATGGGAGAGTTCAGTGCCGGTAAATCGACCCTGATGAACTTTCTACTGCGCTCACACGCATTGCCGACGCAGGTGACGGCCACGCAGTTGCCTCCGGTTTGGTTTAGTTGGGGAAAGCAGTCTGCCTATGTGCAACGTCACGACGGCAGCCGCCAGACTATCGGTTTGGATCAGTTGGAAACGGTTGGTGTAAACGACGCCCAGTTCATTCGCATTTTCCTCGAATCCGATATTCTGGAGGCTGTCGACCTGATCGACACGCCCGGCATTTCAGACCCGAAGATATCAGATGACGTCTGGCGCCGTGCTGTTGGACAGGCAAATGGGGTTCTTTGGTGCACCCACGCAACGCAAGCCTGGCGCGAAACCGAACGTGCGACTTGGGTGTCCCTGCCCGAGCGACTGCAGAACAACTCGCTTCTTTTGGTCACGCGGGCCGACGTTCTGGCCCAGAAGGACCGCCAGAAAGTCCTGCGTCGGATCAATCGTGAAGCCGGTCATCTGTTCAACCGCTCAATCCTGTTTTCGGCGCGCGACGCCATTACTGCCCGCGACAAAAGTGGCGACGCCGATCTGTGGGCGCGCAGCGGCGGCGGGAAAATGGTCGACAGTTTCCTGGAGATCACCGAACAGATCATGGATAATCGCGCGGCATTGCTGGCGCGCTATCAAGTCGACAACAGTCTTTCCGTTGCGGAACCTGTTCAACCGTTGCGGCCAAGAAAGGCGGCAGAAAATGCCGAGCAGTCAAGGCCGTTGAAACTGGTTGATCCGGTAATCGCCGACACTGACGGTGGGGCGGAAAACGAGGTCGTCACCAACTTCCCCATCCGACCGGCCCGTGTCGAAGTCAGGGCGGAAGAGTCAGACCGCGCGCCCAGAATCGACTTGGGTGACGCAGATCGCCTGCGGGCTGAAATGGAGCAGTCGACCGAGGCAGCTCCAATCGCGGATACGCAGGAGCAGGAGGACGACCTGCGCGCCTTCTTCAAGGAAACGCCCAGCCAGAACCTGAACCTGACTGAAATCCCTTCTGAGGACTTCGACCAGCAAAGCGTTGAGTTTACTTCAGAATTTGAAGTGGATCAGCCAGAGGACTCTTCGATTGATGCTGATGGATTCATGGTGTCGTTGGAAGACAAATTGGCGGATACCCCCGAGCAAGCCGAAGACCCTGAGGACACAAGCCACGAAGTGCTGGCCGATAACTCGGTGTCGTCCATTACAGCTCTCATGGCGGATCAGGCATCTGGTGAGGAAGATGAATTCGAGCCCGAGCCAGAAGGCAACGGTTTGATCGACATGCAGGTTGTGCCACTGACCAACGGGGCTGCCTCGGATGCGCCCGCTCAGAACGAAAGGCTGGAGGATCTGCTGAGTGTCCCGGCTGGATTACCGCTTAGTGCTGCGGCCATGTGGCGCGAAGTCACGGAAGATGAAGACCTGCCAGACGATGCAGAAGGTCTGAAGTCAATGTTCTGCTCGTTCTTGCGCGAGTTCGACCAGATCGCGGCAGAGCACAGTGCCCGCAAGTCCAAAGGTACGGTGTCATCCATGCCGAAGCCAAACGACAATAACGGGGCCGAGTGGCATGTGTTGTAGAATAGATAGGGCAGAAAAGCAGGGCACAAGATGTCTATCGAAGCAGCTTTAAATACCGCAATTCATACCATACCCGACTGTATCGCAGCCGGGTATGTCGATATGGAGACCGGGATGTTGCTGGGAACAAGTTTCGCCAGCCCAGAAGACGCAAACGCGCTGGACAGTTTGGCCATCGCGGTGGCCAATCTGTTTCAAGGTCGCGGCGTCTGCGGCTTTGAAGAGCTGTTGCGTGAGGCCGGAACCGAGGAAGACGGGCAGTCAGGATTTGGCGAAATCGCGGTGTTTTCCAAAGATCGTCTGAATATCTTCCTGCGCACACAAGCCTACCCGGATCACGTGGTCTGCTACACCTGCCGCAACAGTGCCAATGTTGGGTTGGCGCTCACGAAATCGCATCTCAGCCTTGGGCCGGTTGCGGCTGCAGTTTAAGCGCAGAAAGAGGGGTCTCGATATGATGGATACAGCGATACTCGATCTGCTCGAGGATATTGGACGCACCTCGGTCGCGCGCCTGAATCCGGCTGTGACTCTGACGGCCGAGACAGCCTCTGCCCGCCGTGAGCAGGTCCTGCGCACAATTCGCGGAACGGTGCTGCCACGTCGTCTGGAATTCACCGCCGCGAATGGCGATTGCCTTGCGATCGAGGTCAACAGCTCTCGGGTCACGGATGTGTTTCGTGTGCGCTCAGGCCTGGTTCCCGATTTTGAAACGGAAGCCCGCGATAATCTTGCGGATAAGCTTGCCCAGCTCGTGTCAGATATCGCCGCAGCACCCGGTCCGATGGAACTTATCTCTCTGCAACCCGACATCGCGCTGGAAGCCGATGATGTCGGTATCACTTTCAGCGAAATCTCGGACGCATGCCGTTCGATCGAGTTGCCTGCGGAACCTGTCGTCTCGATCGTGCCGGATCTGGACGAAAACGAAGTGGCCGACACCTCGGACGGGCTGGCCAGCCAATTCTATGCCGGATCCGATCGTTTTGCGCAGGGACGCGTTCAGATAAACATGTCCGATGGTGCATCCATGCAAGCGGACGGCGCGTGTGCCCCGGACCAGCCCATGCATGCCGACAGTGATCTGCTTAAACAATTCGCCGCTGATCTGGCCGGTTGGGACAAGGACACGTCGGCGGTACAAGATCATCCTCAGCTAATCGTCCTGCGACCCTCGGGCGGGAAGGGAACCGCACTGGCAGTCCTGCACGACGGCACTCAGATCTCGGCAGCCGTGCACGAGGCGCGTAAATTGGGCGCAGTTGTCAGTCTTTGGAAAACTCTCACCGAGGCCGACGCATGAACCGGCCCCTAACATTCAAATTTTCAACGAATTCAATCCTTGATTAGGATTAACCAGGGTAAGTGTTATGAGTGAAAATCAACGTCGTGAGTTGATACGCATCGCCGAAGAGATGAACGGCGTCAGCAATGAAGAGACCCAGCAGTTCATTTCTCGGATCGTCAGCGATCTTTCCAACCTGAAACCGTCCATCGCGTTTGTCGGGCAAATCAAGGCGGGAAAATCCCGGCTGATCAATGGGTTTACCGCACAGGCCGGGTATCTGCCGTCCGACGTAAACCCATGGACGACCGTAATCACCGACATGCATTTCGGTCACCCGTCGGGCCGAACCGACGGAGCAGAGTTCCATTTCTTCGACAATCGCCAGTGGCAGGCGCTCATCGCTGAAGGCGAAGAGCTGCGCAACATGTTTCCCGATGACGAGGATAGCTATAAGCGCGAGATGATCGAAGAGCAGGTCGACGCGATGAAAACCCGCGCCAAGCTGCGTTTGGGCGAAAGCTACAAACATCTGCTTGGCCAGCATCACGACCTTGAAAAACTCACATCCGACGATTTGGCGCGCTATGTCTGCGCGGGTGACGATCCCACTGAGGACGGCGAGTATGATCCCGGCTCGGATCGCGGTTTGTACAGTGACATCACGCGCAAGGCCGAGGTATTTTTTGACATCGGTCACTTCCCGTTTCCAGTCACGGTCACGGACACGCCGGGGGTCAACGACCCCCTTCTGATCCGAGAAGAGATTTCGCGTCAGTATCTCAAGGAATCCGATTTCTTTGTGGTGGTTCTGTCCGCGCATCAGGCACTTTCACGAGCGGACCTGAAACTGTTCCGCCTGATGCAGGCGCTGGAACTGGGGCAGATCGTCGTCTTCATCAACCGCGTCGATGAACTTGGCGAGGGCGCAGATGACGCTGCCAAAGTGCGGTCCGATGTGATGGACGGGTTGGACAAAGCACTTGGCAACTCCGACATTGATGTTCTGATGGGCAGTGCGCAATGGGCGCATTATGCACTGACCGGCGATGAAACAGGCATTAACCATGATGATGTTCTGGCTTGGTTGCGGGCCCATCCCGAGCAGATGCAGCAATATCTGGACGGCGTGGAAGAAATCAAACAGGGCCCCGGCCCGATCAGTCGCGAAGGCGTATTGCGTTTTGCGGCCATGATTGCGTCCGGCCTTCCCGATCTACGCCGGCACGTGACCCGCGCCCTGAACGACGGGCCCCGGAACGAACATCTTCGCATGGCCTGGCAACACCTCAACAGCTTTGCCCAAGGTGAGGTTGAGCGGTCCAAGGCCCATCTGCGTGCCATTGAGGATGAATCCGCGAACAGCCCAAGCGCAGGGTCCGAAAACGACAAGACCCTGGCGAGCATTCGGGATCTGGTCAGCGAGAAAACTGCTGGCATCGTCAATGACATGGACGAAGTGCTGGCAAATCTTCGCGGCGTCATGGATGACACCGTGGCCGAAGCTGTCTCGGGCGTTGTAAGGGGTCCCAGCGGCGCATCTCCGCTGCTGGCTAAAGGCGGTGAAACGGAATTGAACTTTGGACCGCTGCGGGATCGCATGCGCGAGCTGGTTCAAGGGGCAACACAGGTTGTGCGGCAAAGAATGCTCAGCGAACTTTATGCCGTCGACATGCAAAGTAATGCAGCCTTGCGTTCACTCCCTGGATGGCAGGACGCGACCGAAAACCGTATGAACACCAGCGCGGTCAGGTGGTTCCGTCCGGACACCACGGCCCTGACCCGGGGCATTACGGTCGAACTGCGCGTCACTTGGCTGTCACGCCTGATTTCCCGGAAAAGCGTCGTGTCGCGCGCTGAACAGATGATCGTTCAGGAATTCGAGATGATCGGCGACGATCTGGTGGACACCGCGCGTGGGGACCTGATGGAGCGGTTGAACACTGTGCTGGATCACTATCTCGCATTGTTGGCCGGCCACCTTGAACACCGGTCCGGCTCGGGTGAAACCAACCCCAGAACCGAGGCACAAAACGCGTTTGACAGCGCCCAGCGTGTGGCAGATGAACTGGAAGCCGTTTTCGGCCCTGACCCCTCAAACAAGATTCTACCTGAGGCTGCGGAATGATCGAATTTCCCGGAACCGAGCAGGAAGTGCGCAAACTCGAGCGCTTTCTGACCGCCACCGAAAAACTACCGTCGGACCCTGCGCTGGACGACATGCGCGCCCGGGCGCTGGCCCATGCCGAGCGGCTTTCAAACGCGGTGAATATCGGTTTTGCCGGGGAATTCGGGGCTGGTAAATCCAGCCTGGCCAACATGCTCGCCGGGGCAGATATCTTGCCGACCGGACCACAACATCTGAAGCTGCCACTGGTGATTGTCGCCTATGCCGAAGCCCCGGAAACCACAGTTGGCTGGTGGGGCAAAGAGCCCAAAGTGTACTCGGGCATCGCGTTGGAAAAGGCGGCAGCCGACAATCCTGATTTTATTTCCGTCGGCCTGAACACCCCGGCCCTTCAGGAAATTTCGCTGTTTGACCTTCCCGGCGCAGGCGCGTTGGACGAATCCTACAAGCCAACGCTTGATCTGTTGAAATTTGTCGACTGCGCAATCTGGTGCACCAACGGCACCAGCGCATGGCGGGAAACGGAACGTCATCTTTGGTCGCAGGTTCCGCAGGAATTGCGGGCCAATAGCCTCTTGGCAGTGACACATGCTGATCTGCCGCCCGTCAAAGATTCACTGGATCGAATACTGGCACGCCTGAACAAGGAAAAGGACGACATGTTCCGGTCCGTGGTTCCGATTGGAACCCCTGTTGCTGTTCGCGCCATGTCGCAGGAACCCGAACCTGATTTTGCCCTGTGGGAAACCTGTGGCGGTCAGAACCTGGCCGAACAAATTTTGGAAATCGCGTCGAACCGCCGGCAGGCGGATATCGAGGCCGCGCGCACAGATTTAGAGCGCGATCTTATGCCCTATCTGGACACGCTCGAGCCGCCGGAGGCGCAGCCCAGCACGCCAGAATATTCGCCAATTCAGGCGACGCTAGAATCTGCACTGCCAGCGTTAGAGAACCCAATCCTCGAAGATTGGCTGGCCGCGATTGCCAGCATCTACGAAGACCTGAAGGAAAGTTCGGATATTGAACCGTCCGCCTTCTTGCATAGCTGTCAGGAAATCGTCGAAGACTTTGCCGAACGCCTGGAACAGGGTGGGGAAATCAGCTCTGAGGCCGATTGGATTCCGGGCGAGTTCGAAAAGGCCACTGACCTGTTGCTGTTGCTCCAGTTCGAAACCGGTGACGCCCCGCTCAGGGATGCAATCAGCATCCTGGCGCAGCTCAGCGATAACCTTGCCTGGGCCGGCAGCCGCGCAGACTCCCTACAGTCCAAGACCGGCACCTGACTATTTCGCGCTATAATTGAGCTGCAAAGCAGCGATTCGAGGACCACAGAATCGAGTCGGTATTGTTTCGGAATCAGCTACCAATCATTGCAAAATCGCGATTCAGTCCGCAAATATTGCGCCTCTTCTATCAACATGTAGTCACGTTCGCCACACGCCAAACTATATCTGGATTTCCCGCGATTCCAGTTCTCAGTGAAGCCATGAGGCGGCCCCAATAAAGTCAAATTTGAAACGTCTAACAGACTCAAGTGTCCTGCGGTTGTGTTTGGTTGTGAGTTGTTGGGCTGTTTGCCCCGTTAAATGAACCGCAAAATGATTAGAACGGGCGGGAAGAAATGAGCCACAACCAGGCTGTCGGTGCGACGCACGACGAACCGAAAATTGAGGGACTTCAACCGGGCGCCAAGCTCTTGCGCGGACAGTACGAGATCCTGCGCTTTCTCAGCAATGGCGGCTTCGGGATCACCTATCTGGCGAGAAACAGCCTTGAGCGGGAAGTCGTCATCAAGGAATGCTATCCGGGGGCGTTGTGCCGCCGAAACGGTGATCTTGTAGAACCTGTCGAGGCCGGGTTCGAAAACGACCTGCGCTCGATCATTGATCTGTTCATTCAGGAAGCCCGCAATCACGCGCGTCTTGTCCACCCCAACATCGTCGATGTTCATCAGGTCTTTGAAGACAACAACACGGCTTACATCGCGATGGACTTCATCCAGGGGTGTGATCTTCTGGATTATGTCGAAAACCCGGACAACGACACCGGCCCTGATTTTATCGTTCAGGTGACCGAGAAAATGCTGTCAGCGGTGTCTTTCATTCACCAAAGCGGCATGCTGCACCGGGATATCTCGCCCGATAACATTCTCATCGACGAGAATGGCGAACCCGAATTGATCGACTTTGGCGCAGCCCGGGAACAGGCCGCCAACCAATCCGCCGCCCTTCTGACGTTGCGCGTGATCAAGGATGGCTATTCCCCGCACGAATTCTATGTCCGTGGAGCCGAGCAAGGGCCCAGCAGTGATTTGTATGTGCTGGCAGCGACGCTGTATCACGCCATCAGCGGGGAACGCCCGATTGACGGTCAGACACGTCTGAACGCCTTCAACAACAGCCAGGACGACCCGTATGAGCCATTGACTGGACGCTTCAAAGGCTATCCGGAAGGTTTCTTGGAAGCGATCGACAAAGCGATGGAGGTGCACGCGACAGATCGTCTGCAAACTGCGCTGGATTGGCTGCGCATGTTCCGCGGTCCGGGTGTAATGTTCGACTCGTTCGATTACCGGCCCGTTTCGGTGATCGTTGCAATGGACCGCAAGGATGAGGCCGCCGAGAAAGCCCGCATCAAGGCCGAAAGCGAAAACGCTGAAGCCGTCGTTACGGCTCTGTTGGCGGGAAACTCGGACATCGTTCTGGGCAATGAAGACAAGAAAGAAGATGAACTGGCCCAGTTCACACCGAAAGAAGAACCTCCGGTGGCAGTGGACACAGTCGTCAAAAGCGGATCAGGCGGCAGCGGCAAACTGATTGCTGGCGTCGCGGTCGTCGCGGCTGCGTTGGCCGCTGGTGGATTTTTCCTGATGCCCGGCGCAAAGGATACATCCACCCAAGACACAGAAGTATCGCTGGCACCCAGCCCAGACATTTCCGAGACCGTAGGTGTAGCGCCGTCAGAAGACGAGCAAGTAACACCTGAGGTCGCGGTAGATGAGGCACCCAAGCAGGTGGAACCCGAGCCAGAACCTATCGAGCAGACTCTGGTTCAACCGGCTGCCACACAAGAGGCAGACGCCCCGGCAGCCGGAACCCCACCGGAAGCCCCCGCCGCTGTGGAAACCGGCACCCCCGCAGAAACGCAGGTCGCGTTTTCTCACTGGGACGTCGAGATTCCATTTCAGACCTCCAAGCGTCGGGCTTCAACAGGTAATGTGATCGCGGTCACCCGGGTGGATTCTTCCCGCGACATGTCGATCATCGGCGAATGGGTTCAGCGCGGCGCCGCCATCTACACGTTGAATGGCAAGCCGGTTCAGGCTGACGCCACCTTTGCGGCGCAAATTCTGAACGACCTCAATGTGGACCCTGACGGTTATATCCGTATCACCGCAAGGTATCGCCCGTTGGGTAAGACACGTGCTCAGAACGGATTGCTGGCGCTGCCTGCAATTCGCATGGTTGGCCTGGAGAACGGGTACGGGTTCAAGATCCGCAATTCGGACGGCGCTTCGTGGACGACAGTCGCTGAAACCGTTCCGGCCGGTGCCGCTGGCGGTCTGCAGGAAGGTGACGTCTTGGTGTCAGAGGCGCAAACCGGTGCTGCAATCGACGGACCGGAAAGCCTGGACACCGTGTTGAGCAGCCTTGTTTCCGAAGACAATTCACAGGCCCGTTTCACGGTCTTGCGGAATGGTGCCGAGGCAGAAGTTGTCATGCAATTGGCGCAGGAGTGATCAGACCGGTTCGATTGTAGTCCGCCAGTGTGTGTTTTGCTGAGGGTCGCGCGAAAGTCAGCGTTACCCCGACGGGGACCGGCCCGCCGCGGAAAGTATGAGTGACAAATGTTTCTAATCATCAGTGCCACTGTGCGGTCACGCGCAGGGGTGAGTAGCAGCCCCACAGGTCAGAAAGCCTGTGCCCAGTAACAAAAGGTGTCGTCACCATGTTCAAATACAAAAGCCCTCTTAGCCGGCTTCTCGAAGGTGCCGGCAAACCTAAAGAAGAAGAAACCGAAGAAGTCTCGGCTCCTGAGGCGGAAAAGCCCGAGCCGATTGCAGATTTCAACGCTCTGCGCGAAGCACTGGCCGGGGGCAACATGTCGTCGTCTGAAACCTACGAGGACAGTGACGAGTTGCTGCCCGAAGAGGAGATGCCGGAGTTCTCGGAAGAGGCTGACGCCGAGCCCGCCGAAGACATGGCCGAAGAGTTGGACGAGGTCGTAATGACCGAGGTCATCGCCGAGGTTCAGGAAACGGCTGACGATGAGGCAGTTTCGGAAGAAACCGACCCGGATCAGGTTGTGACGCTGCATGTCGCGCCCGAAGAAACCGTGGTCGCGGAAGAGATCGTCGTCGTCGACGCAACGCCTGAAGAAACGGTTGTTGAAGTCGTCGTAGAAGAGCCCGAGGCAGAAATTGAAGAACCTCAGGCGGACGCGGTTAAGAACATCGCCCCTGAGCCAGCGCCGGAACCGGCCTCTGACCGTCGCGGCCGTGTGAAAACGACCTTCCTTGGGTTCGAGCGTGCGGATACGCATGTTCAGGACCTGATCGAAACCGCGGAACCGGTTGCCAAAGCCGAGGCTGCCGAGCAGACATTTCCCGTTGGGTGGCTTGTGGTGACAAGCGGTCCGGGCCGCGGAACAAGCATCACCTTGTCCGAAGGTCTGATGCAGATCGGTCGAAACGATGATCAGGCCATCCAACTTGATTTTGGTGACACCGGCATCTCTCGTAGCAATCACGCCGTGATCGCCTATGACCCTGAAGATCGCAAATGCTATCTGGGACATGGCGGTAAGGCCAATCTTGTCCGCCTGAACGGTAAACCCGTTCTCAGCACCGTCGCCCTGAACAGCGGAGACCTTATTCGCATCAGCGAAACCACGGTCCGTTTTGCCGCCTTCTGTGACGACGGCTTTGACTGGCGGGATGCCTGATTGATGCTGGCAAACCCGGCATATGACGTTGCGCTGATCCTCGATCAGGGTCAGCGCGAAACGCAGGAAGACGCTGTTGCATCGCGTATGTTTGACGCAGCAGACGCTGCCTATGTCGTCGTTGCAGACGGTATGGGCGGGCACGATGCCGGGGAAGTCGCGGCAGAGTTCGTGATCAATGCCTGGCGCGAAGCGCTGGACCCCGAACTTGAAGCAACGACCCCGTCGGAATCCAATCTGGTGGATGCCTTGCCGCTTGCGGCAATGCTGGGCAACGCCGCTGTCTCGAACCACTGCGAAGAGCAAGGCGATGGCCTCCAAATGGGCTCGACGCTCCTGGGCGTTTTGATCCTGGGACAACGGGTATTCTGGATCTCGATCGGAGACAGTCCGCTCTACCTCTACCGGGACGGCGCACTGAGCCAGATCAACGAGGACCATTCCATGGCTCCGCTCATTGACGCTCAGGTCGCGGACGGCGCTCTGACCGAAGATGAGGCTCAAAATCATCCTGACCGGAATCAACTGACGTCGGTGATCATGGGCCGAGCCATCCCAAAGGTAGACTGCCCGGAAATTCCGGTGACCTTAAACGGCTCGGACGTTCTGATCGCAGGCAGCGACGGACTTCAATACATCACCGACACCGAAATTCTGGCGGTTCTTCAGGCCAACTCGAATGCGCTGGCGCAAGACATTGCCGACGCTCTGTTACGGGCGGTCAAGGCCAAGAACGACCCTGATCAGGACAATGTCTCGATCGGTGTCGTGAAACTCACAAGAAACGAATGAAGGCAAAGCGACAGGAAAAATGAGACCCAATCTGATCATATCCAGCCTGGCACTTGCTGCCGCCGCTGGTGCGGCCTCGGCGCAAGAGGCGTGCTCGACCTATGAAATTCAACGCGGCGACAGTCTTCGCGAACTGACCATCGAGGTTTATTCCACCGAAGACTTCCGCATCATTTTCGACGCCAACCGTGATGTGATCGGGAACAATCCGAACATCATTCGCGTGGGCGATGTGCTGACCTTGCCTTGTCTCGAAGACATTGGCCGTGCACCGGCTGAACCTCAGACCGAGGCCGAAGCAATGGCCGCAGAGATGGCATCTGAGCTGGTCAAGGCTGCCGAGGACCGCGCAGCCAAGGCCATCGCCGAAGCGAGGAAGGCCAGCGATGATGCCGTCATTGCAGCCCGTGCCGAAGCGAAGAAAGAAATCGAAGCCGCACGCAGCGAAGCTGCTGCTTTGATCCGCAACGCGGATACTGCTGAACGACCGGAAATTCGGGATCGCCAATTGTTGCTGATCACCGGCGGCAACTATGCCCCGTTCACGGACGAGGCCCTGCCCCATCGCGGCCTCTATACCAACCTGGTGGAAACGGCGATGCTGCGCGCGGCGCCCGAGCAGGCCTACAAGATTCAGTTCGTAAATGACTGGTCTTCGCATCTGGACCTGCTGATGCCGACGCTGGCCTTTGACGCAACCTTTCCCTGGTCGCGTCCCAATTGCGAAGAACCCGCGGCCCTGTCGGAAAAAGACCGCAACCGCTGCGAGACCTACAATTTCTCGAACCCTTTCTACGAGGTTGTCGATACATTCTTTGCACGCGAAGGATCGGGGTATGAGCAGACTCTGACCTATGCCGATTTCGCCGGAACCACGATTTGCCGTCCTGAAGGCTGGTCGCTGTCGCATATGGACTCGGTCGGTCTTTATGAGCCGGCGATTTCCCTGATGCGTCCAGTGTCCCCGGATGACTGCTTTCACGCTTTGATGGATGGCACTGCCGACATCGTGGCAATCGAAGCTCATCTGGCCGTCGAAGCGATTGGCCGTCTGGGTTACGAACACCGCATTATCGAAAACCCCAACCTGGCGGCGATCAAGTCGCTTAACGTCATGACCCACAAAGATAATCCGGATGGGGAAGCGATCCTTGAGACGCTCAACCAGGGTCTGGCGATCATGCAGCAATCAGGAGAGTGGCGCGACATCGTCTCAACCGCTCTGCGTCATCAAATGGAAAATGGCTAAGGCCCCAAATCGGCCTGACAACAAAATAGTCTGGAGGAAGTGGACATGTTTAGTTTCAACCTGAAGAAAGTCGCGCTGTCGGCAACTGCCGTCACCGCCCTGAGCGCCGGAGCCGCCGCCGCGCAGGAAGCCTGTACAAATTACACCGTCGAGGATGGCGACACGATGGCAACAATCGCCATCGCAGCCTACGGCACGTCGAACTACCAGCCGATCTTCAACGCGAACCGGAACGCAATCACGAACCCGAACGCACTTGAGCCGGGTCTGGTACTGGCTCTGCCTTGTGAAGACGGCAGCTTGCCCAACGGACAGACCGCGCAGGAAATCATCGCAGCCGAGGAACAGCGCGCAGCCAGCGTAAAGCGTTCCAATGTCTACGCTCCGCCGATCAAAATGGTTGCGGGCAATGGCTGGGAACCCTTCACCAGTGAAGGTCTGGGCGGCGGCGGCATCATGACCCGTCTGGCGACCACCAGCCTTCAGCGCGCAGGCAACCAGCGCGATTATTCGGTCAGCTTTGTGGATGATTGGGCATCGCACCTGGATACGCTGCTGCCGCTTGGGGCCTTCGATATCTCAATCGCCTGGACGGTTCCGGATTGTACCAACCGCACCTACGAATGGTCCGCAGAAACTGAAGCACGCTGCACGCAATTTGTGGCCTCGGTTCCGGTCTACGACGTCGTGGGTGGATTTTTCACCTTGCCCGAAAGCAACTATGTCAACGCAACCTCGTTCTCGGATTTCGAAGGCGCCACCATCTGCCGCATGGCCGGTTGGAGCATGGTTGTTCTGGAAGAGGTTGGTCTGAACCGCACCAACACCACCGTGGTGCAGCCGAACTCGGCGCGCGAATGTCTTGATGCCGTTTTGACCGGCACCGCAGATGTCGCCGCGTTCGAGGTCGAACTGTTTGCCGCCACCAAGAAAGACATGGGTCTGACCTCGGCCGACATCGTGGAAAACCCCTATGTCTCAACCCTGTCGTCCATGAGCTTCCTGGCGCACCGCACCAACCCGTTCGCACGCGAATACATCGCCATGATGAACAAGGGCCTGAACGAGATGCGTGAAAGCGGCGAATGGTACGCGATCATCTCGGATACGCTGCGCGAACAGAATGAAAAGCTGAACGCAGCATCGAACTAAAAGACGGTGACGGGGCTGGCATGTCGTCAGCCCCGTTTCACAAGCCTCATCGTCCACCGCTTAGCGGATATCCGGTTTAACCAATACCGAGACGAGCCACAGAACTCCAATAACATTGCCGGCGACGCTATGGCTTCCCGCGCTCGCAGAAAAAAAGGGACCGACTTTCGAGGTCGGTCCCTTTTTCATTGCTTTCCCTCGCGCACTTGGACGCAGGGTGCCAGACATCAGTCGATCAGGGCATTCAGTGTCGCGCTTGGGCGCATGACTTTGGCAGCCTTGGCGGGATCGGTGTGATAGTAACCGCCCAGATCCGCAGCGCCGCCTTGGGCTGCCGCCAATTCGGACAGGATCTTCTCTTCACCATCTGCCAGCGCTTTGGCCAAAGGTGCGAACTCCGCTGCCAGCGCCGCATCATCGGATTGCGCGGCCAGCGCCTCAGCCCAATAGCGTGCGAACCAGTAGTGGCTGTCCCGGTTGTCAGGCTGGCCCACCTTGCGGCTTGGCGAACGGTTATTGTCCAAAATGCCTTGCGTTGCGGCCTCGGCTGCGGCCCCCAGAACGCCTGCCTTGGCGTTGCCTTTGCTGTCGGCCAGGAAATTCAGGGATTCACCCAGCGCGCAGAATTCACCCATCGAATCCCACCGCAGGTGGCTTTCCTCGACCAACTGCTGAACGTGTTTCGGGGCCGAACCGCCGGCACCGGTTTCAAACAGACCGCCGCCATTCATCAGCTTGACGATGGACAGCATCTTGGCCGAGGTGCCCAGTTCGAGGATCGGGAACAGGTCGGTCAGGTAGTCCCGCAGCACGTTGCCGGTGATCGCGATCGAGTCGTTTCCTGCCGTGATCGTCTCCAGCGACTGACGGGTCGCTTCGCGCGGGGCGAGGATCAGGAACTTGTCGGCCACACCCGCGGCCTCAAGCGCCGGTTTGACGTATTTGATCAGCTCAGCGTCATGGGCACGGTTTGCGTCCAGCCAGAAGATCGCCTCGGACCCGGTCAGGCGCTGACGATCCATGGCAAGCTGAATCCAGTTCTCGATCGGCGCTTTCTTGACGGTGCAAGAGCGCCAGATGTCACCCTTTTCGACCTCATGCGCGTGCAGCACGTCGCCATTGGCCAGAACGATGCGGATGGTTCCGTCCGCAGGGGCCTCAAACGTAGTCGGGTGGCTACCGTATTCCTCAGCCTTCTGTGCCATCAGGCCCACATTGGCAACCGCACCGGCGGTGGCCGGGTTCAGCGCGCCATTGGCTTTGAAGAAGTTGATCGTTTCGTCATAGACGGGCGCATAGCAACGGTCGGGGATCACGCAGTTGGTGTCGCCCTTGGCGCCGGTCTCATCCCAGCCCTTACCGCCCGCGCGGATCACCGCAGGCATCGAGGCGTCGATGATCACATCGGACGGCACATGCAGGTTGGTGATGCCCTTGTCGCTGTCGACCATATACATGGAGGGGCGGTCGCCCTTGATCGCGTCGATGGCGGCGACGATTTCGGCATTGTCTTTGACCCGCTCCAGCAGGTCGCCCAGACCCGAGTTCGGGTTCACACCCAGCGCGTCCAGTTCCGCGCCGAATTTGTCAAAAACCGGGGCGAGCCACGCCTTGACCGCATAGCCAAAGATGATCGGGTCCGAAACCTTCATCATCGTGGCTTTCATATGCAGCGAGAACATGGTGCCGTCGGTCTTGGTGTCTTCAATGGCGTCCGCCAGGAAGGAAGACAGGGCCTTGACCGACATGAAGGTCGCGTCAGCAACCGTACCTTCGGCCAGCGGCCAGCCGTCTTTCAGAACGGTAACGCTGCCGTCTTTACCGACGAACTCGATCTTGGCATCCCCGGCTTGAGCGGCAGTGATGGTTGCCGATTTCTCGTTGGCATAGAAGTCATTGCCCGACATGGACGAGACTTTGGTTTTGCTGTCCGAAGCCCACTCACCCATCGAATGCGGGTTCTTCTGAGCATAGTTCTTCACAGCACGCGCAGCGCGGCGGTCGCTGTTGCCCTCGCGCAGAACCGGGTTCACGGCCGAGCCTTTGATGGCGTCATACCGGGCGCGGATCGCTTTTTCTTCGTCGGTCGAAGGTTCCTCGGGGTAGTTCGGGATATCGTAGCCCTGCGCCTGCAACTCTTCCATCGCGGCCACCAACTGCGGCACCGACGCAGAGATGTTCGGCAGTTTGATCACGTTGGCTTCCGGCGTCTTCACCAATTCACCCAAAGCGGCCAGATCATCGGTAATGCGCTGTTCCTCGGTCAGCTTCTCTGGGAAGGTCGCCAGGATGCGACCAGCCAATGAAATATCCTTGGTGCCAACACTGACGCCCGCGGCCGAGGCGAACTTGCGAATGATGGGCAGGAACGAGGCGCTGGCCAGTTCGGGCGCTTCGTCTACAATGGTATACAATATGTCGAAGTTCGATTTATCTGCCATATTCTTTTACCTTTTTTAAGCCTTTCGGGGCGTGCGATCCAAGAGTTTGCCACGATCACATGGCGCGGGTGGGGCGCGTTTATCCTACTGCCCCAACGGTGACTCTGATTTGACAGGGCCTCCCATAAATCACGATTGGCTTGGGATCAATCGCAACTGGATGCGCATTTTGACACGTTTTGTAGAAAATCGTGGGGCAGACGCGTGTCAGACACCCCACGTATCGCTGAGTTTGTACCCCCCGGGCCATGGATCGTCAGGGTCCAGCATGTGTTGATGAACCCCGGTAATCCAACCACGACCGCCAATTTCAGGAATAATTGCGGCACGGTCGCCAACGGTTGTTTCGCCAACAATCTTGCCTGAAAATCGTGACCCGATGATTGATTCCGCTTCGAACGTCTGACCCGATGTCATTTCACCTTTTGCCATCATCAACGCCATCCGCGCCGACACTGCGGTTCCGGTTGGAGAGCGATCAACCTTTCCCGGCTGAATGGCCACGGCGGATTTACCACGCAATCCGGTTTCGGTGGATTCAAGCGGGCCGCAAAAGGCGCAAAATGAAATGTGATTCCAGTCCCTGTTGGTCGGGTGGTTAAACCCAATCTGGTCGTTGGCCGCATTCGTTATTGCCACGCCCAAACGCGCGATGTCACGTGCAGCCTCTTCCACGATCTCAATCCCCAAGGTCGACGCGTCAACGACAACGAAACTGTCCCCGCCAAATGCAGTATCCACCGTCAGAGTACCGACGCCCGGCACCTCAAGAGGCACTGCGATCTTGTCGGCAAAACTGGGAAGGTTGCGCACGAAAACACGTTCAGCCTTGCCGTTCCGACAGTCGGCGCGGACATGAACCAATCCTCCGGGGGCTTCGAGAACCAGATGAGTGACAGGGTCCTGCATCGGAATAATCCCACTATCCAACAGCACCGTAGCCACACAGATCGAGTTCGACCCGGACATGGGCGGCGTGTCTTCGGGCTCCATAATAATAAAGGCGGCGTCGGCGTCCGGGTGCTTTGGCGGAACAAGCAGGTTCACATGGCGAAAAACGCCACCGCGCGGTTCGTTGAGAACAAAGTTCCGCAATGTCTGGTCTTGCGCGATGAACGACCGCTGATCCCACAGCGTATCACCGGGAGGCGGTTGAACCCCGCCCACGATAACGTCGCCGACCTCACCTTCTGCATGGGCGGATATGACGTGAATCGTTTTTACACTTCGCATGACGCCTCCTCAGAACCGCGCCGGAGAGTACGGAGCCACCGAAATCGGCAGGTCCCGATCATCAATGAGTGCCGCGACAAGTTCAGCAGTGCCTGCCGATTGAGTCAGCCCAAGATGCCCGTGGCCAAACGCGTAAATGACGTCAGCCGCATTTGGCGACCGCCCGATCACGGGAATGCTGTCCGGCAAGGACGGGCGAAAACCCATCCACTGTGTGCCGCCCTCGGTCTTCAAACCGGGAAGAAACTGAGTGGCTTTCTTCAGCAAGGTGTCCGCGCGTTTGAAGTTCGGCGGCAAGTTTAGCCCCGCCAACTCAACCGCGCCACCCACGCGGACGCCGCCATTGATCCGGCTGGCCACAAAACCATGACGGGAAAAGGTCAGGTGCATCCGAAGATCAAAGGCGCCTTCGGGCAAGGTCGTGTTATAGCCTCGCTCAGTCTCAAGCGGGATATAATCGCCGAGTGTCCGTGCAAGGTGATGCGACCACGCGCCTGCGGCCAACACGAGTTTCGAGGTGTCAATCGCACCCCCTTGCGTTGTGATGCGCACACCGTTTTCCAACGGTGTCAGCGCCCGAATGTTATGCTGTTCGATTCTGCCCTGTCGATCACGGAAAGCTTGCGCCAGATGCTCGACCCAAGTCTTCGGGTCGATCGTGTTCAACCAATCCGGCGTAAACCCGGCATGCGTGAACCTTGAACTGAGACCGGGCTGCATTTCGGCAATCGCTTCCGGGCTTTCCAAAAGCTCGTACTTGATCCCGTGGGCCCGGCGTACCTGCCAAGCTTGCAGGCTTGCGCGGAATTCAGCCTCGGATTCATAGAGCTGCATCTGCCCGTCGCGCTGCATCAGGGGCTCGCCATTGACCGCAGGTATCAGCCGCTCCAATGCCGCCGCAGACAGTCGCATCAGGTTGGCCTGCGCCCCCAGCAACCTGGCGTATTGTCCGGGTTGGCTGGCGCGCCAGAACCGGTACATCCAAGGCGCGATCTTGAGCGCATAGGTCGAGGGAATGGACAACGGGCCAAGCGGGTCCAGTAGCCATTTCGGGGCTTTGCGCATAATGCCCGGCGTCGCCAACGGCTCGACCTCGGGGAACGCAAAAGCACCGGCATTTCCGGCCGAGGTTTCAGCCGCAACGCCGCCCTTGTCCAATACCAGCACCGAATGGCCACGGCGCTGCAATTCCAGAGCGGTCGTGATGCCGATAACACCGGCCCCAATGACAATGACCTGTTCGGTCACAACTCAATCCCGTCCTTGAAAGGATCAGCCTTGTCAAAGATCAACGTCGCCTCGGCCATGATGAAAGCCTGTCCAGTAATCGAAGGGGTCACACCACCGTTCAGGCCGGGTTGGTAGGAAAGCCGATACGTGCTTCCAATCACACTTTGCTGCAAGATTTCCTCTCCGGGAGCCAAAACACCATCCGCCGCAAGGCATGCCAGCCGCGCCGAGCTGCCAGTTCCGCAGGGTGAGCGATCGTAATTGTTGTCCGGGCAGAGGACGAAATTGCGACTGTGAACGCCATGGTCGGGTGAGGCGTCTTGAAAGATGACGTGGTCTATGGCTTCGCCCTGCTCCCCTCCTATGCCCTGAGAAATTGACGCGTCCCGGATCGCAACACTCATATCTGTCAGCTTGCGGATGTTACCAGGCTCAACCGGAATCGGGCTTGGGTCAACGATGAAGAACCAGTTACCTCCATAGGCAACATCGCCGGTTACGGCTCCGTATTCGGGCACTTCGATCGAAACGTCGCGGTGGACCCGCCGGCTTTCGATATTCGTCACGGTGACTGTATGCGCATCGTGCAGTTCGACCGTGACAATACCGGCAGGCGTTTCGATCCGATGAGATCCAATACCTATGCGTCCCAGATGCCCAAGGGTCACGGTCAGGCCAATTGTTCCATGCCCACACATGCCAAGCACAGCATCAACGTCAAAGAAGATCACCCCGGCAACACAGGTCTGATCCACAGGCTCGACCAACAGCGCCCCGACCATGGCGGTTTGACCGCGTGGTTCAAGCATGACCGACCGATAAAACCCTTCGTGATCTTCCGACAACCTTCTGGCGCGTTCGGACAAGGCCCCAGAGCCCAAATCGGGCGCACCATTCAGGATAACACGTGTTGGCTCCCCTCCGGTGTGGCTGTCGATCACATGCATTCAGCGATCACTCCGCCCTGTTTTGACCAGTTGGCAAACCACGCCCCGAAAAGCGCGTATTGCTGCTCACAATAGTTTCGCTGCGCATCTGTCAATTCATCCGTTTCGTTAAAGTGCAGACGGTATTCCTGCTCCCCGTTCAGCACCAGTAAGTGCTTGTAATAAAGCACCAGGTCCGGCCCTTCGTCAAAGCTGGACAGGACGTGAATCGCCTCGGTCAACTCCTGGGCGCGCAATCGAGCCTCGGCGCTCCCTTTCGCCGCTTTCTTGGACAGCGCAGCCAAAAGCAAAGCCTCGCGCGGCAAGGCGGTTCCTATGCCGGTGATCGACCCGGTTGCGCCGCAATTTACAAAGCCGTGGTACACTTCGGTGTCGACCCCGACCATCAACGTCACCTGATCATCTTGGCTGGTGATGTTTTCAGCGGCATAGCGCAGGTCATCCTTACCCCCAAACTCCTTGAACCCGATCAGGTTGGGATGTTCTGCGCGCAGGGCAAAGAACAGATCGGCCCGGGTCGCGAAGCCATAATAGGGGCTGTTGTAAATGATCGCCGGGACGTCCGGCGCTGCGTTCAGGATCGCTTTGAAATGGTTTTTCTGCGCAGTCGGAGCGCTGCCGCGCGACAGAACGCGCGGAATGACCATGAGGCCAACGGCCCCAACTTTCTGCGCATGGGTCGCATGTGCAACGGCTGACTTCGTGTTTATGGCCCCCGTGCCGACGACCACGGGCAGGCCCGCTGCGATGAGACGCTCGACACCTTCCATCCGCTGCTCGTCCGTCAACAAGGGCCAATCACCCATCGACCCACAATAGACGACCGCCGACATGCCAGCGTCGATCATCTGCTGCCCTTTGCGAACCAGCGCATCAAAATCAGGCGTGCGGTCAGCCTTACAAGGGGTCATCAGCGCAGGCATGGTCCCTATGAACACATTGGTCGACATTCGTGTCATCCTTCCAACTAAACTGCATCCGGGCGCTGGTTTCAGGCCCATTCAACTCGCCTTATCGGATATTGGATACAAAATCCAGAGCAATGGCGCCCAAAAAAACGCGCCGTGCTGGTGCACCGGCGCGTTCCTTACTGGGACCCATCAATATGGATATTACCGGAGTCTTCCCCCCGTTTCAGGGTCAAACAGCATGGCACGTTCCGGGCGGACATTGATACCGATCCGTTCGCCCTGTTTGCTGCGCTGATCTTCGCGTTCCTCAACGATCAGTTTGTCGCCATTTGGGGTCAACAAATACGAATAGCTCACACCACCCAAAGCTTCGGTCAGATCTACGGAACAGGTATCACCCGCCCGATCAACTTCGATATGCTCGGGTCGGATGCCCAGCGTGACCTTGGTCATGCCTTGGGGCACAGCCACGCTCATCTCCAATGGCTCGGCCAGCGCGGGGTGCAGGATTTTACCATCCTCAAACTCACACTCCAGAAAATTCATGGCCGGAGAGCCAATGAATCCGGCGACAAAGCGGTTGTCCGGATCACGGTACAAGTCCATCGGTGCGCCGACCTGCTCGATCCGTCCGTCCCGCAGAACTACGATCTTGTCTGCCATCGTCATGGCCTCGACCTGATCATGGGTCACATAGATCATCGTCGCGCCAATCTCATTATGCAGGCGCGCAATTTCAACGCGCATTTCCACCCGAAGCTCGGCATCCAGATTGGACAATGGTTCATCGAACAAAAAGACCTCGGGCCCGCGGACAATCGCACGGCCTATGGCGACCCGCTGACGCTGACCACCCGACAGAGCCTTTGGCTTGCGCTTGAGATACTGATCCAGTTTCAGGATGCCCGACGCCTCCTGTACTTTCTGGTCGATCTCGGATTTCGCCACGCCGTTCATACGCAGCCCGAACCCCATATTCTCGGCAACCGTCATATGCGGGTAGAGCGCATAGGTCTGAAATACCATCGCCACACCCCGCTTGGCCGGGTCCATATGCGTGACATCCCGCGAACCGATATGGATTTGTCCTTCGGACGTTTCCTCAAGCCCCGCGATCATCCGCAGCAGAGTGGACTTGCCGCACCCCGAAGGTCCGACGAATACACAAAACTCCCCATCTTCGATTTGCAGATCAATACCATGAATAACCTGCGTTTCGCCGTAGCGCTTGATCGCCTGGTTCAGAGTTACACCCGTCATGTCGCTTGCATCCTGTCGTTATCGGTGTTCGGGCGGGTCTCCGGGAACCGCCACGCCTGTGCTTCGGCCCCAATCTGTTCAGCCACGCGGCGAACACGGGGTACCCAGGTTTCCAATTGTTTGAAATTCATGCGCTCGGTGGTTCCAGTCACCGAGATTGCCCCCAACATCCGCCCGCCTGCCGTGAGAACAGGGCAGGCAACGCAAATGATTCCGGGCTCGTGCTCTTCGTCATCGACCGCATATCCGCGCTCGCGTATCAGGTCGAGATCGGCCCGCAACGCATCCTCAGACGCCAGAGTCTTGTCCGTGAACCTGTGAAAACTTTGCTGCGAGACAGCTTTATCCAGCGCGTCACCAGCCAGATACGCCATCATCGCCTTGCCGACACCTGTGCAATAAGCAGGACCGACTTTTCCAGCTTGCGAATACATCTCGATCGGCTGCGTCGCGTTGCGTTTATCAACATAAAGTACCTGACCGGCATCCATCTGCGCCAGATGCACCGTCTCACCGGTCTCGCGGCTGAGAGCATCCAGAAACGGCCGCGCGATTGGCGCAAGCGAACTTTGTGTCCATGCAGAATGGGCCAACCGCACCAGCCTCAATCCCGGCATATAGGTTTGCCGGTCCGGGTCGTAGGACAACATGCCCTGATTGGTCAGTGATTGCAGGAACCGGTATAAGGTTGCCTTGGGAAATTCACTTCTGTCCAACAGCTCCGCGAATCGAACGGGGCGCTGAAATGCAGCGACCTGATCCAGCACGTCACATGCTTTGCCTATTGTTCCGTCACCTGCCACGGGCGCGTTATCTCCTCCATTTACCCACGCACATCGACACGAGGGTCTTGACAAGACTAACCGAGTCGATGTGTAGTTTTCAATATATAAAACAAGGTTTCATTATTTGGAACCACGTGGATGCAAAGGGAGGAAATTATGCATTCCATTTACAAGCGCACTACGGCTGCGCTGGCCATGAGTGTTGCATTGGCTGTTCCGGCCTATGCCGAACTGACCGGCGAGCTGCGAATCTTTCTTGATACGTCCAACCCTGCGCCGCGCGCGACAATGGAAGCGATGATCGACCGTTTCGCAGAACAACATCCCGGTCTGGAAATCGAGACCACCGTGATCGACCGCGAAGCCTATAAGACTCAGATCCGCAACTTTCTGACGGCCGACACACCAGATGTCGCGACATGGTACGCCGCCAACCGTATGAAACCCTATGTCGAAGCTGGCCTGTTCGAGGACGTGTCCGACCTGTGGGCCGAGCCTGAGATCGCCGACAACCTAGCATCGACCAAGGGCGCGATGACCATCGACGGCAAGCAGTGGGGCGTGCCCTATACCTACTACCAGTGGGGTGTTTACTACCGCAAAGACATCTTTGATGAGCTGGGCCTGTCAGAGCCGACCACCTGGGAAGAAGAACTGGCAAACTGCCAGAAAATCGTCGATTCAGGCCGTGCCTGCTATACGATCGGCACCAAGTTCCTTTGGACCGCGGGTGGCTGGTTCGACTATCTGAACATGCGCACCAACGGCTTTGACTTCCACCAGCAACTGGCCAATGGCGAAGTGAGCTGGGAAGACGATCGTGTCAAACAGACTTTCGCGAACTGGAAACAGCTGATTGATATGGGCGCGTTCATCGACAACCACCAGACCTATAGCTGGCAGGAAGCCCTGCCCTTTATGGTCAATGGTGAAGCGGCCGCCTATCTGATGGGTAACTTCGCTGTAGCACCGCTGCGTGAGGCGGGCCTCAGCGACGATCAACTCGACTTCTACCAGTTCGTTGCCATCAACCCCGATGTTGAATTGGCAGAAGACGCACCGACCGACACCTTCCACATCCCGGCAAACGCATCCAACAAGGAAGCCGCGCGGGAATTCCTGCGGTTCGTTGTTTCGGCTGACGAACAGACCGAAATCAACAATGGCTCGAACCTTGGACAACTCCCGGTCAATGCCAAGTCTTCGGTCGACAACGACAAATTCCTGAACCAAGGCTTTGAAATGCTTTCGTCGAACAGCCCCGGCGGTGTGGCCCAGTTCTGGGACCGCGACGCACCGGCTGAAATGGCCAAAGTGTCGATGGAAGGTTTCCAGGAGTTCATGGTCAAGCCTGACAACGCCGACAAGATCCTCGCCAAGCTCGAGCGCGCGCGTCAGCGTATCTACGACAACTGATCCGGCATGGGCCGGGCTGAAGCCCGGCCTACGTCACCCTCAAATGTAAGGCGGGCTTCAACCCGCCTTCGCCCCACCAGACCCGAGATACCCCATGTCCGCTGTCGACACCCCGGAACAAGAAAGCTGGTTCCGCCGAAACCAACAACGTATCGCGCCTTGGCTGTTTCTGGCCCCCGGCCTGTTGTTCTTCATGGTTTACGTGATCATTCCGGTCTTTCAGTCCTTCAACTTGTCACTTTACGAATGGGATGGGCTTGGCTCGGCCGAATATGTGGGCTTTCGCAACTACGAAGACCTGTATTGGGAATGGGTCGACCGGGATGCTTTCTTTGTATCGCTCAAGAACAACCTGATCTGGCTGCTGCTTTATTTGGCTGCAATCCCGGCGGGCCTTTTCATCGCGCTTTTCCTGAACCAGACAGTTTGGGGCATCCGGCTATACAAATCCCTGTTTTTCTTTCCCTTCGTGATTTCTCAGGTCGTTGTCGGGCTGGTTTTCACATGGTTCTACGACCCGACATTCGGGCTTTTGAACGAATTCCTGGGCTTCTTTGGCCTCGGGCCATTGAATGTTCTGGGCGACGAACGGTTCGTCACCTATGGCATCATCGTCGCGGGCCTCTGGCCGCAGACGGCGTATTGCATGATCCTCTATCTGACCGGCCTGAACGCGGTGGACCCCGAACAGATCGAGGCCGGACGTCTGGACGGAGCCAAAGGCGGACGGATGCTGTGGCACATCATCCTGCCGCAACTGCGCCCGGCCACCTTCATCGCCTTCGTCGTCACAATCATCGGTGCGCTGCGGTCGTTTGACCTGATCTCGATCATGACCCAAGGGGGGCCATTCGGGTCGTCCCGCGTGCTGGCCTATTACATGTTCGAGGTTGCGCTGTCCGAATACGGTTTCCGCATGGGATACGGCGCCGCCATCGCGGTGATCCTGTTCCTGATCATGCTCTGCTTCATCGCCTATTTCCTGTGGTCGATGTACCGCGAAGAGAGAGGGCACTGAGATGTTTCCCAAACCTATCGAAAAACAATCTCGCGCAGCCCAGATTTCGTATCAGGCCATGTTGCCGCTGGCCCTTCTGCTGTGGCTGGGGCCGTTGCTGGCCGTCGCCCTGTTCTCGGTCAAACCGGCTGCGGACTTTACCAATGCGAACTACTGGGGCATGCCCTCCAGTTTCGAGGGAGCGTTCAACTACGGGCAAGTCTTTTTCAATTCGGATATGCCGCGGTATCTGCTGAACTCATTCCTGATCACAATCCCAACTGTGATCGGGGCCGTTGCCCTTAGCTGCATGACCGGGTTCGCGTTGGGGATTTACAAGTTCAGATCGAACCTGTGGATTTTCTTCATGTTCGTGGCGGGCAATTTCGTACCGTTCCAAATCCTGATGGTGCCGGTGCGCGACCTGACATTGCAACTGGGCCTGTACAATACCAAAACCGGCCTCGTCCTGTTCCACATCGCGTTCCAAACGGGCTTTTGCACGCTGTTTATGCGGAACTTTATCCGCGCCCTACCGTTCGAGTTGATCGAAGCAGCCCGGGTCGAAGGTATCAGCGAATGGCGCATCTTCTGGTACGTCGTCCTGCCGCTGATGAAACCTGCGATTGCGGCGCTCAGCGTGCTGATCTTTACCTTCATCTGGAACGATTATTTCTGGGCCGTCGTCCTGACCCAAGGCGCTGAAAGCCAACCGGTTACTGCGGGGATCACCAGCTTCAACGCGCAATTCCGGGCCGCCTATCAGCTCATGAGTGCAGGCTCGATCGTGGCCGCGTTGCCGCCGGTGGCCATGTTCTTTCTCATGCAGAAACACTTTATCGCGGGGCTGACCCTCGGTGCCGTAAAATAACGCCAAGCCAAAGGTTTGCAAAATGACCAAGATTGCATTCGTTGGAGCAGGCTCCACGATTTTCATGCGAAACATCGTGGGCGATGCACTGCTTACCCCTTCCCTGGCGGACAGCCACTTTGCGCTGATGGACATCGACCCAGAGCGGCTGGCTGAAAGCGAAACCGTGGCAAAGGCCATGATCCGATCAGTGGGAACTGGTGCGACCGTCACAACCCACACCGACCGACGGGCAGCCCTTGAGGGCGCGGATTTCGTGATCACCGCGTTTCAGGTGGGTGGCTACAAACCCTGCACGGTCACTGATTTTGAGATCCCGAAACAATACGGCCTGCGTCAGACCATCGCCGACACGCTGGGCGTCGGAGGAATAATGCGTGGTCTGCGCACGGTACCAGTGCTTTGGGGCGTCGCGCAGGACATGATGCAGCTTTGTCCCAACGCGACGTTGCTGCAATACGTCAACCCGATGGCGATCAACACCTGGGCGCTGGCCGAGCGGTTTCCGGCCTTGAAACACGTAGGCCTGTGCCATTCGGTCCAGAACACGGTCGAGGAACTGGCACATGATCTGGACCTGCCCAAGCATGACATCCGATTCAAGGTCGCAGGCGTAAACCACGTCGCCTTTTTTCTGCGATTGGAGCGCGACGGGCGCGACCTCTACCCGGCGCTTCGTAAGGGCTATGCCAGTGGGCAGTTGCCAAAACCGCCTTTGCTGATGCCGCGGTGCCCGAACAAGGTGCGATACGAAGTCATGGATCACTTGGGCTATTTCTGCACCGAAAGCTCGGAGCATTTGGCCGAATATGTCCCTTGGTTCATTAAGGAGGGACGACAAGACCTGATTGACCAGTTCGGGATTCCGCTGGACGAGTATCCGACACGGTGCGAGGAACAGGTCGCCAGTTGGAAAGAACAGGCCAAAACGCTTACCGATGGCCGCAACATCGAAGTAGAGCGCAGCCACGAATTTGCCGCCGACCTGATGAACGCGATCGTCACGGACACACCCTATGTGGCCTATGGCAACCTGCCCAACACGGGACAGATACCGCAATTACCGCTTGGCGCAGCAGTTGAGACCCCTTGTCTGGTGGACAGCAACGGCGTTCAGCCATCTGTTGTGGCGGATATTCCGCCGCAACTGGTTGCGCTGATGCGCACTCAGATCAACGTGCAGGAACTGACCGTTCGGGCTTTGGTCGAACAAAACCCGGAGTTTATCTATCACGCTGCGATGATGGACCCGCATACCGCAGCCGAACTGGACCTCCGACAAATCCGAAACATGGTCAGCGATCTTCTGACTGCACATGCTGATTGGCTGCCTGACTGGTGCCAGCCCGCCAAAGCCGCTTGAAAGGGTAAAGCCTATGACCAAGAAACGCCGCTCGGAACACTGGTACGGAAAGCTGGACAAGGACGGATTCATCCACCGCTCGTGGATGAAGAACCAGGGTTTTCCCGACCACGCTTTTGATGGCCGCCCGATCATTGGCATCTGTAATACATGGTCGGAATTGACCCCCTGCAACTCGGGCCTGCGCGATCTGGCCGAGGGTGTGAAGCGCGGTGTGTGGGAGGCTGGAGGGTTCCCTGTCGAATTCCCCGTCATGTCGCTGGGCGAGACACAGATGAAGCCCACCGCCATGCTGTTCCGCAACCTTCTGGCGATGGATGTCGAGGAATCGATCCGCGCCTATGGCATCGACGGTGTCGTCCTGCTGGGCGGATGCGACAAGACCACGCCAGGGCAGTTGATGGGTGCGGCTTCGGTCGATCTGCCGTCCATCGTGGTCAGCTCGGGCCCGATGCTGAACGGCAAGTATCGGGGGCAGGACATCGGTTCGGGCACGGATGTCTGGAAGTTTTCCGAAGCCGTGCGCGCCGGAGAGATGACCTTGCAGGATTTCATGAACGCTGAATCCGGCATGTCGCGCAGCGCGGGGGTCTGCATGACGATGGGTACGGCCTCGACCATGGCCTCGCTGGTTGAGGCGATGGGGATGAGCCTGCCCACAAACGCGGCCCTGCCCGCAGTTGACGCGCGGCGCATGGCGCTGGCGCATCTGACCGGAAAACGGATTGTCGAGATGGTGGACGAAGACCTGAAACCGTCGGACATCCTGACCAAGGAAGCGTTTGAAAACGCCATCCTGACCAACGCGGCGGTCGGTGGGTCGACCAATGCAGTCGTGCATCTGTTGGCTCTGGCCGGTCGTGTCGGAGTGGATCTGTCGCTGAAAGATTTTGAGATCGGGTCAGAGATTCCCTTGTTGGTGAACTGCATGCCCTCGGGCAAATACCTGATGGAGGATTTCTGCTACGCCGGTGGTGTGCCGGTCGTTCTGAATGAACTCAAACCCTTTCTACGACCCGCGAATACCGTGCTGAACAAGGACATCTCGGCCCATTACGAAGGGGCTGAATGCTTTAACCGCGATGTGATCCACGGCTTTGATGATCCTGTGAAACCCGCTGCGGGGCTGCGTGTACTACGCGGCAATCTGGCACCGAACGGGGCGATCGTAAAACCCTCGGCCGCAACAGATGAATTGTTGGAGACCGAAGCGGAGGCCTATGTTTTCGAAAGCATCGAAGACCTGAAAGCCAACATTGACCGCGAAGACCTGCCCGTCACACCCGAGACCATTCTGGTGCTCAAGGGATGCGGTCCCAAGGGTTATCCGGGGATGCCCGAAGTAGGCAACATGCCAATCCCGGCCAAGCTGGTGAAAGACGGCGTGCGCGACATGATCCGTATCTCGGACGCGCGCATGTCTGGCACGGCTTTTGGCACCGTCATTTTACATGTCAGTCCCGAAGCTCAGGCGGGTGGCACGCTGGCGCTGGTCAAAACCGGGGACCGCATCCGCGTGTCCGCAAGCAAGGGTGAGTTGGAACTGCTGGTTGACCAAAATGAACTGGACGCGCGCCGCGCAGCCTGGCAACCGGATGACCCGCATTACACCCGTGGATACGCGAAACTTTACATTGATCACGTCTTGCAGGCTGATCAGGGCGCGGACCTTGATTTTCTTGTCGGCAAGGACACCCGCCTCGTTACCAGAGAGAGCCATTGATGGACCAACCTGCCACTTTTCATGACCTGAATGGGGCCACTGTCTATATCACGGGTGGCGGATCGGGCGTTGGAGCGTCGCTGACCGATGGGTTCATGGCTCAGGGCGCAAATGTCGCCTTTATCGGCCGCTCGGACGCCAGCGCGTTTGTCGAGCAGATGCGTGACAAACACGGTCGCGCGCCCTTGTTCATGCAGGGCGACATGACGGATACCGAATTGCTGCACGCGACGATGAACAAGGCGGCCGAGGAATACGGCCCAATCAACGTGTTGGTGAACAACGCCGCGAACGACAAGCGCCACTCCCTGAAAGAAACTACGACCGAGTTTTGGGACTGGATGATCGAGGTGAACCTGAAGGCGTATTACTTTGCCTGTCAGGAGGCCGCCCGACAAATGCAGGGCACCGGCGGGTCGATCATCAATTTCAGTTCGATCAGCTATATGATGGGCAATGCCGGTTATCCGATCTACACAACCTCAAACGCTGGAATTACCGGGATGACCCGTTCTCTGGCGCGTGAGTTGGGTCCGCAGAATATCCGGGTAAACGCGCTGGCACCCGGATGGGTGCTGACGCAAAAGCAGTTGGACATGTGGGCAACGCCCGAGGATCTGGCCGCGCATATGGACCGACAATGCCTCAAGGAACACCTGACGCCAGAAGACATGATCGGGCCCACCTTGTTTCTGGCGTCGCAGGCCAGCCGAGCGATGACAGGGCAATGCATGGTCGTCGACGGTGGCGTGGTGGTGACGGGGTAATGCAATGAGTATTGAATGGATCGCAGCAGACTGGGGAACCTCTCATCTACGGGTATGGGCGATGCAGGGCGAAAAGATTCTGGATCAGGCAGAATCCGACAACGGCATGGCCCGTCTGACCAAACATGAGTTTCAATCCGCGCTGCTGGACCTGATCGAAGGTTGGTTGGGCAACACCACAACAGACGTTGTCGCGTGTGGCATGGTCGGCGCAAGGCAAGGCTGGGTCGAGGCCCCCTATTCCACCGTCCCCGTCGCCCCTCTTCCAGCTGCCCCAATCCGTGTGCCCGACACGGACGCCCGCATTCGCACATTTGTCGTGCCCGGGTTGAAACAAAACGCTCCGCCGGATGTCATGCGCGGTGAGGAAACCCAGATCGCCGGATTTTTGGCCAGCCGTCAAAACTGGGACGGCGTCCTTTGCCTGCCGGGGACGCATACCAAGTGGGTGCAGATCAGCGCCAATGAAGTTGTCAGTTTCCGGACGTTCATGACCGGTGAACTGTTTGAGCTGTTGCGCGGTCAATCGGTTCTAAGACATTCGGTTGGCGAGGGGTGGGACAACGCCGCCTTTGCCGAAGCAGTCGCGGACACCTTGTCGAAACCAGAACAGCTTGCAGCACGATTGTTTGGCTTGCGGGCCGCTGATCTGTTGCACGGCCAAGACACCGGTGTCGCGCGAGCCCAACTTTCCGGGTTTTTGATTGGCGCGGAACTGGCGGCGAGCCGCCCCTATTGGCTGGGTCAGCAAATTGCCATCATCGGTGCCGAAGGCATCGCAGCGGTCTATGCAAACGCCCTCAAGCAACAAGGTGCTCTTGTTGAAACTGTCGACACAACGCAATCCACACTGGCGGGTCTGTTTCAAGCCCGCCTCCTGACGAGGCAAACTGTATGAGCCGTCCCATCATTGCCATCCTGCGCGGCTTGCAACCGACCGAAGCAGCAGAAATCGGACATGCCCTGATCCAAGCAGGTATCGACCGGATCGAAGTTCCGCTGAATTCACCCGACCCGTTGGACAGCATCTCGCTCTTGTCAGAGAAATTTGGCGATCAGGCACTGATCGGAGCGGGAACCGTTCTGACACCGCAGCAAGTAGACGACGTGGCCCACGTTGGCGGAAAGCTTGTCGTGTCGCCCAACTGCGACCCGGAGGTCATTCATCGCACGGTCGAACTGGGCATGCAGAGCTGGCCCGGAGTTTATACCCCAACCGAAGCCTTCACCGCGCTCAAGGCCGGAGCGACAGGGTTAAAACTGTTTCCCGGTGTGATGGCAGGGCCTTCCGGTCTGGCGGCATTGCGCCCGGTCCTGCCTGCGGGATCACTGATCTTTGCGGTGGGCGGTGCCGGTCCTGAGAATTTTGCCGAGTGGATCAAAGCCGGTGCCGATGGTTTTGGCATAGGCTCCGCGCTTTTCAAGCCGGGTATGACCGTGCGCGAGGTCGCGGACCGGGCGCAGCGGATCGTATCGGCCTATGACGAGGCCGCCGGATGAGCCCGATCTTTGACAACCGCCCCTGCGAATTGGGCGAAGGACCGTTGTGGCACCCCAATAGGCAGCAGCTTTTCTGGTTCGATATCATCAACAAACGCATGATGTCGCAAAGGGACGGCGAACAACTCAGCTGGGACTTCCCGGAACATGTTTCGGCTGCGGGATGGGTGGATGAAAACACCCTGCTGATCGCGTCTGAGACCGGGCTGTGGCGTTTCGATCTGACGAGTAACACGAAAGACCTTGTCGTCGCGTTGGAGGCTGACAACCCTGTCACGCGATCAAATGACGGCCGCGCCGACCCTTGGGGCGGGTTCTGGATCGGCACGATGGGCAAGAACGCCGAACCAGGTGCGGGCGCGATCTATCGCTATTGGCGGGGCGAGCTACGACAGCTTGTGCCAAATATCACGATCTCGAACGCCATCTGTTTCGCACCGGACCGGTCCTGCGCGTATTATACTGACACAGCGACCAAACGGGTCATGCGGTGGGCACTGAACGCCGAAACCGGATGGCCTGAAGGCGAAAGCACGGTTTTTCTCGATCTGCGGGTGGACTGTCTGAACCCCGACGGCGCTGTTGCGGATACGGCAGGGAATATTTGGATTGCCCAATGGGGCGCGCACCGGGTGGCGGCCTACGACCCCGACGGTCAATTCCTGAAAGCTGTGACCTTCCCCGCCGCGCACGTGTCTTGCCCGGCATTTGGCGGAGCAGACCTGACGACACTCTATTGCACGACCGCGCGCGAAGGTCTGGACGAAACCACCCTCTCACAACACCCCTCGAACGGAATGACCTTTGCCGCGATTGATGCCGGTAAAGGGCAACCAGAACACAGAGTCATCCTATGAAGCCAGAACTTGGCGTGTGCTACTATCCCGAACATTGGCCCGAGGATATGTGGACGGACGACGCCCAAAAGATGATCGAAACCGGGTTGAGCTGGGTTCGGATCGGCGAGTTTGCCTGGAGCCGGCTGGAGCCCACCCCGGGCGACCTGCAGTTTGACTGGTTGGACCGGGCCGTTGAAACACTCGGGGCGGCCGGGCTGAAGATCGTGATGGGAACGCCCACGGCGACGCCACCGCGATGGATGCAGGAAAAACACCCCGACATGCTGGCGGTTGATGCACAGGGGCAACCACGAAAGTTCGGATCGCGCCGACACTATTGTTTCAGCCACGCAGGATATGTTGCCGAATGCGCCCGTATTGCCCGGATAATGGGCAAGCGTTACGGGAATAATCCCCATGTCGCCGCGTGGCAGATCGACAATGAATATGGCTGCCATGATACAACACTCAGCTACAGCGACCCTGCCCTGCGCGCCTTTCAGAACTGGCTTGAGGATCAATACGGCACCATTGATGCGCTGAACTCTGCCTGGGGCAATGTCTTTTGGTCGATGGAATATGACGGGTTTGACCAGATCGACCTGCCAAATCTGACAGTGACAGAACCAAACCCGGCGCATGTTCTGGCCTTTCGTCGGTTCAGTTCCGATCAGGTGGTAAAGTTCAACAAAGCGCAGGTCGATGCTCTGCGCCCTTTGACGCACGCGCCCCTTTTGCACAACTACATGGGTCGCACGCTGGAGTTTGATCATTTCAAAGTCGGGGCAGATCTGGATATCGCTACATGGGACAGTTATCCCATCGGGTTCCTGTCAGACCGGCTCGAGGCTGATGAGGCGCACAAGACGGCCTTTTTGCAGCAAGGTGACCCCGACATGCAGGCGCTTCATCACGACCTTTATCGCGCCGTCGGGCACGGGCGCTGGTGGGTCATGGAACAACAGCCGGGTCCGGTGAACTGGGCACCGTACAATCCGGCGCCCTTGCCGGGGATGGTCCGGCTCTGGTCGCTTGAAGCGGTGGCGCATGGCGCCGAAGTGGTCAGTTATTTTCGGTGGCGGCAGGCACCGTTCGCGCAAGAGCAGATGCATGCAGGATTGTTGACGTCGAACAACCGACCGGCTCCGGCCTTGTTCGAAGCGCAGCGAACCAGCGATGTGCTGTCCCAACTGGGCGAGGTCCAACAAAGCAAGGCGGAAGTCGCTATCGTTTTCGACTACGCGTCGGACTGGGCCTGGGCGACACAACCACACGGCGCTGGTTTCGATTATTTCCGCCTCGTGTTTTCGGCCTACCGCGCACTGCGACGAGCCGGGCTTTCAGTGGATTTCCTATCGTCGGACAAGATCCCCGAGAACGCTTACAAAGTGATCCTTGCGCCGGGTCTGGCGAGTGTGGATAGCGACCTTGAAAGACGACTCGGCAAAGGATGCGATCTGGCTGTCCTCGGCCCGCGCTCAGGGGCAATCACGCCGGATTTCCAAATTCCGAAAACGGGACGCCCAGGCCTGTCGGGTTTGGACTGTGATGTTGATCTGGTTGAGACGCTGCCCCCATCGGTAAAGCGCAACGTCGACGGCGGCGGCGCAGCGCAGCACTGGGTTGACCGTTTGTCGGGGTCAGCACCCGATTTGCTGACCTTTGAGGATGGCACCTCTGCCCTGAAAGGCGAAAACGGGTTTTGGTATCTGGCGGGCTTCCCGGATGTGGCGCTGTGGGATCGTGTGATCAAGATGGCCTCGCAACAGGTGGGAATGACGCTGCACCCGATGCCCGGCGGCCTTCGTCGGCGAGACACCAAGGGCCATACGTTCCTGATCAACTACAACGCAACACCCGTGGAATGGAACGGAATAAAGGTCAACGCGTGCGACGTTGCCATACTGACAAAAAATGCGCCCAAAGAGGGGTAATCTCTCCGGGCGCAGTCGGCCTTAGTCAGGCTTTCAATTATTCGGAATTAAGGCTGTTCGGGTCGAATACGCCACCGAACCCACCGTTATTTGACGGTGGCGTTTCGGTTTCCTGACTTTCTTCTTCACCGCTGCCCAAAGTGTTCGGCGCGAACACGTTGCCAAAGCCACTGTTGTTAGAAGGTTTAGGCGCAGATTGCCCCGCATCGCCTTGTTCGGCTTCCTCAGCTTCGCGCTTTTTGCGCTGTTCCTCGCGCTGCTTTCGCAGCTCTTGGATACGCTGTTCGGCTTCCAGACGTTTTTCCTCTTTGACATTGGCAATGCACTGGGCCGGGTTATACGCGGTCGCCGTGCCGACCACGGTAATCGTGGCGACAGCGAACACGACCAGAAGCACAGCAGCCATGTTGCCTGCAAAGAAGCTGGGCAGTTTGATTTTCCCTGCCAACTCCTCGACCGTGGCATTCTTGCGCGCGGCTGCAACCAATTCCTGACGCTTCAGCTTGGCCTCGTTCAGTAGGGCAAAGAACACGGTCAGCGCCACGATGATGAAAGCCAGCGCCGAGATCGACGGCGTGATGCCATAGCGCACTTTCTGCGCCAGTTCGATCGTCAGTGTCGGGTATTCGCCAAAGGTAAAGGTTGTCGTGTTGTAGTTCTCGAACGATGCAAGGAACGCCAGCACAGCCGCCGAAGCGATCGCGGGCCGCATGAATGGCAGCAGGATCTTGCGAAACGCCTGTGCGTGGGTTGCACCAAGGTCCAGAGCGGCCTCGGTCAGCGCGATGTCGTACCGTTGCAGCCGCGCCACCAGAACCAGCATGCAATAGCTTGCGATAAAGGTGGACTGACCGATCACAGTCAGGAAAACCCCGTTGGACAAAACGCTATCTGCGCCCAGCCCGAGCATACGGTTAATCCGGTCCCAGAACACCAGCGTCGATATACCCAAAACCACGCCCGGTATCAGGATCGGGGCAATGATGATCGTGTAGTAGGTCGCTCGCAGCTTGGGCCAAATCTGGGTCAGCATGAGCGCACCCGCCAGCCCCATCGCAACCGACAGAACGACCGTTCCTGCACCGATGATCAGCGAGTTCTTGATCCCGTTCAGAATACGCTGGTCCTGAAACAGATCCCCGAACCACTGAAAGGTCAGACACTCCCACGGAGTCATCCGCGGGAAGGCCGAGGAATTGAAGGCCGTAACCGACATGATCACAAGCGGACCAAGCAGGTACAGGAAGAAAAGGACCAGATAGACCCAGATGCTTACACGAAGGAAAGAGAGGTTCATTTCCCGATATCCCCCATGTTCACTTTGAACAGGCGCATGACCGCCAGAACGAACAAGATACAGGTCACCAGCAGAACGATCGCGTAGGCAGCGCCTTGCGGCCAGTCATTGTTGTCGTTGAACTGCTGGTAGATCAGTTGCGTGAACCACAGGCTGGACGGGCCGCCCAGAATCTGCGGGGCGGCAAGGGCGCCAGCGGATAGCATGAAAACCATCGTGCAGCCCGAACTGATGCCCGGCTTAGCGTAGGGAATGACCACACGCCAGTGAATCCTCCACCAAGGCGCGCCAAGATCACGCGCGGCCTCGATCTGGTTGTGATCGAGGCTTTCGATCACGTTGTAGATCGGGAAGATCATCAGCAGGATGTAAGCATATCCAAGACCCGCATAGAGGGCGATGTCGTTGCGGATAAAGTCAAAGGGCGTGTCCCAGATCCCCAGACCCATGAACAGGGTGTTCAGAACTCCGGTTTCGCCAAAGATGATCCGCAACGCGAACGCGCGAAGGATTTCGTTAATCCAGTAAGGTATGATCAGCATGATCGCGAAGATGCGAATATGGCTGCCTTTGGATTGCCCCAGATAGTAGGCGATCGGATAGCAGATGATCAGGTTGAATATGGTCACGCAAACAGCCGCGAGCAGCGTTCTGAAGAACACTCTCAGGTCGACCGAATTGTAGTCCTGAGATCCCCCTTCCGGGCCGTAAATCAGGTATTTGTAGTTCTCGAGCGTATAAACGTCCTTTGGTCCGCCGATTTCCGGCGGCGGCAGGTTCGGACGGAACGAAAAATCAAGCATCGAGAGTTGCGGCAGGATAATCAGGCCGATGGTCCAGAACAGGACCAGCCCCAATATCGCCAGCCCCATCCCGGTGCCGTTGCGATTGAAAAACTCCTTGAGGAATTTGGGCATGTTTCCGACCCTCTTATTCCGCAGCCAGTTCACCCGCCGGGACCAGAACCGCGTTTTGGGTCTCGTATTCCAGCGTGATGTTCTGTCCGGTGTGGTCTTGGAAGGACTGTCCGTGGTTCGGGATCGACACTTTGATCTCTTTGCCGCCCTCACCTTCGGTGAAGATGTTGAACACGTTGCCCTCGAACTCTTCGTGGTTGACCCGCGCCGTCACGAAATGGTTTCCCGATGCGCCTTCGGGCGCGATGGCAAAAGCCTCGGGGCGGATGAACATCATCGCCTCGTCGCCTTCTTTCATCTTGCCCTGATTGGCGCTGGAAATCCGCGCAACCAGATCGCCGGACCGGTTGGTGGCGATCAGGGCTTCGGTCCCCATGATCTGTTTGATCTTGCCTCGGAACACATTGTTTTCACCAACAAATGACGCGGCAAAAGCCGTGTTAGGATCGTTATAGATCGTTTTGCCGTCAGCGATCTGGTCAATCACGCCTGCCCGCATGACGGCAATGTTGTCCGACATGGTCAGAGCCTCACCCTGATCGTGAGTGATATAGATGAACGTGATGCCAACCCGCTGCTGGATCTCGCGCAATTCGGTCCGCATGTGCTGGCGCAATTTGAGGTCGAGTGCCGAAAGCGGTTCATCCAGCAACAACACGTCGGGTTCGGCGCACAACGCCCGTGCAATGGCTACGCGTTGACGTTGTCCGCCAGACAACTCGCTGGGCAGCTTGTCGCCCTGACCGGGCAGAGCGATCATGTCCAGCAACTCGTCCGCGCGCTTACGGCGCTGAGCAGCGCTGGCGCCCTTTATTTCCATCGAAAACGTAATGTTCTCCCAAACCTTCATCAGGGGAAACAACGCGAGGTTCTGAAAGATCAGCGCGGTCGGGCGTTTGTTCGGACCGATGCCTCGCATGTCATTGCCGCCGATCAGGACCTTGCCTTCGCTTGGGTCCAAAAACCCCGATACGGCGCGCAAAATCGTCGTTTTGCCGCAACCAGACGGCCCGAGGAACGAAAAGAAATCGCCACCGTTGATGTTCACATTGGCGTCCCTCACGGCGACGAAGTCACCGAAACGGATCCAAAGGTTCTCAAGATCTACACCGACCCCAGCACTCATTTTTGGTATCTCCGTCTGGTGCGTTTGCTACGCGCACCGAAATAGTGTCCGCCGCACCTTGTCGGTGCGCGGTTCGATTACCCTTCGCCGGGTGGCGAAGGGTATGATTTCATAGCGATCAGGCGCTTTTGAACTTGTTGACGAACTCGGTCCGGGTTTCTGCATACCACGGGGCCTCGGCCGGCCATGGGTTCAGATTGGCCAGAGAGTCGCCTGGATACGCTTCGGCAAAGTTCTTCTTGTAGGTGTCGCCGGAATACTGATCGGCGCCCAGAACAGGCGAGTTGTAGCCATGGCTGTCAATCGCGACACCAGCCGGTTTTGCCTGGTAAGCGAAGTCGATGAAGGCGTAGATCTGGTCGATATTCGCCGCACCGGTCGGCATCGCGATACCATCAACCCAGGCCATCGCACCTTCGACCGGAGCCTGATAGTGCACCGGCTCACCTGCCGATTTCAGCGCCAGCGGCGGACCATCCCAAGTTTGACCGACCACAACACCTTCGTTCAGCAGACCGTTTTTCTGGGTATCCGCGTCGTTCCAGATCAGCTTGATCCGGTTCTTGCGTTCAACGCACCAGTCGGTGATCTGACCCCAGACTTTGCGCATGGTGTCTTCGTCACCATAGGCCGCCCAGACAGAACCCGGCTCCATCTCGCCCGCGCGTTCCATATACAGACCCGCACCCAGCATCATGGAGTGTGCGCGGCCCATGGTCTTGCCGGCGTTCTCTTCAGACCAGACATCGCCATAAGAAGGCGCATCGCCCTCGGGCAGCCACAGATCGGTGCGATAGGCGATCCCTTCGGTGCCCCAGATATGCGGCAACCAGTGAACACCGCTGTCTGCAAAGTTCCAGGCGTCGGTGCCGATCGCTGCCATCGCCGGATTCACCAGATCAATCGGCACTTTGTTCATGTCAAAGGGCTGCAACAGCTCCAGCGGCTCCCATTGCAGGGACCGGTTGTTGGTGGGCGAGACAATGTCAAAGCCCTGACCTTTGGTCGCCTTCATCTTGTTGATGATTTCTTCGTTCGACCCGATACCGGTGTAATTCACCTTGATCCCGGTCAGAGTTTCAAACTCTTCCAAGAAACTGGGCGGCAGGTAGTCAGACCACATCAGAATGTTGATCTCACCCGAAGAGGCCAGCGCGCTTTTGCTGTAAAGGGGTGCTGCCAGCGCCGCCGCGCCCGCACCTTTGAGTACCGTCCGCCGGGACAGGTTTTGGTGTTTGGTCATTGTCTTACTCCCGTTGCAAATCCATTTTTTTGTTTTTATGGACACAGGCTAGACCTTTGCGATCCGGCTGTCAGTCCAAAAGTGACAGTTCCCGATTTTCATAAGTCCAGTTTGAAAACGATGGGCCGTTCACCTGCTGTGTATTGCAATGAAACTAAGGGGCTGGCGCGGATTGCGTGAAAAAGCGTATTGCGCCCCCAACAAGGGACGCAAGACGCGTTTGCTGCTTATTTTGGCAGCGCCGGTTCCATCGGACGCGTGAAAGGGTAAGAACCGGACTTCGGGCGCAGGTGCGATTCTATATTCGGCAGGGAAATCAGCGCTTTTTGCGCATAGAAGTGCCGTTGTGGAACAGATGCACCTTGTCGGGGCTGGCTGAAAGGGCAACGGTTTGCCCCCGCATATTACGCTGAATGCCTTGCAGTTTGGCAATCACGGACTCGGCCCCTTTGCGGTTCTCAAAATACAGCAAGGTGACCTCTCCCAAGGCTTCGGTGAAATCCACGACACCCTGAAAGGCGGTCGCGTCGTCGCTTGGAACAAAATCTTCGGGCCGGATACCGACATTCACATGTTTGCCCTGGTCCTCTGTCTCGGTCGCGATATTGCTGGCGATCGTTCCACCAGCCTCCAACTCGACAATGGTCGTTGCTCCCGTTTGTGTGATGACACCGGGCAACAGGTTCATCGAGGGCGAGCCAATAAACTGGGCGACAAATTCGTTATCCGGGGTCTCATAAAGCTCCAGCGGGGTACCGACTTGAGCAATGCCCTTGTTGGCCAGCACCACAATCCGGCTGGCCAGTGTCATCGCCTCGACCTGATCATGGGTTACGTAGATCATCGTGCTGTCGGGCATCGCCTCTTTCAGACGCGCGATTTCGATCCGCGTGGCCACCCGCAGGGCGGCATCAAGGTTAGAAAGCGGTTCGTCGAACAGATAGACCTTGGGGTCGCGCACGATGGCCCGCCCGATAGCGACCCGCTGACGTTGCCCCCCCGACAGCGCCTTGGGCAAACGATCCAGAAACGGCTCAAGCTGAAGAATACGGGCCGCGCGTTCAACGGCTGCGTTGACCTCGTCGGCAGGCAGTTTCGCAATCTTGAGGGCAAAGGCCATATTCTCGCGCACGGTCATATGGGGATAAAGCGCGTAGCTTTGGAACACCATCGCAATACCGCGCTGCGCCGGAGGCACGTCGTTCATGAGCTGCCCTTCGATCTCAAGCGTCCCGCCCGAGATTTTCTCCAGCCCCGCAATCATGCGCAACAAAGTGGACTTGCCACAGCCGGACGGTCCAACGAAAACAATCAACTCGCCGCGCTCGATGTCGAGGTTGATATCCTTCAGGACATCAATACTGCCATAGGTCTTTGCGACATCCGTGAGATTGAGTTCCGACATGACCTACCCCTTTTCCCGAGTCATCAGACAGAACTGAGCAGCGTCGAGGGTCAGTTTTCCTGACCCGCCGACGCTGCCCAACTCCTCCCCGATAACACGCCAGTTACCGTCCGGCACGGCGACTTCTGCCGGGCCCGACCCCAGATTGAAGGCACAGAAAACCTGTTCATTTTGACCTTCACGCACAAACGAGAGAACTGGGCCGGATTGAACCATCTGAACTTGTGCCCCCGACATCAAAGCGGAATGCGCATGGCGCAGCGCGATCGCACGGCGGTAGTGGTGCAGCATCGACTTGGAGTCCTGCTCCAACCGGTCCACGGCGCGCTCGGCTTGCGACGAACTGACCGGAAGCCAGGGACGCCCTTTACTGAACCCAGAGTGTTCGTCCTGCGCGGCCCAGACCATCGGCGTGCGGCACCCGTCGCGTCCCTTGAATTCTGGCCAGAATTCGATGCCGTAAGGGTCTTGCAGGTCTTCAAATGCTACATCCGCCTCGGGCAGGCCCAGTTCCTCGCCCTGATACAGGCAGGCAGACCCCCGCAGGCACATCATGAGAACCGCATGTTGCCGGATGGCCGCATCGCTTAGACCCCAGCGCGAGGCATGACGTTGCACGTCATGGTTCGAGAACGCCCAACAGGGCCATGCATCACCGGCCTTGTCCTCAAGCTGGTCAAAAACCTGTTTGGCATAAGACGCGGTCAGGGCGCGTTTTTCCAGAAACTCGAACGCATAGCACATGTGCATCCGCTTATCGCCGGTGGTGTATTCGCCCATGATTTCAAGCCCGCGCTGCGCGTCGCCGACCTCACCCAGACAGGCGCGGCCGTCATATTCGTCGGTCAGCGCGCGCAGCCGTTCGAGAAAGGCGATATTCTCGGGCTGGCTTTTGGAGAAAAGGTGGTCCTGATGGTTATAGGGGTTCACCATCGGCGCAATCGAGGCGTTGCGCTGATCCATCGGCAGGCCGGGATTGTCGCGCAGCTGCTTGTCATGGAAGTAAAAGTTGATCGTGTCCAGCCGGAACCCATCGACGCCTAAATCCAACCAGAACCGGGCCACGTCTAGCAAGGCGTCCTGAACCGCCGGGCAATGGAAATTCAAGTCGGGCTGCGAGGTCAGGAAGTTGTGCAGGTAATACTGCAACCGCCTCGAGTCCCACTGCCAGGCCGAGCCTCCGAAGATCGACAGCCAGTTATTCGGTGGGGTCCCGTCCGTTTTCGGGTCGGCCCAGACATACCAATCGGACTTTTCGTTTTCGCGGTTGGACCTGCTCTCGCTGAACCACGGGTGCTGATCCGAGGTGTGCGACAACACAAGGTCGATCATCACTTTCAGCCCAAGCCCATGCGCCTGATCCAGAAGCTCTTTGAAATCCGCCATCGTTCCGAACATCGGGTCGACATCGCGGTAATCGCTGACATCGTACCCGAAATCCTTCATCGGAGATTTGAAGAACGGCGAAATCCAGATCGCATCAACACCAAGCGAGGCGATATAGCCCAGCCGTTGCGTGATCCCCTTCAGGTCGCCAATTCCGTCGCCGTTGCTGTCCTGAAAGCTGCGGGGATAGATCTGATAGATCACCCCGCCACGCCACCAATCGGACGCTGCTTGGGTTGCTTTTGTTGTGTCTACGGTGTTCTGCACGTTCATCAGAAGCCTCTATTTGACGGATCCGGCCAGCAGGCCCCGGACCAGGTATTTTTGCATTGCGAAGAAAACGATGAGCGGCACGGCAATCGACACGAAGGCCGCCGTCGCCAGAATTTCCCAATTACCGCCCCGCGTGCCCAACAACTCGACGATCTGGTTGGTCATAACGGTGGTCTGACCCGACGCGTCAATCAAAAAGACCTTGGCGACCAGCAGGTCGTTCCACGTCCACAGGAACTGGAAGATCGCGAAAGAGGCCAACGCCGGGAAACTCAGGGGCAGGATTAGCTTGGTGAAGATCTGGAACTCAGTCGCGCCATCGACGCGCGCGTTCTCGATCAGGTCTCGGGGAAGGCCAGCCATGTAGTTGCGCAGCAGGTAGATCGCCAGCGGCATCCCGAACCCGGTATGGGCCATCCAAACCCCAAGATAGCCTTTCCCGATCCCGATATTGAGGTGGAATTTCAGAAGCGGGATCAACGCCAATTGCAGCGGCACCACCAACAATCCAACGACCGCTGCGATCAACAGGGCGCGGCCTGGGAAATCCATCCACGCCAGCGCATAAGCTGCAAAAGCCGCCACCAGAATGGGGATAATCGTCGCCGGGATGGTCACTGTCAGTGTGTTGAAAAAGGCCCGCCCCATACTGTCAGAGGAATCTTCGGCCAATAAGACCTTGTGGTAATTGGCCAACGTGAACTCGGGCGGTAATTCTGCGGTCACGAACACACGGGCGCCCCGGCTGCCGGTAAATTCTTCCGAATTCTCCATCCTGTACTTGCCCTGCGCATCCACAGTGATCGTACCACCCCGACGCAGCTCAGCAGTATCACCCGGAACAAACGCATCCACGGCCCGAGAGCTGACACCCCATTGAGAAATCGTAGCCGTGGTTCCCGCGTCAAATAGGTTGCCTTCTATGACGTAAACCCCGTTTTCCAGCACCTGTGTGTCCGGCGCGGCGGACCGCAAAGTCAGGTTCTGTTCGGACGGGAACAGCGATTTCCACCAGCCGCTTGTGGCAATTTGATCGGCCGTGCGAAAGGACGAGATCAACAGCCCAAGCGTTGGCACCACCCAAAGCACAACCAGAAAAATGACCGAGGCATGGACGACCCAGCGCAGCGCCGGTTTGGTTCCTGCAATATCGCTCATGGCCTCACTCCATCTCTTTGCGCGCGTTGCGCACGTTCCAGATCAGAATTGGCGTCACCAACAACATGATCACCATGGCCGAGGCCGACCCCACACCCCAGTCATTGGCGCGGAACAGCTTGTCATACATGTAGTTGGCCAGAACCTGTGTCTCCCACTGGCCGTTGGTCATGGCAAAGACGATGTCGAAAACCTTGAGCACGGTGATGGTGATCGTGGTCCAGACAACTAGGATCGTCGTCTTGATCTGCGGCACTTTGATCTTGAAGAAAATCTGGAACGGGTTGGCGCCGTCCAGAATGGCCGCTTCGATGGTTTCCTCGGGGATACCGCGCAAAGCGGCGGACAGGATCACCATGGCAAAACCGGTTTGTATCCAGATCAGGACAACCATCAGGAAGAAACTGTTCCAGAACGGGATGGTTAGCCAAGTTTGCGGCTCGGTCCCGCCAAAGAAGATGTAAAGCGCGTTCAACATCCCGATCTGATCCTGCTCGGCCGGGCGCGTGTCATAGACCAGCTTCCAGATCACCGAAGCACCCACAAAAGAAATCGCCATCGGCATGAAGATTAACGACTTGGCGATATTGCCCCAACGAATGCGGTCGGTCAGTTGCGCCACCAACAGGCCCAAAGCGGTCGACATCGCAGGCACGATGATCAACCAGAACATGTTGTTGCGCATGGCTTCCCAGAATTTGGGCTCATTCGCCATCTGGATGTAGTTTTCCAGCCCCACCCATTCATAGCCCCCACCGGGCACCCGATCCGTAAGGGACAAGCGCAGAGTTTCGACCACCGGATAGGCCAGATACAGACCCAACGCCGCCAACGCCGGGAACAGAAACAACCACGGACGGATCATGTTCGCGCGGTTGATATTGCGCCCTGCATTCGGGCCGCGCGCCGGGAACAGCACTTTGTCCAGAAACTGGTTCGAAAGGTAGAAATAGCCCACACACCCTGACACGCCGATGGCGATGGTCAGCAGGCCTTGTAATGCCGGATGCATGCCGCGTCTCCCTTGCGACGGTGGCAGGCAACCCGAACTAGCGGGTTGCCCGATCAGGAACGCTTAGTCCAGCGCGTCCCAGGAGGATTGGATTTCGTTGGCAACCTCTTCCGCCAAGGCCCCACCTGCGTAATCGACCATGCCGGTCCAGAACGTCCCTGCGCCAACACCGCCGGGCATCAGGTCAGACCCGTCAAACCGGAAGGTGGTTGCACCCAGAAGAATATCATTCATCTTCTTCAACGTCGGGTCCGAGAACAGCGAGGTATCGACACCCTTATGCGGCGTCAGGAACCCGGTTAGCTGCATCCAGGTCTCATGCGCCTCTGGCGTTTGCAGATACTCGATCAAAGCATGAGCGCCGGGGCTGTCATTGGTGATCGCCCAAAGCGTGCCCGCACCCAGAACCGGGCTGCCCAAGTCCTTGCCCTCATAGGCAGGAAAGTAGAAGAAATCCGCGTCCTCACCCACGACAGTTCCTTCCGGGAAAAACGCCGGGATAAAGGACGCCTGACGGTGCAGATAGCATTGCGGAGGAGAGCTGAACATGCCTTTGGGACTGTCGCGGAAATCGGTTGTGGCCACCGCTCCTGCGCCGCCGGCAACGTAGTCGTCATTGCGAGCGAAGGCTCCGAATTCTTCGATGGCCGCGATGACCTTTGGGTCATTGAACTTCATCTCATTTGCGACCCAGGCGTCATAATCCTCGGGCGACTGCGTGCGCAGCATCATATCCTCGACCCAGTCGGTCGCGGGCCAGCCGGTTGCGCCCCCAGACCCCAGACCGATACACCAAGGCGTCTCGCCGTCCGCGACGATCTGGTCCGTCAGAGCTTTGAGTTCTTCCATAGTGGTCGGCACTTCGTACCCGGCGTCCTCGAAGTTCTCGGGCACGTACCAAACCAGAGACTTCACATCGACTTTGTAGAAAAAGCCGTACAGATTTTCCGCGCCATCAGGTCCGCCATACGTGCCAAGATCGACCCATGACTGCCCTGCAGCATAGTTGTCGCGAATCCAGTCACCCGTGCCATCGGCAAGCGGCGTCAGAAAGCCGGATTTAGCCATATCTGCCGCCAAGCCCGGCTGCGGGAATACGGCCACATTCGGCGCTGACCCCGCCTCGGCATCAATGCGGATTTGCTGTTCAAAACTGTCTGAGCCGACATAGGCGTACTCATGCCCGGTGGCTGCGGCAAAGCCATCCAGCACCTTTTCAACATTTTCCTGATCCGGCCCCAACCAAGGGCCGAACACGGTAACCTTGTCCGCCTGTGCAGCGCCCGACATCAAGGCAAACGTGGCCGCACCTGCGTAAAGCGAGTGTTTCATGAATTCTCCTCCCGTATCATCTCTCGCTTTGGAATCACGTTTTTCAAAGCGCTTTGGATGCAGAACTTTATCCGCTAACATTCAGGTTCTGTCAATATTAGGTTTACCGTTACTCCTGCATTTTAATATTTTCAGCTAGAAGATCGAATTCTATTGACGCGCAGGCAATTTCACCACAATACAGGTGATAATCCAAAATTTTAAGGCGCTTTGAAGCGGATATGAATCTAAAGCAGCTCTCAGAAATTCTTGGCTTGTCCCAAACAACTGTCAGCCGCGCGCTGAACGGCTATCCCGAGGTGAACGAGGACACGCGCATACGTGTGCAGGCTGCTGCCGCGAAACATGGCTATCGGCCAAACAGCCGCGCAAAGGGGTTGGCCACGGGGCGATCCATGGTCATTGGGCATGTAATTCCCAGTTCCTCGCAGCACGAGATGGTGAACCCCATCTTCGGCGATTTCGTTGCAGGTGCTGCGCGAAAATACGCGGAACATGGCTATGACATGATGTTCACAAATGCCGACGATACGTCGATTGAACGGGCGTATCGCGACCTGTTTCAACGTGGCGCCGTCGACGGGGTTGTCCTGCAGGGACCGAAGGTCAACGAACCTCGTATCGGGGTGCTATCCCGCATGGGCGTTCCCTTCATCGTTCATGGCCGCGCAACCGGAGTTGATGAGCCCTACGATTGGATCGACGTGAACAACAAAAGCTCATTCCAAAGGGCCGCCAAATTCCTGATTGACCTTGGGCATCGCCGCATCGCCCTGATCAACGGGTTAGAGGATATGGACTTTGCCCAACGCCGTCGCGCCGGGTATCTGGAGGCTCTGTGCGAGGCCGGGGTCGCTTGCGATCCGTCTCTAATGCGCAGCGCCGAGATGACCGAGGTCTACGGACATCACGAAACGCGCGCCATGATTGAGATGGAAAATCCGCCGACGGCTATACTGATCTCCTCCATGATCTCGGCGATAGGCGTGAGGCGCGCTTTGAACGAGGCCGGGTTGAAGATGGGGCGCGATGTTTCCGTCATCGCCCATGACGACGATCTGTCTTATCTCAAAAACGGACAGGACGTGCCGATCTTTACGGCAACGCGATCCTCGGTCCGGCAGGCAGGGGAAATCGCCGCCGAAATGCTGATTGATCGGATCAAAACACCGGACGACCCGGTTAAAACTAGATTGCTGGAGGCCGAACTGGTAGTTGGCGGCTCGACCGGCCCCGCTCCTGACAGGTTCTGAACATGAAATATACCCGTGCTGATTTCCCCAAAGATTTCCTCTTTGGTGTCGCAACCTCTGCCTATCAGATCGAAGGCCATGCTCAGGGCGGCGCTGGACAAACCCATTGGGATACGTTCGCGGCAACACCCGGTAACGTGGTGCGCAATGAGAACGGGGACCGTGCCTGTGATCATTTGAACCGCTTTGGCGAAGACTTTGATCTTGTGCGCGACGCGGGCTTTGACTGCTATCGGTTTTCCACCAGTTGGGCGCGCGTTCTGCCTGAAGGACGCGGGCCAGTTAACCAAGAGGGGCTGGATTACTACGACCGCCTTGCCGACGCACTATTGGAACGTGAAATTCGCCCCTGCGCCACCCTTTATCATTGGGAGTTGCCCTCGCCCCTAGCCGATCTGGGAGGTTGGAGAAATCGGGACATCGCCAATTGGTTTGCCGACTTTACCGAGATCATCATGGGCCGCATCGGGGACCGCATGTTCAGTGTCGCGCCGATCAACGAACCTTGGTGCGTCAGTTGGCTCAGCCATTTTGACGGCCACCACGCGCCCGGCTTGCGCGACATCCGCGCCACGGCACGTGCGATGCACCACGTTCTGCTTGCGCATGGACGAGCGATTGAGGCGATGCGCAGTCTGGGCATGTCCAACCTGGGTGCAGTGTTCAATCTGGAATGGGCAGAACCTGCGGATGACAGCGCCGAGGCACGCCGTGCTGCTGACCTTTATGATGGTATCTACAACAGGTTCTTTCTTGGCGGTGTGTTCAACAAAGCCTACCCGGAAAACGTGCTGGACGGGTTGGAACCATTCCTTCCCGCAGGCTGGCAGAACGATTTCGACACGATTGGCACCCAGGTCGACTGGTGTGGCTTAAACTACTACACCCGCAAACTAATCGCCCCCGCAGAAACCGCTTGGCCCAGCCTCAAAGAAGTCCCCGGGCCTTTGCCGAAAACCCAGATGGGTTGGGAGATCGAACCCAGCGCCCTGACTCGGTTCCTGACCCGCACGATGCGCGACCACACCGGCGATCTTCCGATCTATGTCACGGAAAACGGCATGGCCAGCCCGGAACGACGGCAGGATGATGACCGGATCGACTATTTGAACCAACACCTTTCGGCTGTACGCGACGCCATAGATCAAGGCGTCCCGGTTAAGGGATATTTCATCTGGTCTTTGCTGGATAATTACGAATGGGCCTTGGGTTACGAGAAACGCTTTGGCCTTGTGGATGTCGACTTTGACACAATGGAGCGCACGCCCAAAGCGTCTTACAACGCGGTGAAATCTGCCCTGAAGGGCAGCACCGTTTCGCTGCCACTGGCGCAGCGCGCCGGAGCGATGCACGAGCATTGGAACTTGGTTGCCGATATCGGCGGAACCAACACTCGGCTGGGCGTTATTTCAAATGGCACGCTCACCGATTTACGCAAATACCCGACCGGTAAGCTACCACAGTTGCTCGAAGCGTTTCACAGCTTGCGGGATGAAATTGGAACCGATCCACGCGCCGTCGTCGCGGCGGGTGCAGGGCCGGTACGGGACGGTATGATCCGGCTCACTAACGCGCAGCTTGACCTGTCCGAGGCTGACATCGCGCGCGCGACGGGCGCGCAGCACACCTTTGTCATCAACGACTTCACCGCCGCTGCATGGTCGGTTGCCGAAATCACCGGCGACGATGTCGAAGTTCTGCAAGGCGCCGAAACGCCGCCGATGGGAACGCGCTTGGTTGTCGGGCCTGGAACCGGGTTGGGCGTCGGTTCTCTGCTCTATTCTGATGGTCGGTTTCACACCGCGTCTGGCGAAGGTGGCCATGTTGGATTGTCGCCCCGCCACGAGGACGAGGTCGAGATTTTCCGCGCCGCACGCAAAGTTGCTACGGACTGTTTTTTTGACGACACCCTGACGCTTGAGGCCGAAATGTTTCTGAGCGGGACGGGATTGCCGATCCTGCATCAGGCCATTCAACTTGCGGCGGGTCAGACGACTGCCGAAACGCGCAGTGCCAAAGATATTCTTGAGGACGCCTGCAATGCCTCGGACCCGCTCGCAGTCAGGGCAGCGCAGATGTTTACCTCGCACTTGGGTGCCGTGATGGGTGACTTGGCAGTTGTTATGATGCCTGCGGGCGGTGTTTTCCTTGTCGGCGGCGTGGCCGAAAAGAACCGTTGGCTTTTCGCCGACGTATTCAAAGATGCCTTCAACGCTGGCGGACGTTTCAGCGAACTGCGCCGGTCAATGAACTTGTACGTGTCAGAACAAGATGAATTTGGCATTGTTGGCGCTAACAACTTCTGTAAAAGTGCACTTGCGCGGTAAACTGGCCGCCTGACCCTCTGATACAGAAAGGACCCGGCATGATCCTGTGCTGCGGTGAAGCCCTGATCGACATGATCGCCTCGCCCACAGTTTCGGGCGAACAGGGTTTTGTGCCCCATTCCGGGGGTGCGATTTTCAACACGGCGATCGCGCTTGGTCGGCTGGGCGTTCCGGCGGGAATGCTGACAGGTCTTTCGACGGACATGTTTGGGCAGCAGCTCAACAAGTCTCTGCAAGCCAGCCATGTCGACACCAGCCATGTCATCGTTTCCGATCGCCCGACGACTCTGGCGTTTGTTCAGCTAAAGGACGGGCACGCGACCTATAACTTTCTGGACGAAAACTCGGCCGGTCGCATGTTGACGCCCGAGGACATGCCCAGCCAGTTGCCAGCGGTATCGGCGTTGTATTTTGGCGGTATCAGCCTTGCTTGCGAACCCTGTGCAGATGCCTATGCGTCCTTGTTGAAACAACACGGGTCCGAAAAGGCTGTTATGTTGGATCCAAACATCCGTCCCGGCTTTATCAGCGATCAAACCCGGTATCGCACCCGGCTCAACGCGATGATCGCGCAGGCCGATATCGTGAAGGTTTCGGACGAAGATCTGGATTGGATTATTCCAGGACCAGAGAGCCTGACGGACAAAGTTCCGCTCTTGCTGAAAGAAGGTCCCGCTATCGTCATCGTGACCAAAGGCAGCGAGGGGGCATCCGGATATCTGGCGGATGGCAGATCAACCTCGGTGCCCGTCAAAAAGGTCGAGGTGGTGGACACGGTCGGCGCCGGCGACACGTTCAATGCCGGTGTACTGGCCGAGTTGGAACACGCCGGTCACTTGAACAAGCAAGGTCTTCGCTCCCTCAACCCAGACCAACTGAAAGCAGCGCTTGTTAAAGGTGCCGAAGTCGCTGCCGTTACCGTATCCCGCGCAGGCGCAAACCCGCCTTGGGCGAATGAACTCTGACCCCGAAAGGGATATTGATGAAACGATCAGATATCAACGCAATCAAAACCGAAGCCGAGGCTTTCATTCGTTCCTTCGGAACGGTTTTGCCGCCCTTCGCCAACTGGACGCCAGACCAGATGAGAAGGGATCAGGCTGCGGTTATTCGCGAACGTGGTTTGGGGTGGGACATCACCGATTACGGACAGGGACGGTTTGACGAGCTGGGGTTGTTCCTGTTCACGCTGCGCAACGGTGATGTCGCTGATCTAAACCAGGGGTGCGGCATGCTATATGCAGAGAAACTGCTTGTCTCGCGGGACAAACAGCTTTCGCCAATGCATCGTCATATCGTGAAGGCCGAAGATATTATCAATCGCGGTGGCGGCGATCTGGTGATGGAGATTTACGCCTCGGATTCCGAGGGTGGGATCGACCGGGAAAACCCGGTGACAGTACCCAGCGACGGCTGCCCGGTGACGATCCAGCCCGGTAATCTTTTACGGCTGGGACCGGGTCAAAGCGTCACCTTAATGCCGGGCATCTGGCACGCTTTCTGGGCCGAAAAGGGCGATTGTCTGATTGGTGAAGTGTCGACTGTAAACGATGACCGAACCGACAATGTATTCGAAGACCCAATTCCCCGCTTTGCCACCATCGAAGAAGACGCCGCACAGGAATTCCTTTTGGTTGCAGACTATTGAACTAAAACTCTGCTCGTAATCTCGGCGCACGGAACAGAAACTATAGTGTCGTGCGCCGCCAATGATCTGCTGGATTGTCATCCAGATAAGCCGTCTTCACTAATTGATGGGCCCCGACGTCCCGACCTTTATATACACAACGACTTAACACGGGTTTCCAGCCGCGATGCGCGTGCAAGTGACACTTTCAAGTCGGCATTCCCTTCGGGGAAATATGTCAAGATTGCTTTAAAAAACATTCACCTGACTGTCACACGATCCACGTACCTGACGCTGAGTACGCATACCGTGTACAGCGTTCAGGGTCTTTCCTGATAGCGCTGCCATTCTCTTACCCCAAGGGACAAATGTCCCTGAATTTGGCGAGCCTTTCTATCAAAGGCCGCTGCTGAACCGGAGTTAATATATGACCAACCTGAAGCTCTGCGCGACCGCTGCCGCCGTCGCCTTTAGCGCGACTGCTACTTTTGCGGAAACCGAGATCACCTGGTGGCACGCCATGGGTGGTCAGCTTGGTGAAACCGTCAACAAGATCGCCGAAGATTTCAATGCCTCGCAAGACGATTACAAGATCACTCCGGTCTACAAGGGCAGCTACGAAGAAACGCTGACCGCAGGTATCGCCGCCTTCCGCGCAGGTGAACAGCCTAACGTCATGCAGGTGTTTGACGCCGGAGCCGCCACCGTGATCGGTGCCAAGGGCGCAACCATTCCGGTTCAGGACCTTCTGGCCGATAATGGCGTGGATTTCGACATCAACGATTACATCGCCGGTGTGCGCTATTTCTATGCCGATAGCGACGGCAAGATGATCGGGATGCCCTTCAACTCATCCACGCCGATCCTGTATTACAACATGGACGCACTGGAAGCCGCAGGCGTCACCGCGCCGAAAACCTGGGAAGAGTTCCAGTCGACCACCGCCCCGGCACTGAAAGACGCAGGGTATATCGCGCTCAGCCAGTCGCACCTGCCCTGGATTTTCACCGAAAACTTCATGTCGCGCCACAACCTGCCGTTTGCCACCAACAACAACGGCTATGACGGCAACGACACGCAGATCCTTGTGAACAACGACGCGATCAAAGCGCATTTCACCGCTGTGACCGAGTGGAAAGATGATGGCCTGTTCGAATGGTACGGCACGGGCTGGGGCGACAATGCCAAGCCGTTCGAAGAAGGCAAAGTCGCCATGTGGCTGGGCTCGTCCGGTTCCTTCGGCGGTCTGCTGCAAAAAGACCTGCCGTTTGAATTCAGCGCGACCGAGCTGCCTTATTGGGAAGCCGTGACCGCTGAACCGACCCAAACCTTCATCGGTGGCGCGGCCCTGTTCGCCATGTCGGGCAAGTCGGACGAAGAAAACAAAGCGACGGCTGAATTCTTCCGCTTCCTCACCGCGCCTGAAACCCAGTATTTCTGGCATCAGGAAACCGGTTACGTGCCGATCACCGAGGCCGCCTATGACGTCGCCAAGAAAGACGGCCACTATGACCGCTTCCCGGCGGCCGAAGTTGGTGTGAACCAGCTGCAGGAGAAAGCCGGCGACAATACCAAAGGCTATCGCATGGGCTTTTACGTGCAGATCCGCGACATCATGAACCGCGAATATGGCCGTATCCTGACCGGTGAAACCGACGTGGAAACCGCGTTCAAAACTATCGAAGAGGAAGCCAACGAATTGCTGGCCCGCTTCGCCAAGACCCAGGGTTAACCCCCCGGATCACCCCCAGGATGGTCGCGCTGTCATGGCGCGGCCATCACTCTTTTTCGCAGTGGACACCTTATGAAACGCGCGGGCTTTGACACGATCTGGCTTCCTGTGGCGCTACTTATGCCGCAGTTGATGATCATCGCCATCTTCTTTTACTGGCCTGCGGGCTGGGCTTTGCAATCCTCATTCTTTCTTCAGGACCCGTTCGGCTTCGGCTCGACCTTCGTAGGGGCCGAGAACTATACATCGCTGCTGGGCAATGATCAGTACAAGCGCGTTGCCGGGTTCACGATCCTTTACTCGGTTCTGGTGACGTTCTTTTCGCTGGCCATCGCGCTGCTGCTGGCGGTCAAGGCCGATAAGGTGATCAAGGGGGCCAAAACCTATCGCACGCTGCTTATGTGGGTCTATGCTATTGCCCCTCCGGTCGCGGGCTTTCTGGGTATCCTGTTCTTTGATCAAAGCACCGGGCCGCTGACCAAATTCTTCCAGATGTTCGGCTGGGATTTCAAACTGGGCGTGGATTACAACGCCACGGCCACGGCGATGATCATCGTGGCCGTGTGGAAGCAGATCCCGGTGAACTTCATCTTTTTCCTCTCGGGTCTTCAATCCATACCACGTTCCGTGCGTGAGGCCGCGATGATCGACAACCGATCCGCCACTGGACGGTTCTGGCAAGTGACTTTCCCGCTGCTGGCCCCCACCGCGTTTTTCCTGCTGATCATCAACATCACCTATGCCCTCTTTGACACGTTCGGCATCATCGATGCGTTGATGAAAGGCGAGCCGGGCAACAACCCGATGACGCTGGTCTACAAGGTCTATCTGGACGGGTTCCGGGGCAATGATCTGGGCGGATCGTCGGCGCAATCTGTGGTGCTGATGGCTTTGGTGCTGATCCTGACCGTGTTTCAGTTCCGGCTGGTTGAACGCCGGATTCACTATACCTGAGGGCTTTGGACATGGCTGAAACAACACTCGATACCCCCACAGAGGCCCATCGCCCCCACCGCATCAAATGGGAGGCGATTGGTGACCACACCATCCTGATCCTGGGCGCGCTGCTGATGATGCTGCCGCCAGTGCTGGCGCTGATCACGGCCAGCCACGACGCGGTGACGATCCATCGTGAAGGCTTGCAACTTACGCTTGGCGATGACCTTGGAAAGAACTTCCACGCCGCCATGTTCGAAAAAGGCGGCTTTACCCAAACGGTTGATGGCACGTTGATGCTGGCGAACTCATTCATCCTTGGCATCGGCTTTGCAGTGGGCAAAATCGTAATTTCAATGATGGCGGCCTATGCCATTGTCTATTTCCGCCTGCGGTTCGCGACACTGGCCTTCTGGGTGATCTTCACCACCCTTCTGTTGCCGCTTGAGGTGCGCATCCTGCCCTCATACGAGGCGATCCAGAAACTGGGCCTCACGAACACTTATACCGGCCTGATCGTGCCACTGATCGCATCCGCCACCGGCACGTTCTTTTTCCGGCAGTTCTTTATGTCGGTCCCCGAAGAACTGGCCGAGGCCGCTCGGATCGACGGCGCGGGACCCTGGAAATTCTTTATCGACATTCTCGTCCCGCTCAGCCGGACGATGATCGCAGCGATCTTTATCATCATGTTCGTCTTTGGCTGGAACCAGTATCTGTGGCCCACATTGATCACCACGGATGAAAGCTTTTTCACGCTGGTCCGCGGCATCAAGCAGATCGTGCTGTCTTACACGGACAGTCAGATCCCCGAACACGGGCAGGCCTTGGCGCTGGCCATTGTTGCGATGATCCCACCTGTCGCGATCGTCGTCTTTTTCCAGAACTGGTTCGTCAAGGGCCTTACAGAATCCGACAAATAAGGAATACGCGCATGGCTCAGGTTTCATTAGAGGGCATCCGCAAGGTCTATCCCAACGGCTTTCAGGCCGTTCAGACCACCAGCTTTACCATTCAAGACGGCGAGTTTGTCGTACTCGTCGGCCCCTCGGGTTGCGGCAAGTCCACCCTGCTGCGGATGATCGCTGGGCTTGAGGAGATCACCGAAGGTACTCTGAAAATCGGCAATAGGGTGGTCAACGACGTGGATCCGGCAGATCGGGACATTGCGATGGTGTTCCAGAATTATGCTTTGTACCCACATATGACCGTCCGCAAAAATATCGGTTACGGGCTGAAGAACCGGGGCACGCCGACCGCTGAGATTGACGCCAAGGTACAGGATGCGGCCAAGATGCTGAACCTGACCGAGTATCTGGACCGCAAACCAGCGCAGCTTTCGGGCGGGCAGCGCCAGCGCGTTGCCATGGGCCGCGCCGTGGTGCGCGACCCGGCACTGTTTCTGTTTGACGAGCCGCTGTCGAACCTCGACGCCAAGCTGCGCAACCAGATGCGGATCGAGATCAAAGCCCTGCAACGTCGTCTTGGAACCACCGCGGTCTACGTGACTCATGATCAGGTAGAGGCGATGACGATGGCCGACCGGATCATCGTCCTGAACGAAGGTCGGATCGAACAGATTGGCACCCCATCCGAGATCTATCACAACCCGGCCTCGACCTTTGTCGCCTCGTTCATGGGGGCACCACCGATGAACCTGATCGAAGCCGAGATTGACCATCGAGGCCTTCGGATCAATGGCTTCGGCGATCTGATGCACGTTCCGCAAGCCTATAGCGGGCCTGTGACCATGGGCATTCGCCCAGAAGATGTCGAAATGGATAACCAGGGCCAGGTCTCATTTCATGTCGATATCCTTGAAGAACTGGGCGCACATCGGCTGTTGCATGGCCGGATCGACAATCAGCCCTTCTCGGTCATGATTGGCAAGGATGACGCGGCACAGATCGGTGAAATCCGGATCAATCTAAAGCCCGAGGCCCTTTGCCTGTTCGACAAGGAAACGGGGCAAAAACTGTGATTACGGAAACACTTCCGACCCTCCCGGCTGTTTCCGAAACGCAACGGGATGCTATTCTGTCGGCCCCGCGCACGGCCGACGCGCATCGCAGGATATTGGCCGACATAAAAGCCATGAATGCCGTTCAGGTTGGTGGCAAGGCACACTCCGCTCGCCTACCCAGTGCGTTCACCGTGGCCGCCTGGAACGTGGAACGATGCCTTTTCCCGGAAGAAACGGCCGCGCATCTCGGGAAAGTCGCACCGGATATTGTTCTGCTGTCCGAAGTTGATCACGGAATGGCCCGAACTGCACAGCGACATACAACCGAAGCAATGGCTGACGCCCTTGGAATGGTTTACGCCTTTGGCGTCGAGTTTCACGAGCTTGATTTGGGCGGATCGACCGAGCGCAAGTTCTGCACGGATGATTTCAACGCACTGGGCTGGCACGGGAACGCTATCCTGTCGTCGGCTCCATTCCTACGCACCGCCTTGATCCGGCTGGACGATCACGGCCATTGGTTTACGGCAGGTGCCGGGGCGAGCGATCCGGATCAGCCGCGCATCGGGGGCCGCAACGCCATCGCCGCCATTGTACCGGGGACCAACGGGCCGGTTTGCGTCGTCTCCACTCATCTGGAAAGCAACGCAAATGCGGTTCACCGGCATCAACAATTCGAACGGCTGCTGCAAGCGATTGAAGATTTCGCACCAAACCTACCGGTCATGATTGGTGGAGACCTGAATACAGGCAATCACATGCCCCCGGATTTTGACTGGCGGCAAGAAACCTTGTTTGGATTGGCCGAAGACCACGGCTATTCCTGGTCTTTCACGGCACAAGGCAATACAACCCGCCCCAGCCTGATTACACCCCACCCTGACCGGGTGATGAAGCTGGACTGGTTGGCGGGCCGGGGGCTCGAATGTCATGGCACTGGTATTCTGCCTTCGATTGCGGACGACGGAACACCCCTGTCCGACCATGACTGTGTTTGGTGTCGGGCTGGCTGACCCCGCTTACCGGGCCGCGTTCTGTCATACATCCCGATAAGCCCCTTTTGCCAAAACGGAAAAACCGACTAACATGCGTTACAACGCGGTTAGAGGGACCTGAACGATGGTGACAAAAGCAGAGCTGGAAGCCGAAGTTGCCGAACTTCGCCGTCAACTCGCCCAACAAACCAAGCCGGAGAAGGCGGAACCGAAGGTAGACCAATCCGACAGTCTGATCGACACAATCGAAAACTGGTCAGATCAGATGGACGAAGTTCTGACCGAACTCGGAGAGTTGCCGCATAATAAGCCGATCGTGTTCGCGCTTGGCGTTTTCGCGCTTGGCTATCTGATTGGCCGTTCCCGGTAGGAGCCCGCACATGAATCGCATTTCCCGCAATCTCTCGATCATTCTGCGCGCCGAAAGGCTGATTGCCCAAAGACAAGTCGCAGTAGCGGCCAAACGCACCGGTTTTTATGGGGCTGCGGGGTTGGCTATTGGCCTTGCGGTCGTGATGTTGAACGTCGCTGGCTTTTTCTGGCTGTCTGAATCCGTGTCAAACGCGGTCGCGGCACTGATCATGGCCGGGGTCGATATGGTTGTGGCCCTGCTATTGGCGTTGTTCGCCAATTCCATGTCGTCACAAACTGACATCTCTGCGGTTGTTGAACTTCGAGACCTGGCGCTGCAGGACATTGAGACCGAGATCAAGGACAACCTGGCCGAGGCGCGAGACGCCGTAACGGGGTTCCGACGCGATCCGCTTGGGGCAGTGACGCCCGAGATCATCAGCGCCCTGCTGGGTGCCTTGATCAAATTCTCCAAAACTGGAAAGAAGTCTGGCGACTAACCTTACTGCATCAAGTTAACCGCGGCTCGTGCGATTACCATTTCTTCGTTGGTCGGAATCGACAGGATGCGAACGCGGCTAAAGTCCGTCGACAGAACCGTGCCACCATCCGCGTTTCGCGCATGGTCCATTTCGATTCCGATCCAACGCATTCCGTCACAAACCATCTGCCGGATCGGAGCCGAATTCTCGCCAACACCGCCCGTAAAGATCAGCGCATCAATGCCTTCCAGCGCGGCGGACAACGCCCCCAATTCCCGGCGGATGCGGAACACATAATAGTCGATAGCCTTGCGCGCATCCGGCGTATCCGCCGCCAGAAGCGTGCGCATATCGGACGAGACCCCGGACAGGCCCAGAAGACCGGATTTGCGATATAGAACTTCGGCAATCTCATCTGCCGACATTCCATCCTGTTGCATCATGTACAGTACCACACCCGGGTCGAGCTGACCGCTGCGCGTCCCCATCGGCAGACCGTCCAGTGCCGAGAACCCCATCGTCGATGCAACCGCGCGCCCGCCCGATACCGCACACATGGACGCGCCATTCCCCAGATGCGCAATCACAACGCGGCCATCGTACAGACCCGGTGCGATCTCTTTCAGTTTCTGCGAGATATAGTCGTAGCTCAGCCCGTGAAACCCGTACCGACGAACACCTTTGTCGTAGTAACTCTGCGGCAGGGCGAAAGTATCGTTGACCCAAGGGTGGGTTCGATGAAAGGCGGTATCAAAACACGCCACTTGGATCGTATCCGGGAATGCAGCGCTGGCCGCCCGGATCCCAGCCAAGGAATAGGGTTGGTGCAAGGGTGCAAAAGGGACGAACCCCGTCAAAGTGTCTATGACCGTTTCGTCAATGAGAACCGGTTCGGAATACACCGTACCACCGTGGACAACCCGATGGCCGACAGCCTTCACGTGGATATCCGGGAGGTATTCCCGTGCCATTTCAAGAAATGCGTGGATTGCTTCGTCATGACTTTGGGTATTCGACAGTGGCCGGTTGATCGACCGACCCCCGGCAGACTGCGCCAACAATCGGGGGGCTTCCCCCAAACGCTCGATCTGGCCACGCCAGCGCATGCTGGGGCGGTTTTCCTCAACGACTTCGTACAACGCGAATTTCAGTGACGAAGACCCGGCGTTCAGCGCCAGCACATGATCAGCCATAGAGCTTACCTTTACTTGCATAAGCATGCAGCGCCGCAACCGCGCAAGACGCCAAGCGCGAGGCATCATCATCGGACCGTGATGTCAAGATGATCGGCGCACCAGCCCCCACAACGATACCGGCAGCCTCGGCATGAGAGATGAAGGTTAGCTGTTTCGCAACCATGTTGCCCGCCTCAATATTCGGGGCAACAAGAATATCCGCGGACCCGGCGACCTCGGACGTGATACCCTTGGTACGGGCAGCCTTCAGGTCGACCGCGTTGTCCATCGCAAGGGGGCCATCGACCAATCCGCCGGTGATCTGTCCCCTCTCAGCCATTTTGGACAGCAGTGCCGCATCCACGGAAGACGGCATATGCGGGTTCACGGTTTCAACGGCAGACAAGACACCGACCTTCGGCGTTTCGATCCCGATGGATTGAGCCAGGTGAATTGCGTTCTGAACGATGTCGGCTTTGGTTTCGAGGTCTGGCGCGATATTCACCGCCGCGTCTGTGACCATGATGGGTCTCGGCATGCCCGGCACATCCATCACAAAGACATGCGACAGACGCCGACCGGTTCGCAGCCCGTTTTCACGGCGCAAGACGGCGCGCAACAGGTCATCTGTATGCAGATACCCCTTCATCAAGGTCTGCGCTTTGCCTTCAACAACCAAGTCCACCGCGCGATGCGCCGCGAGCCCGTGGCCCCGAGCCTCGACGACTTCAAGACCGGAGATATCCGCATCTATCTCTGCTGCCGCGGCCTTGATCTTGTCAGAATCCCCCACAAGGATCGGCGTGATGATGCTGTTGGCATGACCCAACAACGCGCCACTCAATGAGTTGCTGTCTTCGGGCGCAACCACTGCTGTGGGCATGGGGTCCAAGGGTCTTGCCTTTTCAAGTAGCGCATCAAAATGACGATGGCGCTGAACAACAAGGCCCGGAACTTCGATCGAGTCAAACTCCATGTGCTGGGACGGGGGTGTAACCTGAACCGTACCGCTCAGGACCAGGGCGTTATCTCCAACGCGGCGTACTTCGGCGGTGCAGATCAGATCGCCATCATCGCGCTTTTCGGCAACCGAGACAAAGGCCGTCAGCTCGTCGCCGGCAAGAACAGGAATGTGGAAGGACAGGTCCGCGCGGCGAGTTTGGGTCCCTGCCCCCGGCAACACGTTGCCCAGAACAGCAGCAACCAGACCAGCAGGCCATAGCGCCGGAGCCACGGCTTCGGGTTGCCCGTCACCATCCCCATCATAGGCTGCCAAATGCAGCGGATTGTGGTCGCCCGACGCAGACGCAAACGCATAGAGGTCATCGACCGTACACAGCCGCGTCAGTTGAGCTTCGTCACCAACATTCAATTGGGCAAATGTTCGGTTCTCGTAAATTTTCATTTTGGGGTAGCTTTTCTTTTAGCTGGGGTCCGAGCAGGACGGGCTTTCGGGGTAAGTCCAAGCACTGGTGCCGCGTCGTCCTGAGGCTTCGGCAGGTCAAGAATGTCACACAAATCGTCAACCATTTCGAACAGTTCAGGAGTTGGTCTTTGTACTTCTCCGGCGATCCGTTGGATGAGGTCGACCGCCTGCATACGGTCTTTCTTTAGGGGAAGCAAATCTGACAGAGTGTTCATCGCTTCTTGCTTGTCAAAGGTCACGATAAGCGACTGTTCATGCAAAAGGCGCTGTCGTTGATCAACCGTCAGCGCCTTGAATGGTTCATCATGTTTGAAGACTTGGGCCCACCGGTCCAGAATTTCAGCCCGAAAGCTCTGATTGCTATCAACCAGAAGGATCAGCATCCGGACGATCGCTTCGGCCAATCCGCCTTGTTTCATATGCGCCAGCGCAGCTTCAACCTCGGGCAGTGATCTCAGACCTTCCGGATCCGCCAGTGTTCTGTGCGCGACGTTCTTCCGGCCAAACCAAGCCGCCAACGGCCCGCTCCACATGGAAAAGAACGCCAACTCGTACCACGCGTCACGAACATCACGACCGTAATCCATGACCTGCTCTATCCAATCCGCCGTAATCTTCTCGAGTTCCAGAAATGGATTTTCCGGCGCAGCGGGTTTGCGGTGCTCTCGCGCCATGTCCGCCCAATACTTAATACCCAACATGGCAGGCTGGGCCGAAGACAAAGCCGCGCGCTGCACACGCAGAGGGTGCAGATCACGAAGCGCCTTTGCCGAGGCGGGCGTCGCCAAGGATTGAACGATCGGGCGGGCGTATGTCTCATAGAAATTGGCCTGGGTTTCTGACATATGCGCGACAGCGGCAAAGCTCGTTTCATCTTGCCGACCGTCATCCAGCGCAGCGACATCTGCCAGCGTGCGCTCGTGGAAACGGACTTCGAATTTCTTGTCGATGCCTTCGCCCTCGATGTTTTCGATCTGCATTTCGTACAGGCCGGGCGCCATCGACTCGACGGTTTCGAGCGTGGAGGCAAGTTCCCGATGCTCTTTCTGTGCGACTTTCGACGAAACAAAAATGCCCAGATGACCCACTTCATCGTGCAGCATGTACACAATGCGCTGCCCCCTAACGCGGATCTCTTCTTCGTCGGCGTAGGTCTCAGCAATCCAGTTCAAAGCCTGCTGCGGCGGTGTGATGTTGTCGCCCTGGCTTGCAAACACAAAGATCGGCCCTTTGATCGCCTTGATATCGACCGGCACGCCGGGTTCGAGCTGGGCCGTGTTCTTGACCAAACGGTTACCGACGAAAAGCTGCTCGACGATCCAATGGATCTCGGCCTCATTCAGGATGAAATATCCGCCCCACCAGCGTTCGAAATCAATAAAGCGCTGCCGCCCTCCGTCAGGATCCCTGAAGAGATCAAAGTATTTCCCAAAGTAGTTTCGGCTGGGGTTTAGCTGCTCAAAGTTCATCACCAGATTGGCGCCGTCAAATTGACCTGCCCCCAAGTCCGACCAGAACATCGGCTGCCAGGTTCCTCCCAGAACTCCGGCATTATAGCGCATCGGGTTTTCCCCAACGGCCCCTGCCCAAGGCGCAACGGGCGCGCCGTTCAGAACCAATGGTCCGCTTAGATCAGGATTGCAGGCAGCCATCAGCAACGTCGCCCACCCGCCCTGACAATTTCCGGTGACAACAGGGTGCGGGCTGTCTGGATGGCGCGCGCGCACGGTTCGAACAAACCCGGCCTCGGCATGCATGACATCCGCCAGCGTCTGACCTGGAACAGGATCGCGCCCAAAGCTTACGAAATAAACCGGGTGGCCTTTGGCCAGAGCAACACCAACCTGACTATCCCGCTTGAAGCCTCCGATTCCACCACCGTGGCCGGCGCGTGGGTCGATAATGATATATGGGCGCTTGGTATCTTCAATGGTCACACCTTCGGGCGGGAGAATGCGCAACAACTGGTAATTACACGGGCGCTTTAAGTGCTTGCCGTCGGCAATAACCTCGTAGTCATAGATAAGAACGGGCGGACACCCGGCCGCTTCATGCTCGAGGAAGACATCGCCGCGTTCACGCAAGGTGTCCATCGTCAAGGCCACTCGTTGGCCTGCGTCTTTCAGATAGTCCCCCCAATCTTTGACGATTGAGTGGGACGCCGCCAGCCGCGCGGAACACTCCGCCATGTTTTGAACCAACTGGCGCGTTCGGTCCGTGTGATCCTGCGCGATCTTGCTGGATTGCAGCGCCATTGACTTTGACAGCAAGCTCCATTGAACCTCGGATTGATCCAACGCGTTTGTAACCGCCCCGACGGTCCGGTCATTCACAACTGCCGCGTCCCTGGCCAGATCAGAGCCAAGCTGCAGGGATTTCGAATGCGCATTCGTAATCATGTGGATTTCCTCTTTCAGACAATGCTGAAGCCGCCGTCGATGGGGTGTATGCCGCCCGTGACGTTGAATGCTTCTCGGCTGGCCAGAAACGCGGCATAGGCACCGACATCGTCGATCGTCGCCAGGTGATGGGTCGGGGCCAGATCTGCCGCATCTTGCAGCATCGCGTCAAATTCCGCCAAACCCGAGGCCGCCCGTGTCTTGAGCGGACCGGGCGACAGGGCATGCACCGATATCCCCTTGGGTCCAAGCTCTGCTGCAGCATAACGCACCGACGCCTCAAGAGCAGCTTTTACAGGCCCCATCACATTGTAATTCTCGACAACTCTGTTGGCGCCAAGGAACGACACGGTCAGGCATGTACCACCGCGCGTCATCAACGGCTCGGCCTGCCGGATCATCCTGAGAAACGAATGCACCGAGATATCCATAGCAAGGGAAAACCCTTCGGCAGATGTATCAACGACGCGCCCGTGCAGATCGTCCTTCGGCGCGAAAGCGACCGAGTGGACGAGCGTGTCCAACTGCCCCCACCGCGTTTGGATTTCAGCAAACATCGCCTGCGCTTGAACCGGATCGCGCACATCCAACGGCATTACAATCTGGGCGTTAATCCGTTCGGCCAAGGCGCGAACATGAGGCTCGGCCTTGTCATTCAGATAAGTCAGCGCAACTTCGGCCCCTTGCGCGTGCAAGGCTTTGGCACATCCCCAGGCAATTGACTGATCGTTAGCAACACCAACGACCAGCGCTTTCGCTCCTTCCAAACGGAACATGGTCGATTCTCTCGCTTTTTCTGCACTGCAGCATAACCCGCTTTGGGGTTTACCACAAACTTTGCGCGGCAGTGTGAAACTTTGACGAAATCGCGCGGCCCTTGATGGTCAACCCAAGAATGACGTTGAGCTTGAGTGCCAAAAAAAGCCAACAAACCACGACAAAACTAAGCTTTTTTGAAATATTCAAAAATCTGATTACTATGCCCTCATAAAACAAATAACGAGGGCACAATGAACTCACTTACCAGAATAACTCGGGGAATTGGTATTGCATTCAAGGACGGCAGGGTGAAGGGGCTACTGGCCTTCACGGTTGGCATGATCCTTTGGGCTTCCGTTTTTTACCACTTTGTCGAAGGCTGGAGCTGGCTCGATTCCATCTATTTTTCGGTCGTGACCATCTCGACCGTTGGATACGGAGACTTTTCCCCGGAAACGGCGGCCGGAAAGATTTTCACGATGGCGTACATCATTGTCGGGTTGGGTATCTTCGTAACGGCGGCAACCACGGTGGCGGATACAATTCTGTCACAGGATGACGACAAAAAAGACGGGTAGACTGCCTGTTTCCTTCTTAAGGAATTCAACGCAACCTCAGCAGGGTCGCAACGCGCGATCCGGCTTTTTGAATTATTCATCAAACCGATACAGATTCCCCAAAGCCAAAAAAAATATACATGTCACGTTTTTTGAGTCTAATATTCAGATAAAAAAATATTTGGAGGGATGGAATGGAAAAGACTCAAGACGCCAAGATAGTTGATCTGGCAATACGCCTGCTGTTCTTAGGACTGTTCCTATATAGCGCACTAATAATGGTTGCCCCGCTTGCGAGTGTCGTGATCTGGGCGGCAATTCTGTGCGTTGCGCTCTATCCTGTTTTCGACTGGCTCCAAGGCAAACTGGGTGGAAGAAAATCGCTTGCGGCCACAATCTTGGTACTGCTGGGTTTGGTTTTGACACTGGGGCCTGTCGCGACCGCCGTTTCAGGGGCGGCTGAACTTGGCTCCGATTTTGCCGAACAAGCAGACCGCGGAGAACTTAAAATCCCACCTGTGCCCGAGGGCATCAAAGACTTGCCCCTGATCGGGGACAAGCTTGGCGATGTCTGGACCATGTTTGAGCGTAATCTGGATGGCGCACTTGCCAAATACGGCGCTCAAATCCTTGAAGTCACAAAATCCCTCTTTGGAAAAGTTCTGGGTATCGGCATCGGTCTTCTGGGACTTGCGCTTTCCGTCATCATCATGGGCGCGCTTTTCAAACCGGGCCCGCAAATGGTTCAGGGGCTTCAGCGGTTCGCCAACCGAGTCTTTGCACCACGAGGTGGCGAGTTTGTCACCCTGGCAGGTGCAACGATCCGAAATGTTACCAAAGGGGTTATCGGAGTTGCCGCGATCCAGGCATTTGTTGTGTGGATACTTTTGGCGGTCTTTGGCATTTCCTCTGCTGCGACTCTGGCCTTTGTAAGCCTTATCCTTTCAATCATTCAGATCGGGCCAGGCCTGGTTCTGCTGCCGGTGATCATCTACGCGTGGAGTTCCATGTCAGGCGGCACCGCTTTGATCTTCACGGTCCTCGCCCTTCCCGTCAGTATCATGGACAGCTTCCTCCGCCCGGTCTTTATCTCGAAAGGATTGGAAACCCCGATGCTGGTCATACTGATCGGCGTTCTAGGTGGCATGATGGCCTACGGCCTGATCGGAATATTCATGGGGCCAGTTCTGTTTGCGGTTTTCTATGAACTGTTCAAGGTCTGGATCGACGCGTCGCCAGAAGCCTCGGAGTCGGCCGAAGGTGCAGCGGAATGAGGAAAACGATTTGGACAACGCTTGCGGTCATTCTTCTGTTTCTGATCTGGTATCTGGTCGCTGATCGTCAAACTCCGTTTACCGGCAATGCCAGGGTCAAGGCCGTTGCAACTCAGATCGTTCCGCAAGTCACCGGGACGGTGACCGAAGTGCTGGTGGAAAACGGTCAGGTCGTTTCAGCCGGGGATGTTCTGGTGCGCATTGATCGCAGGCCCTATGAAATCGAACGGTCAAAGGCCGAAGCCGATCTGGAAGCCGCTACTCAGGAAGTGGGTGCATCATCGGCTGAAGTCAGCGCGGCACAGGCTAAATTGGCGCGGGCTCAGAGCGACCTTGATACGATGCGTATTCAGACCGAGCGTGTTTTTGCCTTGGAAAAGAAGGGGCTGATTGCCGTCTCGCGCGCCGACGATGCGCGCGGCCAATTGGCCGAATCCGAAGCCAATCTGGAAAATGCCAAGGCTGATCTGGAAAAAGCAAAGCAACGTCTTGGGGATGAGGGGCTTGAGAACCCTAAAATTCAACGTGCACTTGCTGCTTTGGCTGATGCAGAGCTGAACCTGGAATGGACAGAATTGCGTGCACCTGCAACGGGCGTAATCTCGAACTTGCTTATTGCCCCCGGGACGTATGCCCGCTCGGGTCAGGATCTTCTGACCTTCCTAGACGCAACCGATGTCTGGATCGAAGCCTATTTCACCGAAAACAACCTTGGCCGCGCCGTTGTCGGGTCCCCTGTCGAGGTTGTTCTGGATATGCACCCCGGTCAGATCGTGTCGGGCAAAGTCGAGAGCTTTAGCGCGGCTGTTTCCCTAAGCGGTGCTGACGAACCCGGCCAGCTTGCAAGCCCACCCAGCACCAAGGGGTTCCTGCGCGAACCCGAACGGTTCCCGGTTCGGATTGTATTGCCGGGCTATGAGGCCGGGAGCGCCGAAGATGACCTTCGGTTCCAGCTTAATGGGCAGGCGGATGTGATCATGTACCTGAGCGACAATGCGCCTCTGAACTTGGTGGGTCGCACCTATATTCGCTTGGTTTCGATCCTGTCTTATGCGTATTGAAGACAAACACGCAATACTCCGCCTGGCGCTTGGGGTAACGGGCGTTTTTGCCTTGGGTTTGTTTCTTGGATGGCCCCTTGCAGTTGTCGGCGCTGTATTCACGGCTCTGTTTCTGCAAGCACCTGCAGCTTTGCCATTGGCAGCGTTCGGGAAACTCTTCGTGTTTTCCATTGGACTGATGTTCATCTCGTTTCTGCTGTCTTCAGTCTTCGCGCCATATCCAGTTGTATTCCTGGTCCTGATGGCCATCGGAATCATACTGTCCTTTACGTGGTCTGTGTCCGGGGCCGGGGTATTGCCCGGTGTCATCGCGCTCATGGGTGCTTTGATGATCCCAAATCTTGTTCTTCAATCGCAGGATCTGGCGCTGGTATTGGTGTTCTGGATTCCTATGAACCTGTTCTTTGCGGGTTTTGTATCCACTCTGATGTTTGTACTTATCCCAGCCCCTCCGCCGGCAGAGGCGCAAAAGAAAGCTGCTGCTGATCCCGATTTTGATCCAAACCGGCGCATTTTCAGAATGTCCCTAGTGACAGTGCCATTTGCGATTGCATTCTTCCTTTATGGAGCGTCGGCGCTGCTTGTTCTGTTCTTTGTCGCGCTTCTCAGCCAACAGCTTGCAGCGATGCCTGCGGCCGGTAAGACCGTTGCCAAGGCGATGCTGACTGCGAACTTGCTGGGCGCAGCGGTTTCCATCATTTGCTACGAGATCAACGTCATCGCGCCCGTCATTCTGACACCTGTACTACTGTGCTTTTTCTTCTGCATTGTTCTCGGGGCTCTTGGAAAATCGCAAACTCCGCTGGCTGCGGCAGCGGGGTCGGCGATCACAACCGCTCTGATCGTATACGGAGGATCAGTTGCCCCGTTCTCGGATGAAGCAGATGTCAAAAGCATTACGCGCGTGTTGCAGGTCGCAAGCGCCGCATTCTTCGTCATAACGGCCTATGTAGTGGTTGATGAATTCTGGCCCGAACGAAAACAGCGCAACGCAATGGGTTAGGACGGTCGGGCACTGGCGGAGCAGCGGCTCGGCCCACCGTTTGCATTTCGACAGTTCAAACAGGCTCTAGATTGCCAAGCAAAATGGATGTCATGTCTGTTGTGAAACCTCCGCCATCAATCGTGACGCCCACAACGCCTGTCTCGTAATCGACATTCGATTTGGTGATGGCCGATAGGTCCGCATCATCATCCAGAAACACCCATTGTGGCTTGTGCGGGGTCGTCTGACCGACCGCCGTCTGCAAGATGGCCAAAGCATCAAGTGCATTGACTGTTCCGTCCCGAGTTATGTCGGCTGCAATGATGTTTTCAGGTGCCGGCGGGCCCCAAGTCGGATTCAACCCGACCGACATTCGCAAAACCTGCAATGCATCCAACGCATTGATATCCGAACTGGCGGTAGAATAAGTCTTAACAATATCCAGATCGCCCGAGAACTCGCCCGGCGGCAAACCCAGATCGAACCGTCCCTCCTCATCCGTGCGCACACTGACAGTGCCGCCGCCGTCCAGAGAAAACCTGACTTCAGCCTGCGCCAATGCAGGGTTTTCGGTTTCGGAGTTAATGGTAAAAGGCCCCAGAACACCGTCCGAGCTTCCGGGGTCTAAACCGCCGAAATCCCCGAAATCGACAGGTATGTGGTCAGGTCCGCCAAAGCCCGCGCCAAACACCTGATCCGCTGTCAACGCACCCCCCGATGCAGAAATCAACTCGACCCTTTCGTTAAGGTACCCGATCCTTGCGCCCTGGGGCGTAGAGGTGAACGTCAGTTGCCCCGGAGTTCGAAGAAGCGGAAAATCGTACATATCAAGACGGTCGAAACCAGCCTGAAAATCGGTGATTGTCGTGGGATCGCTTCCGAATTGCATGACAAAGATGTCCGATCCTGACCCGCCAGTCATGGTCGTCGAACCGGTGCCTGCTATCAGAATGTCATCTCCCGCACCCCCCAACAATTCCGAGTCCAGAATGCCGCCGCTCAGCTTGTCCGCCCCGGCTGTGCCATGGACGGTTCCGAAGCCTTTGCGTATCACGCCCAAATCCGGCAGGTCGACGGACAGTTGTGTCAACCCAGCATCCTGCTGCGAGGAGACGAGCACCTGCAACGCATCCCCGACATGAGCGACACTCAATGCTTCGACATTCTGCAAGCCGCTTTCCACCGTATCCGCAAAGCTGTCCAGATAGACCAACTGCCCATTGGGTATCAGGGTAAAGAGCGAGATCCCGTCATCGCCACCCCCTGCCACGACGAACACGTGCCCGTCGACATTGATGACGGAAAGGTCCTGAACAGGTTCGAACCGCGTGTGCCGGGAGTCCAGGACATGATCTGTTGGGTCAAGGCGTCCGTCTGGGGTCAGCTTCATCACACTCAACGAGTTGCTTTGCGACCCCGCGACGATCACCCAGGATTGGTCATAGGCTTGAACAACTTCGATCTTGGTCGGCACCGCGATTCCCAGTGTCTCCAAGACCTCGCTATTGTCGACTTCACCAAGCCCACCTGTCGCATCATCCACGCTAAACGTCTTTACCGAATTGGAAACAGAATCCGATGCGACAACAAAGTGGTTCGCACCTAGGGTCACAGTCTGCATCGAATCCGCGGCGGCCGAGACCATTTGAACAAGTTGAAAAGCCCCTTGCGCATCAACCGTGTAAGACGCGATTTGGCCCGTGTCTTTCTGCGCCAGAACCAAAACGTCGCTTGACGACGTCGACACCTGTGAGACCGCAGATATGTTGCCGCCGCCAACGATACCACCACTCTCAGTTAACTGCCCCAGCGTACCGTCCGGGTTCATCGCATAACCGACCAGACCGGATGCGTGGCTGACGCTTAATATCAGTTGATCGTCTCCAGCAAAGGAAACAGGGAACCCCATGCGACCGGCGTTCGTAGCCAGCGCTCCGCTGAAATAGACCGTGTCGATCAGTTGCGGAACAACGCCGTCCGCCAGCTTCCAGACTGCGACGCCGCCGCCGGGACCGGTAACGCTGTACAGGTACGTGTCACCGTTAAATGTTTTTAAAGCCGTATCGCCGATACCTGAATCGAGCGCTGCGCTCCCCGTCGCAACCACTCTTTCGAACTGAAGCATCATTCCAAATCACCCTGCGCCACTGCTGGCTCCAACATCAGGATGATCCGATGCCCAGCCCGAAACCAAAGCGGGATTGTGGTGAAAACGAGGAGTTCGGCTTCAGTTTAACTCAATTTTTCTGGTCCGACCGCACGAGTCACCGGAGGGAAACTCAGATGAACAAGAGCTGGCACCTTCAAGCGGACGCGGACACCACTTGTGAGGGTAAGATGACCAAAGAATCTGACATCAATATCCAGTCGACCGAAACGCATTCGGGTCCCGAGCGCAAATCCTATGTCCGAAAATGGATGGACAGGAAAATGCGCCGTCTTGCGGAAGGTGGGATCATCGGCGGCTTGGGATCTACGCTTCTGGCGCTGCCTGCTTTGGCGCAGGCTACAATCGAAGAACTTTACGCCTTTCAATTCGCGGAAACCATCCCGGGCGTTCGTTCCGTAAAGCAGCTCGAAAATGGTGATGTTCTGCTGAAAATGGCGGATGGCCGAAAGGTCGTTGTCGCATCCGAGAATGTTCAGGTTCTGGATAGTGGCGCGATCATGATCGCAGAAAACGCGGTGGCGGAAATCGCTCAGTTCAGTCTTGTGGCCGAAGCGGGCGGCGCCGCGGCCTCTGGCGGGATAGGTGGGATTGGTGCAGCAGCCCTTGGTGGTTTGGGGTTGGCTGGCGCAGCGGCCGCTGCAGGAGGTGGTGGCGGTGGCGGCGATGATGCGACGCCGCCCCCTGCCCCGACCTATCCACATTTGAACCTGGCAGGCGTGCAATCCAACGCCCTGAGTTCGGCAACGCTGAACCTCAGCGCACCGGAAGGCACAGAAACCGTCGAGGTCTCGATTGGGTCGTCGAGCACTGTCGCGGTACTGAACGACGACGGCACTTGGAGCGCGTCTTTTACCGCAGTTGAGGCTGCGGCGCTGCCTCAAGGCGTAAATGATGTAACAGTCCGAACTTTAGATAGCGAAGGCGAAGAGTTGTCCGTCGAAACAGTCATTTTCGACGTCGATACCATACCTCCAACCCTTTCAATTTCCGGTTTTTCCGACGGTGCCGTGCTAAACGCCCGAGAGCAAACAACCGATCTGGTTGTCACCGGTACAACGAATGCAGAAAACGGACAGACTGTAACGCTCACCTTAAACGGACAGTCCTATACGGGTTCGGTTCAAGGGGGTCAGTGGAGTGTCTCGGTCCCATCAGCCGATCTGACGGCTTTGCCTGATGGGGCCACTATTGCTGTCACTGCCGATGTCTCAGACGAGGCGGGAAATCCGGCGGCCCAAGCCAATTCCAGCTTTGACACAGACTTCACAGCCCCAACAATTTCAATGGACCCGATTTCCGGAGGATCTATCGAACTGATAGATGTGAGCAGCGACTTGGCCCTGGGCGGCACCACAAACGCAGCCGACGGACAAGTTGTTAGGGTAAGTTTTGACGGTCGTACATATACCACGACCGCGTCCGGCGGCCAGTGGAACGCAACTGTTCCAGCCCAGGACCTCGGCGGTCTTACGACCGGTATACCTGTGTCAGTAAGCGCAACGGTTTCAGACGCAGCAGGCAATATCTCGGTCCCAGCCAGCGCTATGGTCCCGGTAGATCTGACAGGCCCATCCCTGACGATCGCACCTCTCTCAATCGGGGCATCGTTAAACGCCGCCGAGGTCGGAACGGATCTGGTCATCACCGGAACCACGGACAGAGTCGAGGATGGCCAAGTCGTATCGGTTGAACTGAACGGTCAAACCTACACAACCGCCGTTTCGGGCAGCGCTTGGAGCGTTACAATTCCAACCGCGGACTTGCTGTCCCTGGCTGATGGAGGCTCCTTCACCATTACAGCCGACGTGTCGGACACGGATGGCCTATTTGCTCCGCAAGCCAGCGTGCCACTGGGGAAAGACGTGACCGCGCCAACGCTCAGCATAGACAGTTTTTCCTCTGGAGCCGTCATGAACGCGGTCGAACAAGGCACTGATCTGTCGATCACCGGCTCGACCAATGCGGAAGATGGCCAAAAGGTAAGCGTTATTGTCAATGGACAAACCTACACAGCAACCACTGCCGGAGGCAGTTGGACTGCGACAGTTCCCGCCGCCGACCTTTCGACGCTGTCCGACGGTGCGACGATTGCAGTGTCCGCTGACGTAACCGATGCGGCAGGCAACCCTGCTATTCAGGCCACCAGCAGCTTTCAAACCGATTTCACCGCCCCAGCTGTGACCATTACTGGCCTGTCCGACGGGGCGGTCATGACGGCGAGCGAGCAGACGACGGACCTGACCGTCACGGGCACCTCAGACGCACCAGATGGCACGACGATTACTGTTACGATCAGCAGACCGGACAAGACTGTGGATGCAACCGGCACAACAACCGTCAGCGGCGGCTCATGGGCTTATGTCGCAAGTGCCGCGAGTATCGCCGGACTGCAAGACGGGCTGGCCTATAGCGTTACTGCAACCGTTGTGGACTCTGCCGGGAACGAGTCCAGTGATACATCAGGTTTCGCAACGGATTTTACGGCGCCAACAATCACACTGAATGCGCTGTCCGTTGGTCCCGTGCTGGATATCAGCGAAAGAAGCAGCGATCTTACGATATCGGGGACAACAGACGCGGAAGATGGGCAGCCCGTCTCAGTCACCCTCGACGGACAGATCTATAGCGGCACCGGCTCGGGCGGGGCTTGGTCAACATCAATTCCGAGTGCTGACCTGGTCGCACTGTCTGATGGAACCGGATACTCCATCTCGGCCACGGTCGCGGATGCAGCCGGAAACACCTCGCTGCCGACGTCATTGCCACTCACCACAGATTTCCGACCGATTTTGAACCTGAACACGGTAGGCACGAACAAGGCGATTGATCTGAGCGATGCGATGACGTCGGGCGTCGTTGTGTCCGGCACGTCCATCGGGTTGAGTTCTGGGCAATCTGTGGACGTCACACTCAACACCCTGTCCGTAGGCACCGCGACTGTCGCCTCAGACGGAACGTGGTCTTTGAGTGTGCCAGCTTCGAACTTTTCAGGAGTTGAGGCAGGCGATGCGCTTAACTTTCAGGCACAAGCCAATGTGTCCGGTGGATCGGACCCTCTGCCCGCATCAGACCAGAACATAGCCCATGAACCGGCCGCCTACACGATTGTCGAAGCAGGCCGCAGCGGTTCGACCGTTACCTTCGAAATCTATGCCGATCCGGACCGTGACATTTCGAGCGGTCTGGCCATTACCGCCGACTTGGGATTCGATCCGTCAGTGATAACCTTCGATCTGGGCTCAGATAACGAGAACAGCAATTTCGACCTGTTTCTCACAAATCCAAAGGGGCCGTCCGAAGTCAGCTTTGGCGGCGCGGCGACTGTCTTCACCGATCTGTCTCAACCTTTGGTCACCTTCACGATGACGGTGCAGGACCCGAGCCAGCCGATACAGATGTCACTCACCACGCCGGACGGTGGCCCTGCTGATTTTCTTCTGGGCACGGGTGGAAATGACACGTTGGTTTCAACCGCTATGGACAACGTGGTGCGGGGTCAGGGAGGTGACGATGCAATCGACGTGTCAAGTTCCGGCCGGGATGTCATCGTGTTTGAAGCCGATCCATCAGCCAACGGAACCGACATCGTTACCGGCTTGACTCTTGGCCCGGCGGCCGATGTATCGGATGCGTTGATGTTCAGCGGCCTCAATACCGGATCTTTGCGCGGCAATGGAACCGGAATAGAAACCTTGAACATCGGTGACGCTATTGGTCTGAACACAGGCTTTGTAGGTTTGACTTCCCAGCTTTCCGACCTCTCAGAAGCAACGATAGAAACGGCAGCAGAAAGTTTGACTGGCGTGCAGTCTGGTGACGAAATCTATGTCCTTGCCACGGACGGAGAGGATAGCGCCCTCGTCAAGGTTGATTATTCGGTGCCCGGTTCAGCGTCTGTCGAAACCATCGCCGAATTCACCGGCTTGAGCGACCTGAGCGGCCTGAGTTCGGAAAACATTCTCCATACCGATCCCACCGGCGCTTCGGCGTGACTTCAACGCAGGTCGTCGGCGGAATCCCCGGCGACCATTTAGAAATGGAAGTCTCACAAATGAAACAAAGCCGTCTGCACCCCGTTTCTTTCACGCGTCACAAAAACCTGCGCTGGAAACGCTTCACATCCTATCGCTTTGCGGCGCAGGAAACCGAGTGCCGGATCGTTATGAAAGAGGCGTCCGAGGTTGCCGCTGCTTTTCCAATCGTGTTCAAGGAAACAGACCGTGGCGTTGAACCAAGAGCGCTTCTTTCGTTGCGGAAAAAGGCGGCGAATCCATTTGTGACGACGGATGGCCGATGGCTGGCAAGCTATGTGCCCGCTGCACTACGTTGCCCGCCCTTTCAAGTCGCGTGGGCGGGCAATCCGTTACAATGTGGCGCTCAGTTGTTGGTTGATGAAACTTCCGATCTGTTAACAAGCCAACCGGAAGATGAACCGTTCTTCTCAGACGACGGTGCGTTATCGCAGGGCTTGCAGGATGTGCTCATGTTTCTGCGTGCGTGGTCTGCAAACCACGCAGATACCTTAAAGGCTTGTCATGCTTTGGCAAAGATGGGGCTGTTCAAAGCTGTCGACCACCACGGCGGCATCAACTTGCCGGACGGCACATTGGCAATCTCGGCAGATAGATTGGATGCACTGGCACCGACTGAAAAGCTCGAATTATACGAGACTGGCGCGTTGAGCCTAACTTTCGCTCATTCGATTTCCTTGTCGCACTGCCAATGGCTTTTTCAGGCTCAGGAGAGACAAGCCCGCTCTGAAGTACAAGATAAATTCACTGAAAATTCAGATGTTTCCGGTTTCCTTGGTGCTGTCGCAAACGCTCAGAGAAACGAATTTTTTGAAACTGGTGAAATGTCTATCACTCATGCCTAAACGCTGTTTTTGTCCTCGTATCTTGGCTGTCACCTTGATGGTTGCAACATCGGCTTGCGCACCGCTGCCGGACCTCACGGGGGTTGAAACCTCTTTGTCGAATGGCGCCGTGGGGGTTGGAGCGCAACCACAATCGACGCGTTTGACCCAGGGTGCCTTTGGCAAACGAATTCAAGCCGCTGTTGAAGCCAATCCCAGACTGGCACAGAGTGCAACCCGGCTCGACAGTGCCGTCGCCAATCAGGACGCCGCGAAGGGCGCTTTCTTGCCTCAGGTCTCGATCGGTTTAAGCGCCAGATCAGAGCGGGTGAGTACCGATATCGCGGACGTAACCCCTTATTTGCGCATCTCACAACTTGTCTATGACGGTGGTGCAGCGTCGGGAAATCTGGCGGCGGCCAAAGCGCGTGTTCTGGAAAGCCGTGGCGACCAAATTCAGACGGCGTCCGCCTTAACTTTGGCGGCAATTGAAGCCTATGTTCTGGTGTTGGATCGTCGAGATATCTTGCGGATTTCAGATCGAAATGTCGCCGTTCATAAAGAGGTTCTCGATCAAATCATCACACGAGCAGATCATGGTGCGGCATCCAACGCTGACGTCTTAACAGCACAGTCGCGCATGGCCGATGCGATGACACGTCTTTCAGACGCAAAGACGCGAACAGAACGCGCCGAAGCTCAGTTTCGCGAAGTGTTTGGGCAAGACCCGGGTGAGTTGTCGCCGCCTGTCGCCGCTCCTGCCCTGACCCGGTCAGACCGTCAGATCGTTTTTGACAGTCCGCAAGTGCGCCGCGCGGACGCGTCAGTGCTGGCTGCGCGCGCTGACCTGTCTGCTGCCATCGCACGACGCCAGCCGGGGGTGGAAATTGCGGCATTCGCCGACCGGGACAGCAGCAATGATGCAAACTTCGGGGTTGATCTCTCTCTTACCTACGAATTGGACAGCACGGGACAACGGCGTGCCTCAATCGCTCATGCAGAAGCCACAGTTCAGGAAGCGGAGTATGCCCGAGACACTTTGATCCGGGACATTCAGCGGGAACTGGATTTCATTCGATCAGACCAGCAAGCCGGTGCAGAAAGGCTTCGGGCCGCGCGCAGCGCAGCAAAGGCAAACGCCGAAAGTGTCGCCGCAGCCCGGGCGCAATTCTCGATCGGTCGACGTAGCCTAATCGAGATTCTGGATGCGCAGCGTGACTATGTGAATGCCCAGGAACGGTTCATCCTAGCCGAGCAAAACACCTTTTTGACCAACTATGCCGTGCTCAGTCTCACAGGTGACATTCTGGACTTGTTCGGCATTTCTGCCCAGTTTGGGGGTCTGCACAAATGAACTCGCGAGATCGCAGGAAATACACGGCGTTTGAGATGTGCATGATGCACGTCTCTACGCAACTTGAACGACCCATAACAGCCGCGGCTCTTTTTTCATCCCATTCTGACCCTTCCGGGGAATTGACTGTTCGCGATGCGCTTGAAGCCGCTGACAAGGCCGGTTTGCAGGCTGGATACGGACAATGGAAGTTATCGGACTTCGACGAAAGCCTCGTGCCCGCGCTCTTGCTGATGAACGGGAACCGGGCCGTCGTTTTCCACGGCCGTGCAAAGACCGGAGAGTACCTCATTTACGACCCACAGCGCGGAGAACAGATTACTGAGGTCTCGAAAGCTCAGCTGAAAGAGGTCTACACAGGCTATGCCATCCTCTTTCGTCGCAGTTATTTAGGGGACCCCTCGCTCAAATCACAGCCTGCCACCGGTCACTGGTTTTGGTCCGCAATGGCTGCAAACCGCTGGTCCTATTCGCAGGTTTCTCTGGCCGCAGTCGTCGCGAACCTATTGGGTTTGTCCACATCCGTTTTTATCATGGTGGTGTATGATCGGATTCTGCCAAACGAAGCGACGGAATCTCTGGTGGCCTTGACCCTAGGCGTTGGCCTGGCGCTTATCTTTGACTTTTGCCTGAAAATCCTAAGAGCCGGATTTATTGATCGGGCCGGGAAAAAGGCTGATCTGCTGATGGGGCGGCGCGTCTTCGATCAGTTGCTGAACATTCGGATGAAATCTCGAACTGGTTCGACAGGCGCCATGGCCAATACCGTCAGAGAATTCGAAACATTACGAGAGTTCTTTACGTCCGCTACCCTCGTAGCAGTTGTCGATCTGCCATTTATCGTTTTGTTCATCTTCGTCATTCAAGCGATTGGCGGCCAGCTCGCCATTATCCCAGCTCTGGCCGTTCCCGTCGTGCTGGTCACGGGGCTGGCGGTGCAGCCGATATTGGCGCGTCTGGCCGAAAGGAGTTTTGCAGACGGACAATCAAAGCAATCGGTCCTGATCGAAACAGTTTCCGGGCTCGAAACCATAAAGACGACCGCGGCGGCAAGGCAGATGCGGTCACGATGGGACGCAGCCATGGACAGGCAATCCTCGCACGGAATGCGCAGCCGAACGATAACCCAATTCGCTTTGAACTTGACGGGATTCACACAGCAAGCTGCTCAGGTGTTGATTGTTTTTTATGGGGTCTTCCTCATTGCGGACGGTCAGACCAGCATGGGCGCGTTGGTTGCGTGCGTGATGTTGACGGGTCGCGCGCTTGCACCACTTGGCCAACTTGCTCAGACCCTGACGCGCGTGAACCAGGCGAGAAGCGCATATCGTAGCCTGAATACTTTGATGGACGCGGATAGCGAACGACCCATGGGACATGGCTGGATCAGCCGCCCCGAAATCGAAGGCCGTATTTCATTTAAAGATGTAAGATTTTCCTATTCTGATCAACTGGATGAGACGCTGTCAGGCATTTCATTTGATGTCCAGCCCGGGGAAAAAGTCGCCATTCTTGGGCCGATTGGGTCCGGGAAAAGTACGATAACGCGCCTGATCCTGGGGCTGTATCAACCTGACTCCGGCTCGGTCTTGTTGGACGGCGTGGACATTCGTCAAATCGACCCCGGGGATGTCAGACGGAATATTGGGTCCGTTCTGCAAGATATCTGGCTATTTTCCGGATCAATCCGTGACAACATTGCTGCAGGTGCAAACAGACCTCGCGACCACGACATTCTCGAGGCCGGACGGGTCGCCGGAGTCGAAAAATTTGCCGCCCGAACTGCCGCTGGGTACGACATGAAACTTTCCGAACGCGGCGAAGGATTGTCTGGCGGCCAACGGCAGGCCATAGCCCTTGCACGCGCGTTGATTGAGCGACCACCGGTTCTTCTGTTCGACGAACCGACAAGCGCCATGGACGTAAAGACAGAGGCAGAAGTCATAGCGCGCCTGAAACAGGCGACGGCAGATGCGACCATGGTGATTGTTACGCATCGCACCAGTCTTCTGGCTCTAGTCGACCGTGTAATCGTGATCGAAAACGGAAAGGTCACGGCCGATGGCCCCAAGAGCATCCTGACCCAACACCTGCGTCCTACCGGGAGAAAACTGAATGTCGCAGCATCCTGACCTTGCAAAATTGGCCCGGGAAATGCGCGGGCGGACACCTTTGCGTAGTTCGTTGTTGCTCTTGCTTATCGTGGCATGTCTGATCACCGCCGGATTATGGGCGTATCTGACAGAGTTGGATGACGTGACCCGGGTAGACGGTCGGATCGTGCCTTCGGGTGACGTTCAGAAAATTGAGGCGACGGAAACCGGCGTTCTCAGATCACTCCATATACTGGAGGGGCAAGTCGTTGAAAAAAACACCCTGTTGATGGAGTTCGACACAACTCAGATCGACAGTGAACTGAAACAAGAACAGCAGCGCGCCTTTGGACTGATCGCCCGCGCGCACAGGTTACAAATCGAAATCGACGGGGGGGATCTTGTCTTTGCCAAGAGCCTTGTTGAGGGCGCTCCGGACGTGGTCAAATCTGAAACAGCTCTCTATCACGGTCGGCAGGCCGAGCTTCGATCTGAAATCGCCATCCTCGAGCGACAACGCTTGCAGCGACGACGGGAATATGAAGAGGGTCTTGTTGATCAGGTCACTGCTGAAGAAACCCTCAGGGTTCTGGCCGAGGAACGTGCCATCATGACACCGCTGATTGAAAAGCGAATGGAGCCTGCAACGACGTTGTTGACTCTTCGCCGCAGCGAGGCGGAATAGTCGGGCAGAAAAACCCGCGCTGTCGCTGTAACAAACCGGTTGAAGACCAGTCTTGAAGAAATCGACGACCGAATTCGCGCCACCCGAAGTCGGTTCCGCAGTGCCGCCTTGACAGACCTTGCAATCGCCACGGCGGAACTCGCGGCTTTGAAACCCACCATACCCGCACTCAAGGACCGTGCAGACCGCGCGCAGGTAAGATCCCCTGTCCGAGGAATCGTAAACCGCGTGCACCGAACGACAATTGGCGGCCTGGCGCGCAGTGGAGAAGAGCTTATTGAAATTGTTCCGCTGGACGACACGCTGCTTGTGGAGGCTTATGTGCCCCCAAAAGACATTGCATTTCTATACGCTGGGCAACCCGTAAAGGTTAAAGTTACCGCCTACGATTTCGCCAGATACGGGGCGTTGGATGGGAAAATCACCAGGATCGGCGCCAGCACTATTTCTCGGTCCGACCGGAATGACGAAGAGGTCTTCGTCGTTGAAATTATGACGAGCCAGTCTTTTTTGGATGCAAACGGTGTGTCGGTTGAGATCATTCCCGGCATGATTGCAGAAGTTGACATCCTTTCAGGCAAGAAGACCGTTTGGGAATACCTAGTGCAGCCCGTGATCAAGATCAGGAATCAGGCGCTGCGCGAATAAGGAACGCCAACCTCGCTACATCCAGTCCACGTCACCAAGGAAAATGTAACCGGCTCCGTAAATCGTCTTGATCAAGCGGGGGTTTTTGGGGTCTTCGCCCAGTTTTGTGCGCAATCGGGAAATTCTGACGTCCATCGCCCGGTCAAAACTCTCACCCGCCGCTCCGCCTAACGCTTCTTGCATTTGGGCGCGGCTTATCAGCCTTTTCGGACTTTCCAGAAATAACCGTAGAACTTCACCTTCAGCGTGACTGAACGGGGTTTCTTGTCCGGCCTTATTTTCGAGGATGTAACGGTCGAAATGTGCCGTCCATCCGTTGAACCGTGCTGCGTCCGAATGCGTGGCTTGCGACCGTGGCGACCGCAATCTTGCCCGGACACGTGCAACAACTTCTGCCGGATCAAAGGGCTTGGTGATGTAATCATCCGCGCCAAGCTCGAGCCCTGTTACACGGTCCTGCACTTGCGCCCGACCCGAAATGATAATCACCGCTGCCCCCTGTTCCAGTGCAAGCCTGTGAACCAGCGCAAGGCCATCGGTATCGGGCAAGGACAGATCCACAAGACAGACATCCGGCGTAACGCGTTTTAGTGACGCTTCAAATTCGCGGGCCCGTGAAAAGCTCTGGGTCTTGAACCCTGCATCTTCGAGCGCGTCAGTCAGAATTCGGCGAATTTCGGGCTCATCATCGACGATGGTTACCAGCGGTTGAGTCATCACGCAGCCTCCGCGCGGATCAGGGCGGACAATTGAGCCCGTGTAAAGGGTTTACGCAAAACCGGCGCAAGCGTCAGCGCCTTGCGATGCAGGGGGTCGGAATATGGCAAGGACGTCATCAGAATACACGGCAGTTTGCCATTTAACCGATCCAGCAAATCCAACCCGGTGCCTTCCCCTTCAAGGCGGATATCTGACAGAACAAGCACGATGTCCTCGACGTCTGCGGCAAGCGCCAGAGCTTCGTCTGTTGAGGTCGCCTCGATCACCGAAAACCCAAGATCAACCAGCATGTCGCGGAACTGACCGCGCAGATCGTCACTGTCTTCAACCAAAAGAACCATACCTTCCTGAACCGGTGGTGCCGGTCGATAGGGCAATCGCAATACAACCGAAGCCCCCGACGGAGTATTGCGCAGGTTCAGATCACCGCCCGCCAGTTTCACCGTGTCGTAAACCATCGGCAATCCCAGACCGGACCCTTCGCTGCCCTTGGTGGTAAAAAACGGGTTCAACGCCTTTTTCAAAGCGTCGGCAGAGAACCCGGGACCGGTGTCCGACACAGTAACCTCCACCCAAATCGAGCCGACAGTATGCGCGCTGATCGTTATCTGACCGGTTCCGCCACACGCATCTCTGGCATTGAGAACAAGGTTCAGCAGGGCGTCCTGCAGCATTCCGGGATCCAGCATCAGGGCCTCATCCGGAAGGGTGTTTATCAATGACAGGCCAACCCCTCGTGGCAAGGAGGGTGACGCCAGAATGCGCAGGTCTTCCAACAAACCTCGCATATCGGTCGCTTTCGGCTGAGGTGTCCGGTTGCCGGTCATATCGGCAATTCGGTTCAGCAGTTGCCCGCCCCGCCGGGCCGTCTGTTGTGTCGCCGCCACCAGTTCACGCGCAGGTTCCGGCAGGTCCATCTTGTCCAACCTAGACTGCATACCCAAGATGATTGTCAGCAGGTTTGAAAAATCATGCGCCAGCCCGCTGGTCATCTGTGCGGCCATGGCGCGTCGCCGGGTCTGCTGCAAAGCGACCCGCGCCTGCGTCTCTTCCGTGATATCCACGGACATGACGTAGACACCGCCTGCGCTGTCTGGCGTAAAAGACACGCGTATACGTCTGGACCCCTGATCTTCGGTAAACTCAAAAACCGAGGTTTCACCCGCATAGGCTTTCTCCAGGTGCGGCTGGACACGCGCGAAAGAGGTCGCACCCAAGGCCTGCGCGATATGCATCCCCAAAATCTCGGACGGACGCCCGGGCATGACGGAATTCAGCCGTCGGTTGGAATAATCGTACCGCCCCTCGGCATCCAAATGCGCGATATGAGCCGGCATCATCTCGGTCGTCATGCGCGTACGGGCTTCGATCTCGGTCAGCTGGCGCTTGGCCTCTTCCAAGGCTGCGTTTGTCGCTGCCAGTTTTCGGTTCGCAGCGGACAGTTCCTCGGCACGGTCCAGAAGCTGACCGGACAGTTCAACCGAGCGGGCGCGCAACAAGGCTTCAGCCTGTTTGGTGTTGGTGATGTCGGTGTAGACGGCTACCCAGCCCCCCTTTGGCAATGGGGCACCCTCAACAGAAATAACCTGCCCGTTGGACCGCACCCGTTCCAGATAATGTGGTTCGAATGTCAGGGCTTGCGCGACGCGCGTTTCGACAATTTCCTCGACGCTGTCGTCGTCGCCATACTCGCCGTTTTCGGCAAGGTATTGGATTGTATCCCGAAACAGCGACCCCGGTTCGACTAGGTGAGCAGGCAGATTGAACATGGCCTGGAAGGGACGGTTGCTGACGACCAGCCGTAACTGACTGTCGTAAATAGACAAACCTTGCCCAATCAGGTTAAGGCCCGCAGTTGTCATGGTCTTGATCTGTTCTTCTGTAATGTTCAAATCCGCCCTCCCCACGCCTCATGCGTAACACCGGAATTATCGCAGGTGTAGGGGGTTGAGCGCGACAGTTTGGGCTATAGGCCTTAAAACCGTGTTTTCGAAACGGGACCGTCTGGCGTGATCGAGTGCAGGGACAAGCTATGGTCCATATTGCGCATTCGATGACGCAACATCAGGCGCGTCAGGCGGGCAAGGTCGGTCGCGTATTCTGGTTTCTCAGCGACGTTTTCCATTTCTCCTCGGGCGGCGTGATCAAATAACATGGGCGCCACGTCCGCAGCGAATTCAACCAGCGCAAACCGGCTGTCGCGCAGTATTCCAAGGCATGAGTCGCTGTGCCCGGTTCCCAATTCCCTCTGCCAAATAGTTGGTTTCTCAGGTTCCGAGAAATCCAGTTCGCTGAACGAATAGCTGCGCCAGTCATCCGGCACCTGCCCCCGCAGCAACGGTATCAGGGATCGCCCGTCCATCGAATTGGGGATCGTTTGCCCAACCCATTCCAGAATGGTTGGTGTGATATCTATGGACTCGGTCGGTTCAGATACAATCGCGCCTGCCTGCGCCTGATTTCTCGGCATCCGGATCATTAACGGCGTGTGGTAGGCCGCGTCATAGACGGTCATCTTACCCCAACTGTGCCGGTCTCCCAGCATCTCTCCGTGATCGGCAGTGATAACTACCAAAGTGTCGTCGTACTGGCCGCTGTCCTTGAGAAACCGCAGAACACGGCCCACGTGATGATCCACCTCTGTTGCCAACCCCAGATAAACCGCTCTCAGGGTCTGGATGTTCTTGGGTGTCGGATCAACCTGATCGAAGCCCAAAACGAAATCGGCAGGTGTCTGCTTGGCCATAGTCGGCCCAAAGAAAGGATGCAAAGCCCGCTCGCTGTCTGCGTCGGCAAAACCAACCGGCAGGGGCAAAGACGTCGGATCATACATTTCGTTATAAGGCGCAGGGGCCACTAGCGGCGGGTGCGGCCGGATATAGGTCAAATGTGCAAACCAACCTTCGCCTACGCGCGACGCCATGCTGTTCAGAAACACATCCGTCAGAAACGCCGTATCACTGTCCTGTGCCGTATACATGGCCGGATCGTTGAGGCGGGCTTTTCCTCTGTCAGGGGCGACAGGCTTGTGGACGTCCCAGTAATCGTCGAACTTGTACCCCTTTTGCAAAAGATGAGATCGCCAGGGGTAGGATTCCTCCAACCTCATTTCGACGACTTCTTCAAACCCAGGCATTGGATTTTCATACGATCGCAAGATCGGGTCGTTAGGGTCGTGAACTCTTGGGTCGGCCGTGGTGTCGGTGTAACCGAACAGCAAAGGCAGATACCCGGCCTTTCGCACTTCGGTGGCTATATTGGGTGTGTCGTGGCGCAAAGGCGTGCCATTGCGCACGGAACGGTGGTTCATCGCGTATTGGCCCGTCAAGATTGACGCTCTGGACGGTCCGCACGGGTTCGTCACAGAGAAATGGCGGTCAAACGTAACGGCGTCGGCCATGAACTCGCGCAGGTTCGGCAAGTCGACATGCGCGGCCAACGCTCCGTTCAGACAATCGGCCCGCAATTGATCAATGATGATGAACAGGACATTTCCCGCGCGCCGCATGCCACTCTCCATGATTCCGTAGACGTTGGTCCGGGCAAACTCTGTCTTGGTTCTGGGTTGCGGGCAACAAGATTGTCGCGTGATGGTTCATGCACCCGGTCTCACGGCATCGACCAAGACAAGAACCAAGTTTGCCAACTTGAAAGGGACCGCCACGAACGCGCTGTTGTTAAGCCACATTCCCTGGTTGGCCTGCAAAAATGCATTGCAGCGCAACCCGGTTTCACATCACATACGCCCATGACACAACCAGCGATTCAATCTGACAGGAACGCCGACGGCGTTTACCTCAAGGTATCAGGTGAATTGGTGACGCAATCCCTTAGCAGCGTTGAATCGGCTTTTTCGTCCTTCAATCCGGACGGCACCTCTGTCGTGCTGGATTTGTCAGATGTGCAGGCGCTGGACACAGGGGGCGCGTGGCTGGTTGCGGACCTAGCACGCCGTGTTCAGGCAACGGGGGCAGATGTCCAGTTTCAGGGTGTGACGCCTGCTTATTCGGACCTGATTGACACGGTTTCCAAGAACATCCCGGAAGAACCGGGGGTCGAAGCCCATCACCGCAGCTTTACCGACTGGGTAGAGAGTATCGGCAAGCGCACGGTTGGAAGCTGGAACGACAGCTTGTCGATCCTGGGGTTTTTGGGCCTTACCTTGCACCGACTTTTCAGAACTATCCTGATGCCGCGCCGACTGCGTCGTGCAGCGTTAGTGTCGCAGATGGAAGAGGTCGGATTTAAGGCGATCCCCATTGTCGCGTTGATGGGCTTTTTGATCGGTGTTGTGCTGGCCTTTCAGGGGGCGACACAGCTCAAGCAGTTTGGTGCCGAAATTTTTGTGGTCGAACTGATCTCAATCTCGGTCCTGCGGGAATTGGGCATTTTGCTGACGGCCATTATTGTCGCTGGTCGATCGGGGTCGGCATTCACGGCTTCGATAGGTTCGATGAAAGTGCAGGAAGAAATCGACGCGATGCGGACGTTGGGGCTGGATCCGATCGAAGTACTGGTGATCCCCCGCGTTGTCGCCCTGCTGATCATGCTTCCGATCCTGGGCTTCATAGCTGACATGGCCGCTCTGTTTGGCGGAGGATTGATGAGCTGGATCGACCTTAACGTCAGCCCGGGCATGTTTGCAACCCGGCTGAAGGAGAACACCGGTATCTGGCACTTTGCCATTGGCATGATCAAAGCGCCATTCTTTGCGCTGGTCATCGGTGTCGTCGCCTGCTGGCAGGCATTGCAAGTCAAAGGTTCGGCCCAGAGTGTTGGGCAGCGCACAACCGCGTCGGTCGTCCAATCCATTTTTATGGTCATCGCGCTGGACGCCTTGTTTTCAATCTTTTTCTCGGTCATGGGGGTCTAAAATGGACGGAACACCCCTTGAACAGACCACAAAGACAGACACCAAGCGTGAGGCTGTAATTCGTGTTCGGAATTTGACCAACCAGTTCGGTCCACAAGTTGTGCATCAGGATCTGAACCTGGATGTCTGGCGCGGCGAAGTTCTGGGCATCGTCGGCGGCTCTGGCACGGGTAAATCGGTTCTGTTGCGCACAATCGTCGGGCTTAACAAACCTGCGGCTGGCAGCATCGACGTGCTGGGGGTCGACGTTTTGAACGGCCCCGAGCAGGAAAGACAGCGGATCGAACAGCGTTGGGGGGTGGCGTTTCAAGACGGTGCTCTCTTTTCGTCGCTGACTGTCCTTCAAAACGTGGTGGCCCCGATGCGAGAGCACACGGGGCTGAGCGAAAGCCTGATGACCGCCCTCGGAGGGCTGAAAATCAGTCTGGTGGGGCTGCCGCAATTGAGCTGCGGCAAATTTCCGTCCGAACTGTCGGGGGGGATGCGCAAACGCGCAGCCCTTGCACGGGCGCTCGCGCTGGACCCGGAAATCGTTTTTCTTGATGAACCGACAGCCGGCCTGGACCCGATTGGTGCCGCGGCCTATGACGAGTTGATCGGCGAATTGCAACACGCACTCGGCTTAACGGTCTTTATGGTCACACATGATCTGGACAGCCTCTATGCCATTTGCGATCGCGTCGCAGTTCTTGCAGAAAAACGCGTGCTTGTTGAAGGCCCGATTGAAGAAATGACCAAAGTCGATCATCCTTGGGTTCAGGAATACTTTACGGGCCCCCGCGCGCGTGCTGCGCAAGAGAAGGGGCAAGACAGGTAGACGTCATGGAAACCCGAGCGAACTATATCCTGATCGGCGCATTTACCCTTGCGGGTATTCTTGGCGCATTTGGGTTCTTCCTGTGGCTGGCGAAATTCGAAGTGTCACGCCAATACGCCTATTATGACGTTCTGTTCGACAACGTATCGGGCCTGTCAGCGGCCGGGGGGGTCAGTTACAATGGTCTTCCGGTGGGTCAGGTGATCTCGTTGAACCTCGATGAAGAAGACCCATCCAAAGTGCGCGTCCGCATTGAAATTGACGCAGAAATCCCTGTCACGACCGAAACAATTGCGCAACTTCAGTCGCTTGGGGTCACAGGGGTCAGCTACGTGGAACTGACGGGGGGCTCTCCGACGGCAGAGCGTCTACCGCAAGACAGCCTGATCAAAAGCAAAAGAAGTGCAATTCAGTCACTGTTCGAAGGCGCGCCGTTGTTGGTCGAGAAGGCGATCACGCTGCTTGAGGATGTCAACCAGGTCGTGGACGAAAAGAACCGCAAAGCTGTAGCAGACATTCTGGAAAATGTGGCCACCGCAACAGGCCGTTTGGATAAAACCCTATCAGACTTTGAATCGCTCTCGTCAGACCTGGGTGGCGCAGCCAAGGAGATTTCGGCGTTCTCGAAACGCTTGGGTCAAATTGCCGATACAGCCGAAACCACGCTGACCACGGGCACCGATACGCTAAACAGCGTAAAAACAGCATCTGAATCCGCAACTGAGACCCTGCAAAGCGCGAAGACCGCAATTGAATCCGCTGACCGGGTCATTCAACAGGACCTCAAACCGTTCCTTGACCGGGCGTCGACCCTGGCAGAAAACCTGACAGGGCTTTCCGACGAAGGCTCGGTGGCGCTGGCGACCGCAACGGAAACATTCCTTAACGCGAACGAGACGCTGGGTTCGATTACAGGGGCGATGGACACAGCCCAGAAAACGCTGACCTCGGCGGAACGCGCTTTTGACTCGGCCAATCGCGTCATAGACGAGGATGTCGGTCAGGTGATGGCCGATATCCGCAACGCAGCCAATCAGATCACGACGACGGTTACAAACGTCACAGAGCGTTTGGACGAAATCTCGGACGATATCCTGAGCGCGTCCAAGTCGGCCTCGGATCTCTTGGGGACCATCGACGGCATCGTGCAGGACAACCGGCGTCAAGTGTCAGACTTTTTGCGGGTCGGGTTGCCCCAATTCACGCGCTTCATCGAAGAATCTCAGCGTTTGGTCGTCAGCCTGGACCGGTTGGTGGACAAGGTTGAACGGGACCCTGCGCGCTTCTTACTGGGAACCCAAGCATCGGAGTTTCGCCAATGATCAGGTCACTTCTTACCGCTCTGGCGATTGCTTCGATGGCCGGTTGCACCGGGCTGGGTACGCTTCAACAGGCATCCAAGCCAAACGACCTTTACCTTTTGACACCCAAAAGCACGTTTTCCTCGTCCCTTCCGCGCGTCCAAAGGCAAATCGTTGTGGAAGAGCCGACGGCGACTGCGGCGGTCAACACGGATCAAATCGCAGTTCAGCCGACCCGCTTGCAAGTGCAATACCTGTCGCGGGCCCGCTGGGTCGATCGCGCGCCGCTGATTGTTCAGACCTTGTTGGTTGAGAGTTTCGAAAACAGCGGCAAAGTGGCCGCCGTCGGCAGATCGACCGTTGGCCTGAGAGCAGACTATGTTGTTGTTCCCGACCTGCGTGAATTCCAAGGCATAGTCGTTGGCGAGGCCGACAATTCCTCGACCGTGCGTGTTGAGGTTCGGATGAACATTAAGATTATCGACGAGTTTGAGGACAAGATCATCGCATCAAGCTCGTTCCAGGAAAACATCGTTGCCGCCAGCGACCAAACAGAAGACTTGGTCACGGCCTTTGATGTCGCCCTGGGCAAGACCATGCGTGACGCTGTCGAATGGAGCATCCGCAAGATCCACACCCACGCCGCAAACAATCCAAGATCGTTCTAGGTGCAGTCAAGGATGGGCGCTGACTTACAGCGCCCGCCCCTTCTTTACCGATCCAATGATTGGGCAAGGCGAATCAGCGTGACGGCCTCGGCCCTGTAGCCGAACGGGTCTTCGCCTCGCGCGGAATTGGCCAGACGGATCGCATCATCATAGGTCCAATCCCCAAGATACGCCCCACCCCTCAGCAACTGGCCAAAACCGGCAATTGCAAAAGAGAACCGCACATCATCCGTGATCTCTCTCTGCTCAGAAAGAATGGGCTGTTCAATCAAACTGCTTTCTTGCCCGCCGGGTTCTTTGAAGCGCAACTTGACGAACCCAATTTCTTCCGACCCATCAGAAACAGCCTTCTCACCATATCGTAATGGGCCGTTCCGGACTGCGTCAGAGCCCACTGGGGTGACTTCGTAGATCGCGGTCACGCTGTGGCCTGCACCAATATCACCCGCGTCGACCTTGTCATTCGAAAAATCCTCGCGACGCAAAGCGCGGGTTTCATATCCGATCAAGCGGTACTCGGCGATTTGCGCGGGGTTGAACTCAACCTGGATTTTTACATCATTGGCAATCGGGAACAATGCGCCGGTCAACTGATCAACAAATACCTTCCGCGCCTCACCCAATGTATCAATGTAAGCTGCTTGCCCGTTCCCGTTCTGCGCCAATGCCTGCATCGTTGCGTCATCCAGATTCCCTCTGCCAAAACCCAGAACACTCAGGAACGTGCCGCTGTCACGCTTGCGGGCAATAAAATCCTTCAGTGCTTCGGGATCAGACAAACCGACATTGAAATCGCCATCCGTGGCCAAAAGCACACGCGTTACCTCGCCTTCCAAGGCCATGGATTCCGCAACTTGGTAGGCCTGCTGTAAACCCGCCTGCCCCGCAGTAGAACCGCCCGCCTCAAGCCTGTCCAACGCGTTCAGAATTTTAGATTTCTCTGTTGCGCTGGTTGGCTCCAAAACTTGCCCCGCACTGCCTGCATAAGTGACGATCGAGACCTGATCTTCGGGTCGCAATTCCGCCAGCAACAAACGGAACGATTGTTTCAGCAATGGCAGCTTGTTTGCGTCCTGCATCGAACCTGATGTGTCAATCAGAAACACCAAATTCAGAGGGGGACGATCAGCAATTTCAGGCAATGCGCCCTGAATGCCAATATGAACCAATTGCGTCGACTCGTTCCAAGGCGTCGGGCTAACGGCTATTGACGGGCGAAATGGGGCGTCCCCTTCTGGCGCAGGATAGCTATACGGGAAATAATTCACCATTTCTTCAACCCGCACGGCGTCAGGCCGCGGCAGGTGGCCATTCAGAAGGGACGAGCGCACAATCGAATAGGAGGCCGTGTCGACGTCGATCGAGAACGTGGATACAGGATCTTCCAACGTAACTTTAAGTGGATTGGTCTCCCCATTCGAAAACGCTTCGGTGTTCTGTTCAGTCTGGGAACTGAGCGACCGCTCCGGTGACGCAGCGACAATTGCGGGCGCTTCCATCACCGCCCCCCGACCGATCCTAATGGTCGACTGGTCCGCTTGCGACAAGACGGTTTCCTGTCGTTTTCTTGTCGCGACCGGCTCGGATGCTTCATCTAACAAGACATCCGATGATTGCAACGGAGCGACTTCTTCACGATCCAATTCGGCGACAGACTGCGGTAGGTGGTCTTCAACCCGAAAACTGGGCTGGACGATATTGTCCCGCGTCTGGGGCAGGATGACGATCAGCGCGACAGCGGCAATCGCCGTCGTCGCTGTTAGAACTCCTCGGTGAGACAGGGCATTCAACATCAATTTGGCTCCTTCTGACAGGCGGGCCAACGGGCCTCGCTTGACAGTGGGACGTTTCGTGGCGCCCGTTCCTTGGGCTGCACCGAAATTTTTTTGAGCCAAAGAGAGGTTTGCGGCCCGCCGATTGTCATCAGGCGCAGGGGTAGCTGCATCCATCACTGATTTCAGCTTGTCCAAATCATCTATCATCGGCCAGCTCCTCATCTCGCATAACGCGGAGGCGTCTTCGGATCTCAGACATCCGCCAGGACACAGTGCCTTCGGAGACACCCAACACATCGGCGGCCTGGGCGTGGGTCATTTCATCTTCCAGCGTTAACGCCAAGGTGTCTTTCAACTCGGTCGGCAATGCCCGCATTGCGCGCTGCAGCCAGTTGACAGCTTCAGCAGTCTCGGCTGCCTCTGCCCGCCTCATCTGTTCGACGTCCCCCCAGCCCTCCGCAGCACGGCTGTGGCTGGCACGCTTTCGCCGCGCGTCCTCAGCGGCGTTTACGACCACCCGATAGAGCCAAGTCGTAAATCGCGCATCCCCGCGAAACCCAGTGATCTTGGCGGGGAATGTCAGACAGATGTCTTGTGTCAAATCCTCGGCTTGATCGGCCCGTCCCGATAGGCGAAATGCCAGTCGGAATATCCGGTCGTAATGGCGCTCCAACAGGGCGGCAAACGCATTCGCGTCACCGTTGGCGGCAGCCATTGCCAGATCCTCATCCGAAGTACTCATGCGCATCACGAATGGTAAGACGGATCACAAAGGTCAATCCTTGGCGGTTTTCCTAAAAATATTAAAAATGGGACGCGTGCGCCATTTCCCAATCGGCCTTGAACTCGGCAGGGATCGACTCCGTCAGCAGCGCTCCCTCCTCCAGAAAGGTGTAGAGTTCCCCGTATGACCGCTCTCGCTCGTCCGCGGTTCGGCGTCGAATGTCCGACGGGCGCAATTCTGACACCGTGCTTTTGCCCATGGCACCCAACAGCTCACGGAAACTCTCGAGCGTGGCGTCGTGATACCTGTGCACGCGTTGACGTTTTTGCGGAACATTCACCGCACGCCCCCGCACCGGATCCTGCGTTGCCACACCGGACGGGCAGCGATTGGTATTGCAGTGCAGGGCCTGAATGCAACCGACTGCAAACATCATCGCACGCGCGGCGTTGCACATATCCGCTCCGAGAGCGAATTTTTCCAACATATCATATCCGGTAGCCACCTTGCCCGAACAGATGATCCGTATTTTATCTCGCAATCCGACGCCGCGCAGACAGTTGTTTACGAAGATCAGCGCTTCGTTCAGCGGCATCCCCATCCTGTTGGTGAACTCAACAGGAGCCGCGCCCGTCCCCCCCTCGGACCCGTCGATCGTGATAAAATCCGGCAGGATTTCAGTTTCCAACATCGCTTTGCAAATCGCCATGAATTCTGAAGGGCGGCCAATACACAGCTTGAACCCGATGGGCTTGCCATCCGACATGTCCCGCAGATGCTGAACGAACTGCAGCAGCCCGGTCGGTCCGTCAAAGGCCGAATGAACGGGCGGGGAAATAACGTCCTGATGCAGCGGGACACCGCGAATTTCAGCAATTTCCTGATCAACCTTTGCCGCAGGCAATACACCGCCATGCGATGGCTTTGCCCCCTGAGACAGCTTGATCTCAATCGCTTTGACAACGGGATTTCGAGCCTTTTCAGCGAATTTGTCCTTGTCGAAACCGCCCTCGTCGGTTCGGCACCCAAAATAGCCCGTCCCTATTTGCCAGATGATGTCCCCGCCTTCTGCCAGGTGGTGCGGCGACAGCCCCCCTTCACCCGTATTATGGGCGAACCCCCCGTCCTTGGCGCCACCATTCAGTGCCCGAATTGCATTCGCGCTAAGCGCTCCAAAGCTCATGGCCGAGACGTTCAGACGGGACGCGTTGTAGGGTTGCTTGCATTGGGGACCACCCAGCGTCACACGTTCTTCGCTTTCAGCTACGTCCTTGGGGGCCAGAGAATGGTTAGCCCGGTGATAGCCGACAGTCATGATATCGTATTGGGTACCGAAGGCCTGAGTATCGACCTGACCTTTTGCACGCGAATACACCAGCCCCCGGATAATTCGATTGAAGGGTCGCCCGCTTTCGTTGGTCTCAACAAAATACTGGCGGATTTCAGGGCTCACAAATTCCAGCATGTAACGGAAATGGCCCAGAACGGGGTAGTTGTTCAGGACGTTGTGCTTGGTGGTCAGCATGTCGTACAGCCCGATCACCGCATAAGGCACCAGTATCACCAGCACCCAATAGGCAGGCGGCCAGAAGTAACCCCAAAGCAAAGTTAACGGCAGGCACACATAGCTGAGGATGTAATAGAGTCTGCGTACAATCATCGTGCTCTCCGATACCGTCATTGCCTTACTCAATCGTTGAGCAAATCGACGTTTCCTTGCAAGAGTTTACGCCGTACTTCACAAAAAAGGGCTTCATTGTGAAGCCGGGTCTTCTGTTGATCCGGGTGTTTGCTGTCTGTATCTGGAAAGACAGGTGAATTTGGGCAGGGTCATTGGCTGTGAAAAAGACGCGATCAGCGGTTCGAACCTTTGCCATTATGTTTGCAGCCGTTTTTGTCGGAGGGGCTGCGGGTTCGCTGTTGCGGGAAAGCCTTTCGATCACAATTCCTGGCGCCCCGCTTTTTACCGCCACCTTCGGGATCAATATCGCCGCGTGTTTCGTTTTGGGTTGGCTTTATGCGATCCGACATCGCGTTCATGCCCATGTGCTGCATCTGGGTGCTGTCGGGTTTTGCGGCGGATTGTCTACCTTCTCGTCCTTTGTTCAGGAACTCGAACGCCTTGCCGAAACCAGTGTCCTGAACGCAGCAACCGCCGCCGGGCTTGAGGTTGCCGTCGGTATTGCAGCGGCCATCCTTGGTGAAGCGATCGGAAGGCACTCCTTTGGCCGGAGGGCTGGCGAATGACAGACCTGTTCCTTCACGCGATGTTTGGCCTGGGCGGTGGATTGGGCGCAGTTATGCGCCACGCAATCGCATTGGTGATCCGACACGATCTGCCTTTGTCGACGCTGATCGTAAATGTGCTGGGCAGCCTGCTTTTAGGATTGTGGGTCGGTTATCTGGGCGGGCCTGCGGACATGGGTGAGCATGAGCGACGCTTGGTCTTTGGGTTCTGCGGTGGATTCACGACGTTTTCCAGTTTCGCCTACCAATCGTTGGAACTGAAACGAGAACGCACGATTGCGCTTGCCGCCGGCAACATATTCTTAAGCATCATTTTGTGTTGGTCAGCGCTTTGGCTAGGGCTTGTCTTGACGCGCTCGTAAGTGTCGTTGCTGACTTGCCCGGCGATTTTCTGAGAAACAAGGCAAGGTGGTATTGAAGACCGGCCTTCCTGATCTGAAGGTTTGGTCACATTGGGATAGTGTGCATCCGGACCGCCAAATTACCCATGATCCAGACTGTTCCAACGATGATGATCAGAAGGACCAACGTCGAAAACAGCACCAGGTCCAGGTCTTCGCGGCTGCTGCGTCGACGGTCGATATGAAGGAAATAGACTAGTTGTATAACGAGCTGTGCCAACCCCAGAAGGCCAATTGCCAAATAGACCCCTTTTGTTTCGATCCCAAAGGCGTAGGCAATGATAAAGACAGCCATGGTCAGCAAAAGCGAACCGCCGTAACCAATGACATAGCGTCGCCGCTCGCGCCTGTGCATTTCGCTGCGTCTATCCATAGGTCAGACCTCCGAAATAAACGATCGTAATGATCCCGATCCAGATCAGGTCGAGGAAGTGCCAGAACAACGCCAGCCGGACCACGCGCGACATCAGTAAATCCGTCAGGCCCATCAGCCGCAGTTGGATACCCAAAACGATCAGCCACAGACACCCGGCGGCAACGTGCAAACCGTGCAGCGGGACAAGACCGTAAAACGCGGACAGAAAACCGCTGCGTTGCGGAATACCGCCCTTGTCCGCCATTGCGACAAAGTCCCGGATTTCCAGCACCAGAAAGCCGAGCCCCAGAGCCAAGGTCACGCCAAACCACAGCACGATGCGTGAACGCGGCAGGTTGTATTTCAGTGCCAACATTGCCAGCCCGACCGTCAGGCTGCTGGTCAGCAGGATCAGGGTCTGCGCAAAGATGCTTTTGAGATCGAACAGTTCGTGTGGCCCCGGACCGCCCGCCTGCGCGTCGATCATGGTGATATATATGGCAAACATCAGCCCGAAATAGACCAGATCGCTCATCAGAAAGACCCAGAAGCCGAAGGTGACAACTTCGCTGGCCTTGTCCGCACCCGGATGCCGACGACCAAGGTTCAGGCCGGGATAACTGTGTGTTGGCGCGCGCTTCATGTGGCGACCTCCATATCCGGACCCGCGCGCCCCCGGTTTTCCGAAGAGATTTCAAAGTCGCGATTGATCGGGGCAGAGGCGTGGACAAGATCCAGCCAGGCCTCATGTTCCCTTTGCACCTGCGCGGCTGGAATAACCTCTTCAGTATCCGTTTTGAATGTCCACGCAACGAAGGACAACAGCATCAGAACGGTGACCAGCGCCGCCAGCCACCAAATCCACCAAACCAAGGCAAACATCCAAACGCCGCTGAGAACGCAGAGGGTGAAGCCAATCCGCGTATTACGCGGCAGGCTGATGTCCTCATAGGCTTCTGGAGCCGGGTAAGCCTCGCCCCGTTCCTTTGCGGCGGCAAAGTCGTCACGGTCGGTGACATGCGGAATAATGGCAAAGTTATACGGCGGTGGGGGCGCTGGGATTGACCATTCCAGCGTGCGGGCGTCCCACGGATCGCCAGCAGGCACGCGTGTTTTCTCTCGGTCTCGGATGCTGACCCACAATTGCGCCACCACCGCAAGCAGGGCGGACAGAATGACCAGCGACCCCAGGACGGCCACGATCATATAGGGATGAAAACTCGGGTCTTCCCAACTGAACGATCGGCGCGGCATCCCCATCAGGCCAACAAAGTATAGGGGCAGGAACGTCAGCATGAAACCGACCGTCCACAGGACAACCGTGATACGGCCCCAGGTTTCGTTCAGGCGGAATCCGAAGGCTTTGGGAAACCAGTAATTATACCCTGCCAGTAGGCCAAACAGGACCCCGGGCAGCAGGACGTTGTGGAAATGGGCAACCAGAAACAGGGTGTTGTGAACCTGATAGTCCACGGTTGGGTTCGCAAGGATCACGCCCGAAAGCCCCCCAATGACAAAGAGCATCAAAAACGCCAGACCATAGAGCATCGGCACCGAGAATCGAATGCGGCCCCGGAACAGCGTCGCCATCCAGTCATACACCTTTACCCCGGTGGGGATGGCGATCAGCATAGTCGCAATGCCAAACACCGCATTGATCAGCGCGCTTTGACCCATTGTAAAGAAGTGGTGCAGCCAGACGGTGAAGGACAGCACGGCAATGGACATCGTCGCAATGACCAAAGAGTTGTATCCGTAAAGCCGCTTGGCCGAGAATGTCGCGAACACTTCGGAATAAATCCCGTATGCGGGTAGGACCAACAAATAGACCTCGGGGTGCCCGAACAGCCAGAACAGGTTGGCATAGTTCATCATGTTCCCACCAAGGTCATTGGTGAAGAAATGAAAATCCAGATATCGGTCGGCGGCCAGCATCAGCGCCGCGACACCCAGCGGCGGCATCGCAAACACGATCAGGATAGAGCTGCAAATAATCGTCCAGCAGTACATCGGCAAACGCATGAATTTCATGCCCGGCGCACGCAGTTTGTAGATCGTGACCGCGAAATTGATCCCGGTCAGGGTCGTTCCGATACCGGAAACCACGATAGCCCAGATCCAGTAGTCCGGCCCGACACCTGGATTGAAAGCGGCACCCGTATAGGGCGGGTAAGCCGTCCAGCCCCCGGTCGAGAATTCACCGACGAGCAACGAAACCATCAGCATCATCCCGGCCGAAACCGTCAGGCCAAGACTGATCTGGTTCATCACGGGAAAAGCAACGTCGCGCGCTCCAATCATCAAGGGAACCAGAAAGTTAGCCAGTCCGAAGACGAAAGGCACGGCCACGAAAAAGATCATGATGGTGCCATGCGTGCTGAACAATTCGGCGAAGTGTTCTGCCTCAAGAAACCCGTCGCCCGGGCCCGCCGCTTGTTGCGCGCGCATGACCACGCCTTCAAGCACCCCGCGCGCCAGCATCACAATCGCGAAGACAATGTACATGATACCGATTTTCTTGTGGTCCGCGCTTGTCAGCCAATCGCGCCAAAGCGGTCCCCAAAGGCGAAACCACGTCAGGGCGCCGACAACGACCAGAATACCGACGATCACAACACCCGCAGCGGCATTTGCGACGATTTCATTCGCGTTCGGAGTTTGAATAAGGCCCGCCAGAGGAAACGACTCCCAGCTTAGTCTACCAAAGAAACCTGTATCCGCAGAGCTCATTGCTGCGCCTCCTGCCCGTATTCTGCCGTTCCGGGCTGTTGATCAGCGGGCAAAGGTTCCCCGTGGTGATACCGGTGCAAGATTGACTGGAACAGATCCTTGTCCTCGGTTGTGAAGTACAATGCGTTTTGCGGCATGTCAGATGTGCCCAAAGCGGCCTGCACCTCATCCCGGTCCGTGCGCATGGCCAACGTCCTGTATGTGTCTGCGGTCAGCGGAATTCCATTGGCGCGAACGGTATCGACCCAGTTGCTGAACGCGTCAGGCTGCATCGCCAGGGTCTGAAACTTCTGCTTGGTGAAGCCGCGGCCATTATACTGCGTATTTTCGCCCTGCATGGTCGCCGGGGTGTCAGCCACGACATGCAGCTTGGTTGTCATGCCCGGCATGGCGTAGATCTGACCCGCCAGAGCGGGGATCATGAAGGATTGCATCACCGTGTCCGTGGTCAACGTCATCGAAACCTGCTGATTGACGGGTATCCCCAACTCTCCAACGCTGGCGATGCCAAGGTCCGGGTAGATGAACAACCATTTCCAGTCCAATCCGACGACCTGCACGTTCAGGGCAGGTGTTTCACCAAAGCGCGCTGTATAGGGATCCAGGCGATGGGTGGCTTTCCAAAGATAAAAAGACAAAACGGCCACGATCAGCACCGGGATGCCCCACATGACAAATTCCAGAGGGGACGAGAAATCCCAGTTTGGCCGATATGCCGCGTCACTTTCCTTACGGCGTCGGTAGCGCACGGCAATCAAGGGCACCAGAACCAAAACAGGCAAAACCGCGAGCATAATCAGGACTGTAGCGCGCAACAGGTGGAGCCTTTGAACCTCGGCAATCGGGCCACGCGGATCAAGGAAACTGTCACTCGCCCAGACTACTTGCGTGCCAAGGGAGAAAACTGCGATCGCGATCGCGAATTTCTGCCACACGAATGAGAACCTGAAATAGGCCACTCCTGACTGTCCTCTCCTGCCTCTCTGTTTACAGGCAACTATCGGCAGACTTCCAAGTTTTCTCAAGGTTTTTCGTAACCGGGGATTGTCTGGCGCCCGACAGGATCAACCTCGGAATTAGGCGCAGTCATTCGCCAGCACACGTCAGTGTTGACTTGCCACATCGCTCGGGCGAGACCTTATACACATGCGTTGGCTTATCGTGATACTTGGCCTCTGGTTTCTTCCCACAAACGCAACCGCTCTGGACCGCGGGGCTGTCGAGCGGCAATTTCAGATTTGGTTATGGGAAACCGTGTGGCCGCAGGCCAAAGCCCAAGGCGTTTCCCGACGCACGATGGAACGTGCTTTCAACGGCGTTACCCTCAATTGGAAGCTGCCCGACCTGATCCCCCCGGGAGAAGCGCAAAAGATACCTAAACGGCAGAAACAGGCCGAATTCGGCTCACCTGCACGGTATTTCAAGGCCAACACGGTGCAGGGCGCGACATCCGTCGGCCGTAAGATGGCACAGCGCCACGCGACAACCCTTGCGCGGATTGAGGCCGGCACCAGCGTTCCATCCCACATCATTCTGGCCATCTGGGGACGGGAAAGCGGATACGGTCAGGTCCCGATCCGGCATAACGTCTTCGAGGTGCTGGGAACAAAGGGCTTCATGAGTACAAGATCAGAGTATTTTGCAGGCGAGCTCCTCTCGGCGTTGCAGATCGCCGAAGCAGGGCATGCGCCGCCGGGTGATATGAAAAGCAGTTGGGCCGGTGCCTTGGGGCAGCCGCAGTTCATGCCGTCAAGCTTTCTGACATTTGCAGCGGACGGCAATGGCGATGGGCGATCCGATATTTGGACATCGCCCGAGGATACCATGGCCTCGATCGCGAACTATCTGGCGCAACATGGCTGGGTGTCCGGTCGCGACTGGGGGTTCGAGGTCAATGTGCCAAACTCTGTTTCGTGCGCCCTTGAAGGACCGGATCAGGGACGCCCGATCAAGGTCTGGGCAGAGATGGGAGTTTCCAGAGTTTCGGGTAAACCTTTCCCGCAGCACGAGCTTTCGGGAGAAGGATTCCTGATGATGCCTGCGGGACGAAGCGGCCCGGCCTTTTTGGTGACGCCGAATTTCTATGTTTTGAAGGAATACAACAAAAGCGATCTTTATGCTCTTTTCGTCGGTCATGTCGGGGACCGGATTGAATACGGCGTCGGCAACTTCCAAGGTCAGTGGGGCAAAGTGGGTGATCTCTATCGTTCGGACATCGCATCAATGCAGCGCGCCCTGGAGCATCAGGGGCATGACGTTGGCGGTGCCGACGGTCTTGCGGGATACAAGACCCGTCGTTCGATCGGGCGCTGGCAGGAAGCGACCGGTCAGGTGCCCACATGCTTTCCTGCCGCACATATGAAAACAACCCTAAGCCGATAGCGATTCGCGCCTTGCGAGGCCGCCTGCCAAAAGGTTGACGCAACGTCAGGACGCGCCTTCTTCGGCGACCGTTCACAAAAATGTTAAGAACGCGCCGAGTTTCATTATAATATTTCCAGCGTCCCCCGGTTTCCTTCACAATTCGCATCCTGCTGCCTAATTTGCAGGCAAAGGCTTTAACCTTTTTTTAAATAATGCCAACGTCGGCTTCAGTGAAAGGCGACTTTTGCAACCACGTTCCCGACTGAAAACCGAAAGACTGCGGCGCAGCCCATATTGCGAACCAATTCAGCAATTTTCGGACCTGTACCTATAGCTTTCACAGTCGGACAAACAAACCGGCGCTGTACCATCTTGTTGGGATGGCCCGCAACGTCGGAAAAAACGGGAGTAAAAAACATGAAAAAACACATTCGGACATCGCTGGCGGGGCTGTTGACCTCGACCATGATCACTGGCGTGGCTTTCGCCGCCGGCACCCATCCTGAAACCGGCGAAGCATTGGCGGATGACCAGACATTCACCTATCGTATTCTGGACGAACACAGCTCGGTCGACCCGCAGGTTGTCGAGGACGTATCTGGCGCCGAGATTGTGCGCGACCTGTTTGAGGGTCTGATGAACCAGGACGAAGACGGTAATCTGGTTCCCGGCGTCGCCACAGAATTCACCACCAACGATACCAAAGACGTCTATACATTTACCCTGCGCGATGACGCCAAGTGGTCCAACGGCGACCCGGTGACCGCTGGCGACTTTGTCTTTGCATGGAAACGCGCCGTCGATCCAGCGCTGTCGTCGCCTTACGCCTGGTTCATGGAACTGATGTCGATTGAAAACGCGGCCGAAATCATTGCAGGCGACAAACCTGTGGATGAGCTGGGCGTTACCGCCATTGACGACCACACGCTTGAAGTCAAGCTGAGCGCCCCTCTGCCCTATTTCGCGCAGATGACCACGCATTCCACGACCTTCCCCGCCCCGCAGAAAGTTATCGAAGAGTTTGGCGACGCGTGGACCAAGCCTGAAAACATCGTCTCGAACGGGGCTTATGTTCTGACCGAACACCTGCCGCAGGAACGCTCGGTTCGCGAGCGTAACGAAATGTACTGGGACAATGACAACACCATCGTCGACAAGGTTGTCGCACTGGTCATCAACGACGAAAACGTCGCTCTGACCCGCTATCTGGCCGGTGAGCTGGACCGCACCGAAGTGCCCGCAGGTCAGTTCCCACGCCTTCAGAAAGAGCACCCGGACGAAGCCATCAGCTTCCCGCGCCTGTGCAACTATTACTACACGTTCAACCTGTCCGACGGTGGCCCCGAAGCGTTCAAGGACCCGAACGTCCGCCAAGCGCTGTCGCTGGCAGTAGATCGCAAGATCATCACAGAAAACATCATGGCGGGTGGCCAGCCTCAGGCTTACACCTTTGCTCCTGAGGCAACCGCCGGGTTCACGGTTCCCGAAGTTGAAATGGCTTCTATGTCTCAGCAGGAACGCGACGAATTGGCCAAGGAATTGCTGGCTGCCGCAGGTTACGGTCCTGACAATCCACTGAGCTTTGAGATGGTCTACAACACATCAGAAGCTCATAAGAAAGTTGCCGTGGCGCTCAGCCAGATGTGGAAGCAGAAACTGGGAGTAAACGCCGAACTCGCCAACATGGAATGGAAAATCTTCCTGGAAGAGCGCGGCAACCAGAACTTCGATCTGGCCCGTGGCGCATGGTGTGGCGACTATAACGAAGCTTCGACCTTCCTGGACCTGCTACAGTCGGATTCCGGCTACAACGATGGCAAGTACAACAATGCCAAAGTTGACGAGCTTTTGGCCCAAGCCAAAACATCGGACGATGCAGCACCTCTTTACACCGAGGTCGAGCGGATCATCGCCCAAGAGACCCCTGTAATCCCGATCTATCACTATGCTGGTGTCTACATGATGGACAGCGATGTCGGGAACTGGCCGGTCAATAACGTAGAGCAGAACTGGTACTCCAAGAACCTCTACAAAATCGCTGAATAATCATCTGTTGATCACGCTTTGCCCCGGAGAGTTCTTTGGGGCAAAGCCAATAATTGGGGGCATGAAATGCTTGCCTATATCGTCCGGCGGTTGCTGATCGCCGTCCCAACGATCCTTTTGCTGATCGTTGCAAGTTTCTTTTTGATGCACTTCGCACCCGGCGGACCCTTCACGTCAGAGCGGCCCCTGCCGCCGGCGGTTCTGGCCAATATCGAGGCGCGGTACGGGCTGGACCAGCCGCTGTGGAAGCAGCTTTGGGACTATCTGTACAACATCGTCGTGCATTTCGATTTCGGCCCGTCCTTCAAGTTTAAGGACCGCGACGTAAATGACATCATCGCGCAGGGCTTTCCGATCTCGTTGACCTATGGCTCGCTGTCCTTCCTTGTCGCGACAGCCGTGGGCGTCAGTCTTGGGATCGCTGCTGCGATCAAGCACAATAGCTGGATCGACTATTTCGCAGTTGGTCTGGGGATCGCGGCGCAGGCGCTGCCGAACTTCATCATGGGACCGATCCTGATCCTGACCTTCACCCTTTGGCTGGGCTGGTTGCCCGGCGGCGGTTGGAATGGCGGGCAATGGCCTTACCTGATCATGCCGGTGATCGCATTGGCGACCTCTTACATGGGGTCGATCGCTCGGATCACCCGGTCTTCGATGCTGGAAGTTCTGAACTCGAACTTTATCCGCACCGCACGAGCCAAGGGCTTGCCGACACGGACCGTCATTTGGCGGCACGCTCTGAAACCTACACTTCTGCCGGTCGTATCCTATCTTGGGCCGGTTTTTGTCTACGTTCTGACCGGTTCGGTCTTTGTCGACATCTACTTTTCGACCGGCGGGCTGGGCCAAGCCTATGTGGGATCGGCCCTGTCGCGAGACTATGCCGTGCTATTGGGCGTCACGATCCTGTATGGCGTTCTGACCGTGCTGGTGAACCTGCTGACCGACCTGGCCTATGCCTGGTTCGATCCGAAAATTCGTTACTGAGGGGCCGGCAATGCTTGGAAAATCACAAAAAGCCGCGCATCTGGCCGAGGATATCACCGACTACACGGTGATTCAGGGGCGCTCACTTTGGCAGGACGCGCGTATGCGGTTTGTCCGCAACAAAGCTGCAATGGCCAGTCTGTTCATTCTGGGTCTGATCGTTCTGTTCACTCTTATCGGGCCTTATTTTGCTGTCTGGAACAACGAAGAAATCGACTGGAACGTCATGGGTGACGTCCGGGGCATGGGGATGCCCTCGGTCGAGACCGGGCATTTCTTTGGCGTCGATGATCTGGGGCGCGACCTCTACAGCCGAGTCATTCAGGCGACCACCACGTCGCTGTTGGTGGGGTTGATCGGGGCCGCGACTGCGCTGATCGTGGGAACCTGCTATGGGATTGCGGCCGGATATATCGGTGGCCGCACCGACGGCATCATGATGCGTTTCGTTGACATCTTGCTGGCGATCCCGGCCACACTGGTCATCATCCTGCTTCTGGTCGTGGCCGGTCGGTCGTTCTTTATGCTGTTCATCGCCCTTGGCGCGGTGGGGTGGCTGACCATGGCACGGATCGTCCGCGGGCAGACACTCACCCTGAAAAACCGCGAATTCATCGAGGCCGCCCGCGCCGCAGGCGTCAGTGAGTTCACCATCATGTACCGTCACATCCTGCCGAACCTGCTGGGTGTCGTGATCGTCTATGCCTCGTTGCTGGTGCCCGAGATGATCCTGACCGAAAGCTTCATCTCATTCCTTGGTTTGGGAATTTCGGAGCCCTACACCTCACTTGGCCGACTGATCGCCGAGGGTGCTGGTACGATGGGCTACGGAACCCTCTGGCAATTGATGTTCCCCCTGACATTCTACGTCGCCATCATCATCACGATGTTCTTCATCGGGGATGGCCTGCGTGACGCTCTGGACCCGAAGGATCGCTGATATGAGTCTGTTTTCTGTAAAGGACCTGAGTGTGCAATTCGATACACCGGATGGTGTTGTCGAAGCCGTCAAGGGCATCAGCTTTGACATCAGTCCAGGCGAATGCCTCGGCATCGTTGGCGAAAGCGGATCGGGTAAAAGCCAGACCTTCATGGCCGCGATGGGGTTGCTGCCTCCGGCCGGGCGCGCCAGCGGGTCGGCTTTGCTGAACGGCAAAGAGATCCTGAACCTGCCCGTGAACAAGCTGAACCAGATCCGGGGCGACGACGTTGGCATGATCTTTCAGGATCCGCTAACTGCATTGACCCCGCATTTGCGCATCGGCCAGCAAATGCGTGAGGTGCTGCAGGTCCACGAAGGATTGCAGGGAAACGCAGCCCGCGCCCGGTGCCTGGAGTGGCTGGATCGCGTTCGTATCCCCGAGGCAAAACGACGTCTGGACCAATACCCGCATGAACTGTCGGGCGGTATGCGTCAGCGGGTCATGATCGCAATGTCGATGCTGTGCAGCCCCAAACTGCTGATCGCGGACGAGCCCACAACGGCGCTGGATGTGACGGTTCAGGCAGACATTCTGGACTTGATGGTCCGCCTGCAAAAGGACGAAGGCACGGCCATCGCGCTGATCACGCATGACATGGGCGTTGTTGCACGCATGTGTGACCGTATTCAGGTGATGCGTCTGGGGCAGTTTGTCGAAGCTGGCGACACGCGCGAGATCTTTCGCGCGCCGCAGCACGAATACACCCGCACCCTGCTGGAAGCGATGCCGCGCATTGATGCCGGAGATGCACCCAAGGCGCTGGGTAAGACAGAAGAACCTTTACTTAAGGTTGATGACGTCAAAGTGCACTTCCCAATCCACGTCTCTGGCGGCTTGTTCGGACGCAAAGTCCCTTTGAAAGCTGTTGATGGTGTGACCTTTGACATCCGCAAGGGCGAGACCTTGGGTGTTGTGGGCGAGTCGGGTTGTGGCAAGTCGACCTTAGCGCGCGCAGTGCTGCAATTGATCGAACCCAGCGGCGGCAATGTCAGTTGGCTAGGTCACCCCATCGTTGGACTAAAGCGGGCCGAGCTGAACAAATACCGCAAGGATTTGCAGATCGTGTTCCAAGACCCGCTGGCCAGTCTTGACCCCAGAATGACAATCTCTGCTTCGATCGCTGAACCGCTCAAAACCTATCGCCCCGACCTTACCGAGCGGGAGCGTAAGACAATGGTTGCCGAGATGATGGAGAGGGTTGGCCTGAAGGCCAACATGATCAACCGCTACCCGCATGAGCTGTCCGGAGGGCAAAACCAGCGGGTTGGTATCGCACGTGCGATGATCAACAAGCCCAAACTGATCATTTGTGATGAGGCGGTATCCGCGCTTGACGTTTCGATTCAGGCCCAGATTGTCGAGTTGCTGCGGGAACTGCAGCAGGAGTTTGGCTTGTCGATGATCTTCATCAGCCACGATCTGTCCGTTGTTCGTGCCGTGTCAAACCGGATCATGGTTCTGTATCTGGGCCGGATCGTCGAATTGGGTGATGGCGAAACCATTTGTTCGGACCCTATTCATCCGTACACCAAATCGTTGATTTCGGCCGTGCCAATCCCGGACCCGGATGTCGAGCGCAGTCGGCAGCGCCTGAAATTGCCGGGCGAACTTCCTTCACCCATGGATCCGAAGGCCGCGTTGCGTTTCCTGCCCAGTCGTTTAACCGCCGGTCAGACGAACTATGTGCCTCAACTGAACGAGGTGAAGCCCGATCATTTCGTGGCAGAGCACGACCCGCTTGAGGCGATCATGGTCAACGCATGAACAAAGACGCCCGAGACCTGTCTACAGGCATCGGGCGTCTTTCAATTCCGCTCAAGGATTGAGCAAGTCAAACATTCGTTAGGCAAACAATATTCTACTATCTGATATTATTGTTTCCCTTTTCGCATAAATATACAGCTTTCGCGCTACACGTTGCCGCAGTTCGTTTTGACTCCCCATCTTCGTGATGGCACCATTTCCCCAGGCGCAGCATCCTGCATCAAATGGCGTTGATCATTTAAAACGCACGGCCTAAGAGGAAGCCACGAGAGCAAAGCGATTTTCGGGCAATTTTTTTAACTTGAGAGGTAACATGGCACGCAAGGTCACCAAGGCGATTTTTCCGGTTGCGGGTCTGGGTACACGCTTTTTGCCTGCAACTAAATCTGTCCCCAAAGAGATCATGACGCTGGTCGACCGGCCACTCGTTCAATATGCAATCGACGAAGCCCGTGCGGCTGGCATCACAGAGTTTATTTTTGTGACTTCGCGGGGGAAATCCGCGCTCGAAGACTATTTCGACCACAATCACATCCTTGAGCAAGAACTAAAGGCCAAAGGCAAGACGGATCTTCTTGAAACGCTCAATGCCACCAACATGGAAAGCGGAGCGATTGCCTATATCCGCCAGCACAAGGCGCTAGGTCTTGGGCACGCGGTGTGGTGTGCGCGCCGCCTGATCGGGGACGAGCCCTTTGCCGTTATGCTGCCTGACGACGTAATCGCCGCCGACAAGCCCTGCTTGCAGCAGATGGTCGAAGCCTATGAAGAGACCGGCGGCAATATGGTTGCGGCCATGGAAGTTCCGCACGAAAAAACGCAATCCTATGGTGTGCTGGATGTTGGTGAGAATATCGGCTCCGTCGTGCGCACGCGGGGCATGGTTGAAAAACCCAACCCAGAGGACGCGCCGTCCAACTTGGCCGTGATCGGTCGCTATATCCTCGGACCTTCGGTTCTGTACAACCTGAACCAGAAGAAAAAAGGCAGCGGCGGAGAAATCCAACTGACCGACGCGATCGCCGAAGATATCGGAAACGGAGTACCGGTTTTTGGCTACAAGTTCGAAGGTCAGCGGTTTGACTGCGGCTCCAAATCTGGATTCCTGCAGGCCACGGTCGCATATGCTCTGTCTCGGGAAGACTTGCGTGACGACCTGCGCGCATATCTTCACGAAGTGATTTCCGCGGACAAGGCGGCTCAGTAAGAGCCGCCTAAACCGCATTGGTCGGTGTAAGCCAGCACCTGCTTTGCCTACGCAGGGCTGGCGATATCGGTCGCTGGCCAGCCTCGGACCAACCGGGTCCATTCCCAAAAAATTAACGACTCCTGTCTGTTGCGGTCGCGCAAATCGGAAAGGCTTCACATCTCTGCGCACACTGTGGCCCGCAATGCGTATGTCATTTCGACAGCCACAGGAGGACCTCGGTGTCACAAATTTCGCCCAGACTGGACTTGCCATTTATTCAACCCTCGCAAGCTCAGAAACATGTCACCCATAATGAAGCACTCAGAAAACTGGACGTGATCGTCCAGTTAAGCTTTGCCTCGACAGGCGCAACCAATCCTCCTGCCGCCCCAGAACAGGGGGAAGTGCATGCGTTGGGGGCTGCGCCTACGGGTGACTGGGCAGGGCAAGCTGGCAAACTGGCCGCATGGCTGGACAATGCGTGGCACTTCGTAACCCCCGCATCAGGATGGCGCGCCTGGGATGAAAACCAGTCTCGGCTGATCGTCTGGGACGGGTCAGACTGGGTTGATACCCCAATCGCAACTCAAAACCTGAATGGAATTGGCATTTTCACTGCATTTGACGACACGAACCGGCTGTCGGTTCGGTCGGCTGCATCATTGCTCAGCCATGACGGTCAAGGTCATCAGTTGAAAATCAACAAGGCCAACGCGGGCGAAACCGCCTCATTGCTGTTCCAATCGAATTGGACCGGGCATGCGGAAATGGGACTATCCGGCAGCACCGGATTTTCCATCAAGGTCTCACCGGACGGCAGCAACTGGACCGACGCCCTAAGGTTTGACCCAACCTCGGCCGTTGCAAGCGGCGCCGCCGTTCAGAACAGTGCCGATGATACAACGGCGGGCCGCCTGATGCGGGCGGATTTTGGCTATGGCCCCGGCAATCTGCTGGGCACTGTATCTGAAAATGGCGGCACACCAACCGGAGCAGTCATTGAACGCGGAACAACACCTGACGGAGACTATGTCCGTTTCGCGGACGGCACGCAAATCTGTACCGCAACACGGAACGCGGTTGCCTGCACTGTTGCAGACGGCCCTCTGTTCACAAGCGGTACTGATATATGGGCCTTTCCAATCGCGTTTACGGCGAACTCCACTCCGGTTGTCAGCGGCAGTGGCAGCGCTGCCAGCCGATTTCTAGGGACTGATGCAGCAACTGAGTCACAAGTGGCGTACAAAGTTCTCTCGACCATTTCTGATCCAGCTCTACACGCGCCCGCGCTTACGGCAATTGGCCGCTGGCGGTAGAGCCCTCAATGCCGCCCGGACGCTGGTTCGCGCGGCTATTTGGCCCGAAGGTCAGCCTCAGCCTGGTCAAGAAACCATGCATAGGTTTCGCGGATTCCATCTTCGAGATTGACCCGCGCGCGCCATCCCATATCGGCAAGCCGGGTTACGTCCATCAGCTTGCGCATGGTCCCGTCCGGTTTGCTGGTATCCTGCGTGATCTGCCCGGTGAATCCGACTGTCCTGGCAATCATTGCAGCCAGTTCAGCGATCGAGATATCTACCCCGCAGCCGACGTTTATGTGACTTAGCATGGGTTGAGTGTTCTGTTCATAAACATCGCGGGGCAGGTCGAGCACAAATAGCGACGCCTCGGCCATGTCATCCACATGCAAAAACTCGCGGCGCGGCTTGCCAGTGCCCCAGATAACCACCTCGTCCTGCCCATCCCTTTGCGCCTCATGAAAACGGCGGATCAAGGCGGGCAGCACGTGGCTGTTTTCCGGGTGAAAGTTATCGCCCGGCCCATACAGGTTTGTCGGCATGACCGAGCGATAATCGACCCCGTGCTGGCGGTTATAGCTTTCGCACAGTTTGATACCGGCAATTTTGGCAACTGCGTATGGTTCATTGGTCGGCTCCAATACGCCAGTCAGCAGGGCGTCTTCACGCATGGGCTGTGCGACGGCCCGCGGATAGATGCACGAGCTACCCAGTTGCAGAAGAGAGGTCACGCCTGCGGCAAATGCCTGATGGATGACGTTACATTCAATCATCAGGTTTTCATAAATGAAGTCGGCAGGGTACGTATTATTGGCGTGAATTCCGCCCACTTTGGCCGCTGCAAGAATGACCACGTCGGGGCGTTCCGCTTGCATGAAGTCCCGCACAGCAGCCTGATTGGTCAGGTCCAGTTCCGCATGGGTGCGCGTGAGCAGAGACAGCGCTTCACCCACCGCTTGCCGGTCCTGCAAACGGCGCAGGATTGCGCCTCCGACCATACCGCGGTGCCCGGCAACGTAGATTTTGCGCACGTGCCCCACCTCAGCCATTTTCCAGACTTACAGGCAGGTCAAACCCATGCTCTTTCAACAGGGCGTGGCGTCTGGCTGCTTTGAGGTCTTCCGACACCATCTCGGCGCACATTTCCTGAACGGTCAGCTCAGGCTCCCACCCCAGTTTGTTCTTGGCACTTGACGGATCGCCCAACAGGGTTTCAACTTCGGCAGGGCGGAAATATTGAGGGTCGATCCGCATGACCACATCGCCCTGTTTCAACGCCGGTGCCTTATCGCCGCGCACGGATTTGACAGTGGCGATCTCATCCACACCGTCGCCTGTGAACTCGAGCGATACACCCAGCTCGTCAGCCGACCATTCTATGAACTGCCGAACGGAATACTGAACGCCGGTCGCGATCACGAAGTCTTCGGGCTGATCCTGTTGCAACATCAGCCACTGCATCCGCACGTAATCCTTGGCGTGGCCCCAATCCCGCAGGCTGTCGATATTGCCCATATACAGGCAGTCCTCGAGGCCCTGCGCGATATTCGCCAGACCGCGGGTGATCTTGCGTGTCACAAAGGTTTCGCCCCGGCGCGGGCTTTCATGATTGAACAGAATGCCGTTGCACGCATACATGCCATAGGCTTCGCGGTAGTTCACCGTGATCCAGTAAGAATACAATTTGGCCACGGCATAAGGTGATCGTGGGTGGAAGGGCGTGGTTTCACGCTGAGGGGTTTCCTGAACCAGACCGTACAACTCCGAGGTCGAGGCCTGATAGAAGCGTGTTTTCTTTTCCAGACCAAGAAACCGGATGGCTTCCAGCAAGCGCAATGTGCCAATCGCATCCACGTCGGCCGTGTATTCGGGCGATTCAAAGCTGACCGCCACATGAGATTGCGCGCCGAGGTTATACACCTCGTCCGGCTGAACCTCCTGAATGATTCGGGTCAGGTTGGATGTGTCGCTCAGGTCACCGTAATGCAGGTGCAGACGCGGGTTGGGAACATGCGGGTCCTGGTAAATATGGTCAATACGCTGCGTATTGAATGAGGACGCCCGGCGCTTGATACCGTGAACTTCATAGCCTTTTTCCAGCAAAAATTCGGCCAGATATGATCCATCCTGCCCTGTGATGCCGGTTATTAATGCAGTTTTTGTCATCGTCGCGTTCCACAAAACTCAATCTGGCTGATTGCACTCTCAGAAACAGCAAGATACCCCGGATTGCAAGCCAAGGCCGTCTGCAAGCATGGAAAGCGGCGGAACTTTCCTGCGTGACGACGCGCCAAGTCCGGCATTTCGGAGAAAGGAAATGAAAGATGCGTATAGCGATGATCGGAACCGGATATGTCGGTTTGGTATCGGGCGTGTGTTTTTCAGATTTTGGCCATGACGTAGTTTGCGTCGATAAAGCCGCCCAGAAGATCGAGATGCTGCAGGCTGGTCAGGTTCCCATCTATGAGCCCGGGCTTGACGCGTTGATGTCAAAAAACGTGGCTTCAGGCCGTCTGAGCTTTACAACCGACCTTGCCGCTGCCGTCGATGGTGCTGACGCAGTCTTTATCGCTGTTGGAACACCGACCCGTCGGGGTGATGGTCACGCCGATCTGACATATGTCATGGCCGCCGCAGAAGAAATTGCCCAGGCCGTGACCGGATATACCGTCATTGTCACCAAATCGACGGTTCCGGTTGGAACGAACCGGCAGGTACACGCGGTTGTTTCAGGCGCCAACCCCAGCGCCGATTTTGACGTTGCCTCAAACCCGGAATTCCTGCGTGAAGGCGCGGCGATTGACGATTTCATGCGACCCGATCGGGTTGTCGTGGGCGTCGAAAATGATCGTGCCGCCGAAGTCATGGCCGAGATTTATCGCCCTCTCTACCTGCGAGATTTTCCAATTCTGACAACGGATCTAGAAAGCGCCGAGATGATAAAATATGCGGCGAACGCATTTCTGGCGACCAAGATCACCTTCATCAATGAAATCGCGGGGCTGTGCGAGCGTGTGAATGCCGACGTCAAAGAGGTTGCGCGCGGCATCGGTCTGGATGGTCGGATCGGGAACAAGTTTCTGCATGCCGGCCCCGGCTATGGAGGTTCCTGTTTCCCCAAGGACACGGCGGCTCTGGCCCGGATCGGGCAAGAACACGCGTATCCCATGCAAATCACCGAAACGGTTATTCGCGTCAATGACGGGGTCAAAAAACGGATGATCGAGAAGATACGCGACGCCTGTAATGATAGCTTCAATCAAAAAACCGTTGCTGTCCTCGGCGTGACATTCAAGCCAAACACGGACGATATGCGGGACGCCCCGTCGCTGGCGATCGTGCCAGCCCTGATCGGTGGCGGAGCAACGGTTCGCGTCGTGGACCCGCAAGGCCGTGCCGAGGGTGAGGCCTTGCTTCCCGGTGTTGAATGGTGTGACGACCCCTACTCTGCCGCCGAAGGAGCAGATGTTGTTGTCCTGCTGACCGAGTGGAACGAATTCCGCGCGCTCAACCTGCCGGAACTGGCGGCTGCGATGAAGTCACCGCAAATGGTCGATCTGCGCAACATCTATTCCAAACGGGCCGCGCTGAAAGCCGGGTTTCAAAGCTACGTTGGCGTTGGCCGGTAAACAGCACCTCAGGGCGCAGCATAAAGCGGAACCGAATTGTCAGCGCCCTGCGCCAGTGCCTTGCTTTGATCCTGGCGCACCTGCTCATAAAGGGCGAGCGCCTCTTTCGAGAACAACGCGTTTGGGGGTTCAACGTGCAGAAAATTACTTTGCGCGTCCCCTCCCCGCGCTGGCATCGCGTAATCCCGTTCAGCAACAAGCTGCCTAGCATTTGGGTTCAGATACCGGATCGCCAGACCAATTCGCCGGTCATCTGAGCGGTTCGGACCCGACCCATGTATCGTCAACCCATGGTGCAAGGACATCTGTCCGGGCTTCAATTCGATGTGGGTCTTGTCTTCTTCGGCGACCTCGACGGCGATCTCTTGTCCGCGCGACAGCAGGTTGGTTTCCGAATACGTATCGTTATGCGGCAGGATCGGATTCTTGTGGCTTTCCCGCACAAAATCCATGCATCCGCTCTCTACGGTTGCCGGCGACAGGGCAATCCATGCGGTCACTTGATCCGGTGTTTCGCCCATACCCCAATATGTCAGGTCCTGATGCATCCCGACCGTGTGTTTGGTCTGAGGTTCTTTGACAAAAAACTCGGCGGACCAAACCATGATATCTGGCCCCAAAACACCCTGAACCACATCCAGAACGCGGGCATCCAGTGCAATGCGCGCGGCCATCGGCATGACAAGATGGGCGTTCACACGCTTGTAGGTATTCAACGGCAGCGGAAGATCCGCGTCCCGCCAATCGTGTTCGATCCTTTCGAACTCGGCGCGTATTTCCAACGCTTCTTGCTCGGAAAATACAGTCAAAGGAAATAGGAAGCCGTCCTCCCAGTAGCGGGCCGATTGCGCTTGGGTCAGCGTGGACTGATGTTTGGCGGTCTGATCAGACATGCGTGTTCCTCCCCGATGCATGGTTGGGAAAGGATAAGACGGGGTTCACATTTCACAGAACGCGATCTCTTGCCTGTCAGACTAAGTTCAGCTTAGCCTGCGTCACATGGCAACCCGTATCCCCTCCCTGAATTGGTTGCGCGTCTTCGAAGCGGCGGCGCGAACCGAGAGTTTCTCTCGTGCAGCCGCGCAGTTGAACATGTCGGCCGCAGCCGTCAGCCAACAGGTCAAGGCACTGGAAACCCAACTGGGAACACCCTTGTTCCATCGCCATGCCCATTCCGTCACCTTGACCGAAGCGGGTCGCGCCTATTTGCCGTCGGTTCAGCAATCGCTTTTGATGCTTGCAACTGCGACGACCGGACTGTTTGGGGAAACAAGGGAACAACGGCTTTACGTTCAGTCCGTGTTGTTGTTCGCCCATGGGATCCTTGCGGCGGGATTACCAGATTTTCATGCATCATATCCGCAGATCAATTTGTCACTGACCACTGGAAACGTGACCTCGGACTTTGCCAACCGGTTTACCGACCTTCAGATCGTTTTCGGAAACCCGTCCCTGTTTGGAACCGAAGGGGATGAACTGCTTCGCGAAGAACTTTACCCTGTTGCGCCTCCGGACGTGGCGGCCCAGATAAACCAGCCGCAAGACCTGTTCAGATATACGCTTATCGAGGTGTCCACGCACCGCGCAAGCTGGCCACACCTTTTCGAAGCTCTTCGGTTACCAGCAGGACAAGCCCGGTACTTCTTCGCCGACAATTCGATCATGGCAGCAGAGCTGTCCGCGCGCGGAGGCGGCATTGCCTTGGCCCGCGCCCCGGCGTCTGACCGGATCATGTCATTGTCTGGCCTGGTGCCATGTCTGGACGGTGTCACGGTTCCGGGCCAAGAGGCGTATCACCTCATATATCAGTCACGCGCGGCCCTGCGGCCTTCGGCCCGTGCCTTTCGCGCGTGGATCATGGACTACAGCGCAGCCGTCCAGACTCTATAACGCCCCTGCCCCGTCACTTCGCGGATCAAACCCCGGTCTGTAAAGCGATCAATGTTGCGCTGAACCGCCGCACGTGAGGCTTGCGTCAACTCTTGCGCCAATGGCGCCGAAACCATGGGCCACGACCTAAGAACTTCAATCAACAAAGGCGGCGTGCGCCCGCTCAGGTCGTGGATGGCGTCACGGGCGCGGACCTCCCACGCGTTCACGCGGTCAAGGTGCAAAAGACCAGCCAGTACCGCCTGCCCTGCCCCCCTGATCCATGCCGAGAGTTTTTCGTCGGTGGCCCCTACCCCGCGCAGGGCTCCGGGTCCCGACAGCGCCAGCGGCATGAACATCGCTCCGCCCCTGCCCATAGTCGCGCCATGTCTGGCGGCAATTATCGCGGCTTCCGTGTCCTGCCCAACCCTTTGAGACAGCGCGCGCCACGCATGAAACCCGATCGCGGCCTGCGTGACCGGATGCAAACCTTCGGCGTTCTCCATGACTTCGGCCAGATCAGCAACTGCTTCGGGAACCTCTTCGATCCCCTGAGCCAGCCGATCAAGAAATGCCGTCAGACCCGAGGCCCATCCCCCTTCTGACGGACCGGCACCCGAGGTCAATCGGCGGACAGCCCAGCCTGCGCGAAACAACGCCTGCACATCGTCTCCGGTCGCCCCAATGCGCAAACCTGTCCATAAGGCCAGCCGATCGACACTGATGCGATCACCGGTCCACCACCCCAAATCCGACACATCCATAAGAGCCAACCGATGTGTCCAACCTTTTGGCCCGGCCCTAAGACGCTCGTCCAACGCCCCAAACGTGGCGGCCAGATCTGCCAGCTCGAAAGAAAGTTCGGCCTGCGCCGCACGCCAATCGCGTGGATCAAACAGCAGGCGACGATCGGCCTTTGGTCCCGGTAGCAGGAAGTCTTCTTCCACCTCTCCGTCACCGTCGACAGGCAGAAACCAAAGATCATCCTCTTCCGACGGGTCAGCATCATAGATGCTTGGAGGTCCGAGCGCAGTGTCGTCCTCATCTTGGTCCGGCCTGACAGGATCTGATGTCATGACCGCTATATTTCTGTTATTTGCAGTCCTTCACAAGGCGTTTTCGAACACCAAGGGAAATCAGCTTTTGAAGGTCTGGGTCAATATTTCCAGCTGACCATCCAGATCGGTCTGCTCGTCACTGCCGATCAGCATAAACCCATACCCGTTCCGCGACCATGTGGCCGTGGCCAGACCGCTTAGAACCGCAAGGTTTACGTCCTTGGCAGGCGCGCCCTCGCCCTGTCGAATGACGCAAAACGCGAAAGGTTGGCCTTGATCATCCGCAAAGACCACCTGTATCAGCGGCTTTCCGTTGAAGGACAGGACCTGCGCCCGCTTAAGCTCCAGCCCTGGCAACGCTTCAAGCGTGTCGCGCTGCAAGGTCCGGCCAAGTTTTGCTTCGGCCAATGCAAACTGGGAATCCAATTCCGGAGTGGAATTGTCCAAAGACGCAATCGTTTCAGGAACATACAACGACTGGTAAAGGGCTGCTTGCGCGGCCCAACCCAGAGGTTCGGGGCGGGTTGCCCAAAAAGTCGCTGACACAGCCAAAACCGCAACCGATGCCGCGACAGCGAATAACCGCCACGGCCCGCGCGTTGGCGACTGCGACGGGTCGCGCACTTCATTTGGAAGCTGCACCGTTGGTGCTTCCGCTGGAATGTTTACAAAGACGGATTGCACCACGGGCGCCATCGTATCCAACGCCATCAGGCGCGCTTCAAGGTCAGGGTCAGACTCGACCGCAGCTTCAATGGCGTTGGCCTGGTCTTCCTCTGCCGTTCCTTGCAGATACGCTTTCAGCGTCTCATCGGAGAACTTCATCGGCCACTCCGTTGAACGGTGCCCGCCGCTTCATGCTGCATGACAGTCTTAAGTTTCTGCCGGGCATTCGACAGCCGGCTCATAATAGTTCCAATCGGTACATCCAGCAACGCGGCGGTTTCGCGATAACTATAACCCTCAACAAACACAAGCATGACCGTTTCCCGTTGCGCCTCTGGCAATTGCATCACTTCCGTAAACACTTCAGCCGCGAAAATATTCGTTTCTGAATCCGGTCCCGGTGCAATTAATTGGGCTTCCGGTGTTACCGACAACGCCTGAGCCTTGCGGACCGAGCGTGATCGCACCTCATTCAGCCAGATCGAGCGGCAGATTGTCATCAACCAACTGTCCAGCCGGTCATGCGACGTTACCTGATGATGACGCTCCAACGCGCGAAGGCAAGTCGACTGCAACAAATCGTCAGCCACGTCTGATGCCCCGGACAACGCCAGCCCAAAACGCCATACGCGCTTTGAATGCGTCTGGATTGCGCCGCGCACGGCTTGTTCTGAACTAATTTGACCACCCATCGAATAAACAGCGACCTGTGTGTGTTTGTCTTTCACGGTTCCGGCCCGCGCGGTCAGGAGTGGCACAAACTCAGGAGGAAAGAAATGAAACTTCTGCTCAAAGCAGTCACGATTGCGTCGGCAATTGTTGCAGGCCCGGTTGCGGCCGAAAGCTGGACACTGGTTCCCGAGGGGTCTCATCTGGCCTATGGAAGCATCAAGAAAGACACTGTTGGGGAAGTCAATTCCTTCACAAACCTGTCTGGTCAAGTTGGCTCTGACGGAAAAGCCGTGATCGAAATTGATCTGTCTTCGGTTGAAACGAATATCGACATTCGCAACGAACGGATGATCGAACACGTGTTCCGCAACGCAGGCACCGCCCAGTTGTCAGCCGAGTTCGACATGGAAGAACTGACGGCTCTTACCCCAGGTGACTCTGCAATCATCGACGTCGAAGCGGTGCTGTCTTTGGCCGGAACGAATGTTGAGCTGGATACCGAGATGTTCGTAATCCGGGTGTCCGACACTTCGGTCATGGTTTCGACAAATGATATGGTGTTTCTGAGTACCGAAGATGCCGGTGTGAATGCCGGGATCGACACGCTGATGGATCTGGCCAGCCTCTCTGGTATCACGCGCACGGTCCCCATCACCGCGCGACTGTTCTTTAACATGGACGACAAAAAGGCCGAAGCGACCCCTGCGGCCTCGGCCCCTGTGCAAGTTGCGCTGGTCGAAGGCGACCCCTCTTCTGGCAAGAAGGTCTATCGCAAGTGCAAGGCCTGTCATCAGTTGAAAGAAGGACGCAACGGCGTTGGCCCGTCTCTGCATGGGATCGTCGGTGCCGGAGCAGGACAGGTGGACGGGTTCAAATATTCTGACCCCCTGCTTGCGTCCGGAATTGAATGGGACGTCGATGCCCTGACCCGCTTTCTGGCCGACCCCAAAGGTACTGTCCCCGGCAACAAAATGCAGTTTCCGGGGCTCAAGAAACCGGAAGACATCACCAATGTCATCGCTTACCTGCAAGCAGAATCGCAGGGGTGACCGCGAATTCCGGTTCCCTTTGACCGTCTTGCCGCGCTATCTCTTGCGCATCTTAAGTTCAGGAGATGCAGCGCATGAGCGAGACGGTCAAACTGAAGCTGGAAGACATCCAAACCCTGTGTCTGACCGTATTGGCCAAGTCAGGCTACGGGCCTGATCATGCGCAGGCCATCACCGAGACGCTGGCTACCTGCCAGTTCGACGATTGTCAGTCTCACGGCCTTTTCCGGCTTTTCATGTGCGCCGAAACGATGAAGGCCGGGAAGATTGACGGGCACGCCGTACCCGTAGTGACCCCATCCGACAACGCAATCGTCCGTGTGGATGCGCAAGGCGGGATATCCCTTCTTGCGTTCCAAAGCGCCCTGCCGGTTCTGATCGAAAAAACCCGTGCGCACGGTATCGCAGCGATGGTGATCAACCGGTGTTTTCATTTCTCTGCCCTATGGCCGGAGGTCGAGCGTCTTTCCTCGGCTGGTCTTGCGGCAATGGCCATGGTGCCCAGTCATTCCTGGGTGGCCCCGGCCGGGGGAACCCGGGGCAGCTTGGGTACAAACCCGTTGGCATTCAGCTGGCCCCGCTCGGGCAAAGATCCCTTTACTTTCGATTTTGCCACAAGCGCCTTCGCCCGCGGAGAGATTGAATTGTACCACCGCGCCGGAAAGCCGCTTCCGGACGGCGTGGCCATTGACAAGAACGGTAACCCGACAACCGACCCGCAGGCTGCAATGGAAGGCGCGATGCTGACATTTGGCAGCTATAAGGGATCAGCCCTTTCAATCATGATCGAGCTACTGGCCGGACCTTTGATTGACGATCTTACCAGTCTTGAAAGTATGGAATTCGCAGACGGTGCAGGCGGTGCGCCTTTTCACGGTGAGATCATCCTGGCCTTTGACCCCGCCCAGTTCAGCGGCGGTCGCGTAACGGAAAATGACGCGCGGGCCGAGCGTCTGTTTGCTGACATTACCGATCAGGGGGCACGCTTGCCATCGCAGCGCCGCTTTGCTGCCCGCAGCCGGAACAAAGCGCGGGGGTTTGTTGAAGTTTCGAAATCGCTTTACGATGATCTGCAAGTGCTTGCCCAACAGGTCTGAGGCCTCTTCCCCTTGGTGATGCGGCTGGCTAAGAAGGTTCTCCAACCATTTTCAGGAGACCCAATTGGACCGCATCGCCCGCACCATCGCCACCGAAATCAGCGCTCGGCCCGAACAAGTCGAAGCGGCGGTCAAACTGTTGGACGAAGGGGCCACTGTGCCGTTTGTCGCTCGCTATCGCAAAGAGGCGACAGGCGGGTTGGACGACACGCAGTTACGAGAGCTTTCCGACCGCCTGATTTATCTACGAGAGCTGCAGGCGCGTCGTGATACGATCCTAAATTCGATCAAGGATCAGGGAAAATTAACCGAAGACCTGGCCAAGTCCATCGCGCAGGCGGACACCAAGGCGCAGTTGGAAGACATCTACCTGCCCTATAAGCCCAAACGTCGGACCAAGGCGATGATTGCGCGTGAAAACGGACTTGAGCCGCTTGCAGATGCCATTCTTGCGGATAGGAATGCAGACCCGGACGTGTTGGCATTGGGGTACGTAACCGATGCGATCGCAACGCCTAAGGACGCATTGAACGGTGCCCGCGACATCATCACAGAGCGCTTGACCGAAAACGCCGGATTGCTGGGCGAGCTTCGCGCATTCATGCACCGTGAGGCATTACTGTCAGCCAAGGTGATCGAAGGTAAACAGCAAGAAGGCGCAAAGTTCAGCGACTATTTCAATCATTCCGAGCTATGGGTCAAGGCACCCTCGCACCGGGCGCTGGCGATGCTGCGCGCGTCCAAGGAAGGTGTCGTGACACTGGATATCGCACCACCCCCCGAAGATGGGGCTGCACGGGCCGAAGCGATCGTGGCCGCGCATCTCCATTCGCGCACAGACGCGCCCGGTGACGTCTGGCTGCGCAAGGTCGCCGGCTGGACCTGGCGTGTTAAACTATCGCTGACCATGATGGTTGAGCTGATGGCCGACCTGCGTAGCCGCGCGCAGGATGAGGCGATACAAGTTTTCTCGCGCAATCTCAAAGACTTACTATTTTCGGCACCTGCCGGTGCCAAGGCGACGCTGGGCTTGGACCCGGGCATTCGCACCGGAGTTAAGGCCGCTGTCGTCGATGCAACGGGAAAAGTCCTTGCGACAGAAACTCTTTACCCGTTTCAGCCCAAGAATGACCTTGAAGGTGCGAAACACACGATTCTGACTCTCGTACGGACGCACAAGATCGAACTGATCGCCATTGGCAATGGCACTGCAAGCCGAGAAACAGAAAGGCTCGTTTCTGACGCGCTGAAGCACATTGCAAAGACTGAAAGATCGCCGACCAGAGTCGTCGTGTCCGAGGCGGGTGCATCTGTCTACTCAGCCTCTGAACTTGCTGCTCGCGAGTTCCCCGATCTGGATGTGTCATTGAGGGGTGCCGTTTCGATTGCACGCAGATTGCAGGATCCCCTGGCCGAGTTGGTAAAGATCGAACCAAAGTCGATTGGGGTCGGGCAGTATCAGCATGATGTTGATCAGCATCGGCTGTCACAGTCTCTGGATTCGGTCATTGAGGATGTGGTGAACGCGGTCGGCGTCGACCTGAATACTGCATCAGCCCCCCTTCTCTCTCGTGTCTCTGGTTTGGGGCCAATGTTAGCAGAGTCCATCGTTGCCCATCGTGACGAGCACGGCGCATTTAAGTCTCGAAACGAATTGCTGGACGTCGCGCGCCTGGGTCCTCGTGCCTTTGAACAAAGTGCCGGGTTCCTCCGCATTCAAAACGGGTCCGAGCCACTGGACGCCTCTTCGGTACATCCCGAGGCCTATGACGTTGCACGACGTGTGGTGGCTGCCTGCGGGCGAGATTTTCGCCAGATCATGGGGCATGAAGGGGCTTTGAAGTACCTGCAAGCCGCACGTTTCACAGATGAAAGATTCGGTCTTCCCACCGTTCAGGATATTTTCGCCGAACTTGAAAAACCGGGACGCGATCCCCGACCCAGTTTTGTCACTGCCTCTTTCAAGGATGGGATTGAGAATATCTCGGATCTGAAACCCGGAATGAAGCTGGAGGGGACGGTAACGAATGTCGCGGCGTTTGGGGCATTTGTCGACATCGGCGTTCATCAGGATGGTTTGGTTCACGTGAGCCAATTGGCAGATCGGTTCGTCAAAGATCCCCATGAAGTTGTTCAAACCGGTCAGGTCGTGAAAGTCACCGTCGTCGACATTGACGTCAATCGTAAGCGAATTGGCCTGAGCATGCGTAAAAACAGTACCACATCGAACAAGCAAAATAACGGCGATAAGGCTGCAACGAAGAAAAGCAGAAATCCAAAAGGAAAAGAAACACAACGCGCAAAAAAAGGAAATAATGCGCAGTACAACGCGCTTGGAGACGCGCTGCGATCTGCGATGAAAAAGCATTGAGTTCCGTTACCTTAAGTACTGCTTTACTTTTATTCGAATGCCTCTGGCTCAAGCTCTTCCCAGAAGGCAAATATCTTGGTGGCGTTCAGACCTGAACGCCACCCATGCGACCGGAAATGTTCTCGGTCGAGATCATGGTCCAAGCCTGCCATGAACAGTCTTTTATCAGCGTCGCGCTGCGTGGGGTTTCGCCGCGAAACCAACTCTTCGACAATTGAGAGTTTCCTGGACCTCTCAGTACGTTCCGCAGCACGCGCGGCGTAGGCCCTGTCTTCCTGAGCTTTTTCTTCTTGTCTCAATCGTGCTGATTCAACTGCTTCGGGACTTGGAGCGGGCGGCTCTTCATCAAGTGGCGCTTTGTAGTTGTCACGCAGGGCCGCGGACAGGTACCCGAGGGTGGACTTCACACCGCCCTGCCCTGTCACATAATCCAGCTTTTGCTGAACGTATTTTTCACCATGTTCTGCTATCCACTGTCGCGCCAACCGGTCCGACACCCCCTGCTTGCGCAGCGTTTTATAGACTGAAAGATTTCGAACCCCATCACTATCGTCGATTTCGAACATAGCCTTTTGGGGATTCCCCTTAATGCGGAACCTTATGTCCGTGACGGACCGTCCCTTCTTTTGGAACTCAGGCTCTATAAGGATATCTGAGCTTTTGTTTACTTCTGCGACAGCCGGTTTGATGATCTTTGCGTTCAGATGCTTGAAGCTACTGTAGTAGTCGCTGCCATCAACGCCCATAAGTTTGCGAAACACATCCAATGCCCACCATCCAGTAGAACCGGTTCTCACAAATCGATAACAATTTTCGTATAGGGCAAGGCCATGACCCGAACTGAAGTTTCGCTGTATTTGTACGTTGATCAGTGCATAGATCTTTGGGTCGTAGAGTTTCTGAGCCAATGCGGGCGAATAGGCATATTCGCAAACGCCATTCTTGAGCTTTGCAAAACTGAGCAGCGAGGAAACCCCCCACTCTTGCCGACCTTGTTCGTCAAGCATGTCCCATTCTGCCACGGTTTCCGCCAGCGCGCGCAAGCTTGCACGTAGCGTATCAAAATCATTGGAATTATATCCAACCATCATGGCCAGGGTACGAGCATCGATTGTATGGGTGGATGCCGATGTCAGCGCATCATACGCGTTGAGCAGAAGAACATTGGATAGCTTTCGTTGAAGCAACGTGAGCTTGCCGCTGATATGTATCGCAGCGACATTCTTTTTTACCGTCTCCCGACGCAAAGCGCCTGAAAGGTGATCCATGTCCAATTGTGTTACCGGCATGATTCTGCCCGACTGCTCGTTTCAGTATTTGTTGCACGAAGGGTACCCAAAGATCAATCCACATTGGGTACCCGATTACAGGATGAAGCCCTTCCCGCAAACGGGTACCTCACTGCGGATTGCAGGAAGTTATCCCCAGCAAGACGTCTCCCACGACTCTCCGAGCAATCGTACCTACATCATGGCGGCAAATAATTGGCCTAAATAGGGTCTGAATTCTTGAGGAACCAATCAGACCGAGAATCGGTACATGTCCTACTGAGTCCGGCCACCTTTGATCCTGTAACCAGGTACCTTTGCTCCTGTTATTAGGTACCTGATGTACTGAATTTGGGCCCCCAAAGAACGCTACCTTATTGTTTTATAAGGATTGTTCTCTGTCAAAGATTCTAAACATTCTAAAGAATCAAAACCTTTTGTTGTGCTCCTTTTTTTGTTTTTTAAGGGTTTCGTGGCGAAACTCGGACAATTCCGGGAATTCTGTGGACAACTTACCGACTAAGGATAGCTTTTCAGAAAAATGTGCGCTACCTTGGATAATATACGTCGCTAAGGCGAACATTTCCTGAGGCTCAGACAGTGAATAAATCTAACCCCCCTCAACTGCCGCCCTATCTAAATCTCGATCCCGAAGTGGCAGCAAACAAGTTGCCAAATCCTATCGGGACTTCGCGATTCGCAAAAGCCGCGGCTTTCTGCACAAAAGGCCGCGAGGACCTAGCGCGTCGAGGCTATGCCCCCGATGGAGAAAAACGCCTTCGCCGTTTCTCTATCTGGGAGATAACAAAATATCTCATACCAGTAGCCCCTGCGCACCTTCGGCGTGTCCTTAAGGCCAACCCGGATCTTCCGCAGGGCGAAGGAGAAACCGGTTCAAAGTGGTTTTCCCTGGAAGACGTTCTTACGTTGCGGAAGCATTTTGCGTCTGAAGGTGTGAGCACCAAGGAATACGTACCATATCGCCCTGAGGGACTGCCCGCTAAGGTCGTTGCCGTGGCCAATTTCAAAGGGGGCGTTGGAAAAACATCCACGGCAGCGCATCTTGCTATGTCTGCTGCCTTGGATGGATATCGCGTTTTGGTCATCGATCTTGACAGCCAGGGGTCGATGACATCGATCCTCGGAGGTAACGTCGCAGACGAGTGGCAGACCGTATTTCCGCTTATTGCAAAAGATTATGCGCAAGCCGTACAGCAGGAAAACCGCGTCCGGAGCGCGGCCGGGCAACCAGAAATTCTTCTGGACGAGACCTTGAATGAAGCTCTTAAGACTGGACCGGGCGATGTTATTCAAAAAACGCATTGGCCCAATATTGATCTTATAGGAGCTCAGCTAAATTTGTACTGGGCTGAGTTTCAGATACCGGTTTGGCGCATGGGTTTGCGCAGTTGGCCTTTGTGGGACGGCTTAACCAATTTTCTGCAGCAGGACGGTGTTTTGGATGACTACGACATAGTTTTCCTGGATACGCCTCCTGCACTTGGGTACCTAACGATCAACGCTCTGGCCGCAGCAGACATTTTACTGGTCCCACTCGGGGCTTCATTTCTGGAGTTTGACTCGACAGGTCGATTCTTCGATATGCTCTACACGACCTTCGCCAGTATCGAAGATGGCGAGAACGCTGCTCAGCGCGCCGCGGGCCTTCCGGAACTCAAGTTTGAATGGGACGTTGTCCGGGCGATAATCACCCGGTTTGACGCCAGCCAACAGACAGATATGGCGAATGTAATTCAAGCCTATTTCGGGGACTTCATGAACGCCTATAGGCAGGACTACACCGCCTTGGTTGGCCAAGCAGGAGAGCAGGTCAATGGTATCTATGAGGCGGATTACCGCGATTTCAATCGCGATACATATGTTCGAGGTCGCGAAACCTTCGACAGGACTTACGCGGAGTTCAAAGAGGTGCTGATCGGGTGCTGGTGGCGCGATGCCCATATGGGAGATAAGACAGATGGCTAAACGCAGAAGATTGTCCGCTCCGGATACAACGGAATTGGAACAGATGGAGGCAGGTTTCGCGGCGAAACCTTCGCTTAATCCGTTTGAGTCAAATGGGGCTACGCCACCGATTGCCAAAGTTGCTGCCGAAGCCGCTACATTAAACAGTATGGCCTCTGTCACAGACAGGGTTGCACTGGCTCGGGATCAAGGAGACGCAGCGCGTTGGCGCGACGCCCAAGAAACTGGACTGGTTGCTGAAATGATTTCGCTGGACCAGATAGATGCAGATTTTATTCGCAGGGACCGAATGGCCGAAGACGATGAGGCCATGGATGAATTGTTGGATTCACTGCGTTCACACGGTCTGAGAACGCCGATCGAAGTGACCAAAGTCGGTGACGGCTTTGGTTTGATTTCAGGGTATCGAAGGCTCAAAGCGTTCCGGCTGCTTGCCGATACCAATAGCACCTTTTCATCGATCCCGGCCTTTGTGCGAGAAGCCGGGTCGGGGCAGGGTGCCTATATTTCGATGGTGGAAGAGAACGAGATACGTTCCAACCTGAGCCCATACGAACGTGGACGGGTTGCTGTTCTTGCGGCGGGGCAGGGGGTTTTCGAATCTACAGAAGCTGCTGTTGATGCGCTCTTTGCGGCGGCGTCTAAAGCAAAGAGATCGAAAGTTAGAAGTTTTGCGATTGTGCATGAAGCGCTGGGTGACCTCCTTCAACATCCGGTGAGTCTCTCCGAGAAAGCCGGTTTGAAATTGGCCTCGGCCCTTCGATCCGGCGCACAGTCCAAACTACGGCAGGTCTTGGCTGATGCTGGAACACTTGAAGTGCGGGAGGAATGGGCGTTGTTGGAAGAAGCTCTGAAATCGGAGCCGAAGCCAACAAGGGATAAGGCACGCGGCGGACGACCGCAGCAAGTCCTGCATCTGAAACCTGTGCCACTTCCTGGCGGCGGAAAAGTTTCCGCCGAGCTTTCGTCGACAGAAGTGCGGATAAAAATAAGTTTGCAAGACGTCTCAGCCGAGGATGCTGAAGAGTTAGTGAAGCAAATAGCGGATCATCTCAGCTAGTTTCGTGACGAAACCTGTTTTTGAATGACTACTAATCCGCGGACGAAGACGTCAATTAGCGGGCATTATGAATGCTGCAGTAAGTCTGTGCATGGTGGTGCGCATAAGGAGTAAAAAATGAGCATTAACTTCCTGCGAAGTAATGAGGAAAAGGTTCCAAGGCTAATGGCGACAGCCAGTGCATGTCGATTATCCGCGCCTGATGGCTGCGGCAGACACCGCCATTTCAGCCGACGGACGCCGCGAACCTTGAGGAGCTAGAGGTCACTCAAACGATCTGCAAAGGTCAGTACCCGCCCGAAATCAGTGTTTTACGACAGAACCATTTACATCGCGAAATCGTCACGTTGTACTAACCCGATACCGATGGACCACTTTCATCCAAAGCGACGAAGTCCTTGACCAAATTTGATGCGGTGTTCTTCAATGCGAAAGAAGAGTTCAAGTGCTCAGAAATAGCGACTCGATAAACTGCAACGAATTACTAGACACAGGGAAGCATGCCGGTGAGTAGCAGGCGATAGTCCTGCAGCCGGTGCACGCGAAAGGATCAAATGTCTGATATCTTGCGCTGGCTAGAGAAACATGGCTTGTCCAAATATGCTGAGGCATTTGCAGATCACGAGATTGAATTAGGTGATCTAACCGAACTAACCGACAAAGATCTCACTACAATCGGGCTTCCCTTGGGTCCGAGGCGCCGATTCATGAAAGCTGTTCGAGCCGACGCACAGGGAGAGGATTACCCGCGCAACACTGCCTTAGGTCCCGCGATCGTCGCTGAGCGTCGGCAACTTACCGTCATGTTCATAGATTTGGTTGGATCAACGGAAATATCCCAGCGCGTCGATCCGGAAGATTTGGCGGAAGTACTGCGACTGTTCAAAGAAACCTGCGCTGCGTCGGTGGCCGCTTTTGATGGCCATATTGCGAGTTACTATGGCGATGGGATTATGGTCTTTTTCGGGTTTCCTCACGCGCACGAAGATGACCCAGAGCGAGCCATTCGTGCAGGTCTTCGCATTATCGAGGAAATTCCAGCCATCCGCACTCACGCCAAACTGAACGTCCGAATTGGGATCGCAACCGGGTTGGTGGTTGTAGGCGACCTACGTGGTGAAAAAATGTTTGAGGACGGAACGGCAATGGGGGAGACACCCAATCTGGCCGCACGTCTACAAGCAATGGCTGAGCCCGGGACATTGATCGTCGCCCCCAATACTCATCATTTGGCGGGTGATGCTTTCGAATACGTTCTGCGTGGCGCATTCAAGCTTAAAGGTTTTGCCAGAGAGGTCGAAGCCTGGCAGGTGACAGGAGCACGGGAAACAGTCAGCCGTTTCATGGCAGAGGATAACGAGGTTCTGAACCCTTTGATCGGACGCGCCGCAGAATATGAGGCGCTTTATGAAAAGTGGAAGTTGGCAAGTGGCGGGCAAGGGCAAGTCGTGCTGGTGTCCGGCGAACCAGGAATCGGCAAGTCTCGATTAGTCGAGGAACTCAGGCAGAGCATTCCGAGGATGTCGCACACTCAAACGCGATATCAGTGTTCTCCCTACCATTACGCGAGTGCGTTTTATCCGGCCATTCGTCAAATTGAGAATGCAGCGGGCCTTCGTTCAGACGACAAAAACGAAGTAAAACTCAAAAAGATATCCTCTGTTCTAAGTGACCAGTCCGACCACACACTGAAGCTGGCCGCGTCCCTTCTTTCGGTTCCGTTTGAAGACCAATTGGGGGAACTGAACCTGGCGCCACAGCAACTCATGGATCAGACGTTAGAAATGCTGTTGGGCAATCTGACCTCGCAAGCAGAGCAAAAGCCAGTGTTGCTCTTGTTTGAAGACGCGCATTGGATTGATCCGACAACTAAATTGTTGCTTGACCGAATTGCTGATCGGATTCGTGATCTTCCAGTGTTGGTCGTAATGACATTCAGACCTGAATTCGACCCTGGTTGGGCATTGCAATCCAACCTTTCTAAATTGGTCTTGAAGCAATTGGACTTTCACCAGGTCAAAAACATTGTGGACGAAGTTGCAAAAGGGCATTCGATTTCTGACGAAATGTACAATGTCGTCGCTGCCAGATCCGATGGCGTCCCGCTATTTGTCGAAGAAGTGACAAAAGATCTATTGGAATCAGGGGTTTTGACAAAAGGACGGGACGCATACTCGAAGGGTGGGGCGTCCCCGGCAAACTCGGTCCCAAGCACGTTGCATGATGCACTTATGGCGCGGCTTGACCGACTGAGCTCCGTCAAGGAGGTCGGTCAGATCGGGGCGGTTATCGGACCTCAGTTTTCTTTTCCGTTGATCGCCAAGGTCGCTCTGATCAGCGACAAGGCGTTGCGCGCGGGGTTGGAACTTTTGGTCGACGCAGGCATTGTGACAGTTTCTAAAGAAGAAAGTCTTGAAATATTCAGCTATCGCCACGCCCTAATTCGCGACACAGCTTACAACAGCCTCTTGAAGAGCGAGCGCCGGGTCTTGCACGCACGTGTTGCGCAAACCTTAGGCGGCAACTCAACCCATATTGGTGATGCCAGTCCGGAAATTCTGGCTCACCACTACACGATGGCTGGTATGAGTAGGGAGGCAATCGACTATCGCTATCTCGCCGGTCAGCGCGCAATCCAACGCTCTGCCAATATCGAAGCGAACACGCAGCTATCCTTAGCGATTGAGCAGTTGAGCCAACTGCCGGATAGTGTTGAACGGGATCAGAGAGAAATTGAGGTTCAGGTTCTCAGAGCAGGTGTTTTAAGATCGACTGCAGGAATAGCCGCCGATGAAACAGGGACCGTTTACGCAAGAATACGCGACTTGTGTGAACGGGTGGATGAAACAGAACATCTGTTCCCTGTTTTGAATGGGTTGTATTCCTTTCATTTGGTGCGTGCTGAGTATGACTTGGCGAGAAGCGTCGCAGCGCAATTGCTGAATTTGGCAGATACAACGGGTGAGACTCACCATCAAATGGTAGGGCATCGAGCCATGGGCGCAGTGCTGTTTCATATTGGAGAACTAGACCCTGCATACGAGCATTTGAGTCAAGCGTTAGAGCTTTACAGTCCGAAACGCGACGGGCATCTGGCCTACATATACGGATCTGACCACGCAGCGATCACGTCCTGCTTTTTGAGTTTAGCTATTTGGATGCGCGGAGAGCCTGACGCTGCACTTGAAGTCCAGAAAAGAGCGGTCGCTGCGGCGCAAAAGCTGGAGCATGCGCATAGCATAGCACAGTCGCTAACCTACCTGTGTATGCTCTATCTTCTGCGCCGCGAACCTGGACAAGTCATTGAAGCCGCAAATCAGTTGGAGAAACTGTCTTCAAAACACTCGTTCACCTTCATGTCGCTTACTGCAACGCTCTGGCGAAGCTGGGTGGATGCCTACCTTTCCCCTGAGCCGGAAAACATCCACGCATTACGACAGGCATCGGAAGCATGGTGGGCCAGCGGAGCTGGGAATTACAAACCTTTCTTTTTGACGTTGATCGCGGAACTCACGTTGAAAACGGGAGATCGGGAAAATGCCTTTCAGTTGTTAGCCGAGGCTCGCAGGTACCAAAGCCTTACAAACGAAGGATGGGCGCAAGCTGAGACCGACCGGGTTTATGCTCTCGTTATTTCCGAAAGCCGGTTCGCCGAAGTAGAGTTTTGTGAGGCTTTAAACACCGCAAAACGACAGCAAGCAAATATGTTCGAACTTCGGGTTGTCGTAGACTACATTAAAGTCTGTCAAAAATTCGGACAGACCCCTACACCCAATTTTGGCTTAAGTGCTGTCTTAGAAACGGTCAAAGGAGGAGAGCAAACAGTCGACGTGATCAACGCCAATGATCTGCTTGATAAGACAGTTTTAGGCAAAATATCAGGAGCTTAGTCCGTTGCAAATCGCGAAAACCACGATCGCAACGGACATCCACTCACTGCTCTTGTCACTCATCCCGAAACGTCTTGGTCATCGCATCACGGATGGGTCGGGAAAGATATGAGGCAACCAGACGCTCGCCTGTTGAGACCAAGACCTCCACCGGCATGCCGGGTACCAGTTCCTTGCCATCAATCTTGCCATATTCGACCGCCGAGACTTCGACTTCGGCACTATAATACACCGCTCCGGTGACCGGGTCCGAGAGTGTGTCGGCGGACACCCATTTCACCAAACCGTTCAGCTCAGGCGTTTGGTTGTAGTTAAATGCCGTCAGACGCACCCGTGCATCCTGCCCGGGCACGACACGGTCAATCTCGGTGACTGGAATATTTGCCATCAGAACCGGCTTTTCTGCTACGGGCACGATATCCATCAGCGCCTGACCCGGCGCCACGACACCGCCCTTGGTGTGAAATCCCAGATTCAAAACGCGCCCATCCAGTGGGGCCAGGATCTGGCTTCGGGCAATCCGGTCTCGGACCGTCGTTTGGCGCTCATAAGCTTCGCGCAATTGCTGAGAGACCGCTGTCAGTTCGGTCGACACCTCTTCACGCCATGTGGCCGCATCACTGACCAGAGCGCTTTCAACCTCGGCCACCTGTGCCAGAACGCTGTCGATCTGCGCCGCGTTCCCTGACAGGCCAGCTTCAAGATCAAGCACCGTGCGCCGGACCTGCAACAAACGCGTGACATTGGCCAAGCCTTTTTCGTGCAGACCCGCTACCGTTTCCAACTCTTCCTGGGTTAGCTTTTGGTTGGCTTCCTGCGATTTGATCTGACTGCGCAACCCCGATACCTGCGCCAGCAACGCCAGCTTTTGCGTCTCCAACTGAGTTGTGTTGGCGCTTTTGGCCATTGCGCGACTTTCGAACAATTGGGCTTCGCTGGCAAAGATTTCCTTGCTGCTGTCCGTTTCCGAAAAATCCGAGGCCAGCAGAGTGAAGTCCGTCGTGTCTAGTTCGGCGCGTAGGCGTGCCTTGCGCACGGACAATGTCTCGATCTGGCTGGTCAGGGCGTTCAGTTCGGCCTGATCCCTTGTGGTGTCCAGACTGACCAGCACCTGACCCTGTTTAACCGCATCATCCTCCGAGACGCGAATTTCGTAGATGATCCCGCCTTCAAGATGCTGGATCGTCTGGCGGTCCGTTTCCAACGCGACCATGCCGGGCGCGACGATTGCGCCGTCAATCCGGGTGGTCATCGACCAATAGGCCAACCCGCCCACTGTCAGTGCCATCACAGCGCTGCTGAAGGCAATCCATCTGCCAAAGCGATCTGTCGGGGTTGTTGCATCCTCACGCATGTGTCTCATCCTTATCTTTTGACGCGGTGGCAGCCGCCTCAGTGCGCGATTTCTTGGCGCGGTTCTCAGAATAGGTTCTCAGAATTTCATCCCGTGGGCCAAAGGCCGAAACCATGCCCTGATCCATCACCAACACCTTGTCGGCCTGATTAAGAGCACCGAGACGATGAGCGATGATGACAACGGTCTTGCCTTGGTCTTTCAGACGGTCGATCGTCATGCTCAGTGCGGCGGTGCCTGCGGCGTCAAGGTTCGAGTTCGGCTCATCCAGCACGATCAATGACGGGTTTCGATACAGAACTCGGGCCAGGCCAATCCTCTGTCGTTCGCCACCCGATACGGCGCTGCCTGCTTCACCCAGCGCAGTGTCATAGGCATTGGGCAGCTTCAGGATCAGGTCATGCGCGTTGGCTGCCTGTGCTGCCTGCAATACGTCGGAATCTGTGGCATCTGCTTGAAAACGAGCGATATTTTCGCGGACCGTGCCATCGAACAGTTCGACTGTCTGCGGCATGTAGCCGACCGAATCCCGCAATTGCACGGCATTCCAATAGGTCATGTCCGCATTATCCAGACGTACACTGCCACGGCTGGGTTCCAGCGCGCCGATGATAACGCGGGCGAGGGTGGATTTGCCCGATCCGCTGGGTCCGATCACGGCCAGAACTTCGCCAGCCTTCAAAGACATCGACACGTTTCTAAGCGCCATCTTCGCACCGTCAGGCGTGGTAGCGAATACGTTCTTCAACTCCAGATCTCCACGAGGGTGGGGCAGCTGAACCGAGCTGCGCGCAGCCGGGTAGTCGGTCAGCAACGTGTTCAGTCGCTGCCGCGCGGCGCTGGCGATAACATATTGACGCCAACTGCCGATGGCCTGATCCGCCGGGGCCAACGCGCGGCCAACCAGAACCGAGGCTGCGATGATGGAACCGGCGCTCAAATCACCGGAAATGGCCAGATACGCGCCCAGGCCCAACACGGCGGACTGCAGCATCAGCCGCACTGTGCGCGAGATCGACGACAGCGTCGCCGCCATATCGCTGATCCGGCTTTGCCTGACCTGCGCCTTGCCGTTCAGTTGGTGCCAATGCTGGTAAAGATCGTCCCGCATCCGCATCGCATGGGTGACTTCGTGGTTGCGGATCACGTCGTTCAGAATTCGTGCCCCGCGGGTCTGCAGCGGGGTGGCGCGGGCGATGCCGCGTTGGGTCAGCGCGTTATTCAGGATCGCGACACCGACCAGAAACACCACCCCGGCGAGACCGGCGTATCCCAGCCATGGATGCAGCAGATAGGCAAATCCCAGATAGATCGGCGTCCAAGGCGCATCGAATATGACGGCCAGGGTCGAGCCGCCGACAAATTCTCGGAGGGTGTTCAGATCTCCGACAGCGTCGCGCCCCTTGGCACCACCTTCTTTGACAGAGCGTTCAATCTGGGCGTCAAACACACGCTTTTCCAGCATGTTGCCGATGCGATTGCCGATGCGCACCAGAATGCGCGAGCGCACGAGGGACAGAAGGCCAAACACCAGATACAGACCCAGCATCAGCACACTGAGGGCAAACAGCGTCTGATAGCTTTGGCTGGGCAGGGCGCGGTCATACACCAAAATCATGAACAAAGGGCCGGTTAGCATTGTCAGGTTGATCACCATGCTGATGGCGCCAATTGAAAAGAGACCCGGGCGAGCAGCGCGAACGGCTTGCTCAAGCTCGGTACGTTTGAGGGAACTGTGGGACATGGCGACCCTCTTTCTGGACAAAAGTTAACGGGAAAGGCGGCGGCGACCGTCGGGCCGCCGCCGCAAGCTGGATCAGACCAGGACGTTGTCTTCGTTCAGGTCCGCAACCTGGATACCCAGCAGCGTGATGCTGCCTTCGTCGCCCAGGTCGATGACAACATCGTTGCCATCCTGCGAAATCGCACCGGACAGGTCATCGAAGGTTTCGAAATCGAAATCGCTCGAGGTCAGGTCCAGAACGTCACCGTTGGCAAATGCCTCGAAGTCGCCGATGACGTCGTCACCCAATCCGGCTTCGAAGACGAAGGTGTCCGAACCCCGGGCCCCTTCCAGACGGTCGTTGCCAAGGCCACCGTTGATGATGTCATCACCGCTTCCGGCACAGATCACGTCGTTGCCTTCACCGCCGTCAATGACGTCGTTGCCGCGACCACCTTCGATCATGTCGTTGCCAAGGCCACCGTCGATGATGTCGTCACCGCGACCACCGCCCAGAGTGTCGGCACCTTCGCCGCCATCCAGAAGGTCGTCACCGTTGCCACCTTCGAGGGTGTCATTGCCCAGACCGCCGGTCAGGTCATCATCGCCGTTGCCGCCGATAAGCTGATCGTTTCCGGCTTCGCCGTCCAGATCATCATCGCCATTGCCGCCGTTGACCGTGTCATTGCCAGCACCGGCCAGAACGATGTCGTCGCCATTGCCAGCTTCGATTTCCTCGTCGCCAGCACCGCCCTGAAGATCATCGTTACCGTTTGTCGGCGCGATGTTCACCTCAGGCTCAACCGGTGCGAACACGAAGTTCTCGGCTACCAGCTCGTTCGGGGCAACGCCTTCCAGCGTGACCTGATCACCATTGCCCAGATCAATGACGGTGTTTTCGCCATCGGCCGAGATGTCGAGGTCCTCGAACTGAGTGATCCCGAAATCCGACACATCCAGGAAGTCGCCGTCTTCGACGCTGACCGAGAAGTCGGCCACAACGTCAAATCCGCTCCCGCGCCGGAAGGCAAAGGTGTCGCGACCGGACCCACCGATCAGCGTGTCGTTGTCGGCACCACCGTCCAGCAGGTCGTCACCACGACCGCCGTCGATGATGTCGTCACCGGCACCGCCGAACAGCTCGTCATCGCCACCTTCTGCGATGTCGATCACGAGGCGCAGCAGCTGCTCTTCACCGTTGTTACGGGTGAAGTCACCTTCGATCGGGTCAACAATCGTACCGGCGGCGGTCTCGCCACCCAGAATGTTGACAGGTTCGCCTTCTGGGTTGCCTTCCGAACCGTTGAAGCCCGGATGCGCACCCACAACGCCATTCTCGGCTGTGCCCTGATCACGCGCGGTCTGGTTGAGGAAGGCTGCGCCTTCTTCGTTGTTGGCCTCGGTGCCCGCATCCAGAACGTCACTGCCAAAGCGTTCGATGACGACCGGGCCAAGGAAGTTGCCCTCTTCGTCAAAGATCGGATCAGCCAGAGCGTCATCCGGTACGGCCAGGAATGCGTCGTTGGACGGGATAATCATGGTTGCCCAGGTAAAGAAGCCCTGTCCAACCTGATCGGCATTGACGTTCAGCGTGAAGCTGGCCGTTTCGCCCGGATCAATCGGACCCGGAGCACCGATGCCGCCAATAATGGTCGCGTCCACTCCGCCATCACCGACCTGCTGGTTGAATTCGGCCGCGATGCCTTCAACGCTGCCATCTTCGGCCAGACGTTCCAGCCCAAGACTGGCCGCTTCGCCTTCGTTGAACAGGTCGAAATTGGCACCATCGTGGAAACCAAACCAGACAGGTGTCAGGAAGGTTCCGCCTTCGCCCAGCGTGTTGGTGACGGATACGGTGATCGCTTCGCCATCGCCGATGGCGTCGCCCCGGATCACGTCATTGCCTGCGCCGCCATTGATGACGTCGTTCCCTGCACCACCAGCCAGCAGGTTCTCACCCGCGTCGCCGATCAGGGTGTCGTCATTGGCAGAACCGGTCAGGTTCTCGATGCTGATCAGCTGATCAACAACCTCATTGCCGTTCGGAGCCGAATAGACAGCCGTTCCGTCATTCAGGTCAGCTGTCACGCCTGCGCCGATATCCTGGAAATCGGCTGTGTCGATCCCTTCACCACCATCGGTGATGTCGCTACCGCCGCCGCCGCGCAGAATATCGTTGCCGATGCCGCCTTCAAGAACGTCATTGCCGCCCCGACCAACCAGCAGGTCGTTGCCGAGGTTGCCGGTCAACGTGTTGGCGCCATTGTCACCGAACAACTGGTCATCATTGGCAGAACCGTCCAGATTTTCGAACCCACTGAAGTTTTCGAAAACAGTGACGTTCTCGTTCGGTGCATAGGACGCGCTGCCCGTTGCCAGGTCTGCGACAACCTCGGCTCCGATACCCTGGAAGCTGTTGGTGTCGATGCCTTCACCGCCGCTCAGGAAGTCGGTGCCACCGCCACCAGCGATAAAGTCGTCCCCGGCACCACCGTCGATGGTGTTCGGAGCTGCGCCTGTCGCAACAATCTCGTCATCGTTGGACGAGCCGGTGATGTTCTCGATATTGGTGAACTCTTCCTGAATCAGCGGGCCGTTTCCGCCGCCGCCATTATATTCGGCTGTACCACTACCATCTGCGGCAAGCGTTACGCGAACTCCGGCGATGGTCGGATCTTCTGCGCCCAGGTTGGTGTTGGCAAAGTCGTTGGTGTCGATGCCTTCACCGCCGTCGATGATGTCGGTGCCACCGCCGCCGGACAGGATATCGTCACCCGCTCCGCCATTCAGCACATCCGCACCGCCAAGGCCGCTCAGGATATCGTCATCGCCCAGACCGTTCAGAACGTTGGCGTTGCCGTCGCCGACCAGAACGTCTGCGTCATCCGATCCAATGACGTTTTCGATGCTGATCAGGGTGTCGGTTTCGGATACCGCCACGGTAACATCTTCAACAGCCAGCACGCCGGACGGGTTGTCCGATACTTCTTCTGCACTCGCCAGCTCTGCACCGGCATCGACCAGCGAGTCACGCACCACCGGGCCATTCTGACCAGCAGGCGCGTTATGCAGGTGGATGGCCGAGACAACGCCCGGGATCGGGGTCAGCAGGTCGGATACCGCCAGGCCGGTTACCGACAGCTCGGACGAATACGTCGCCACGCCGTCCACAACGGTGACCACAACGGTCGCAGTTCCGGTTGCAAGCGAGTCCGACAGGGGGCCGGGCTCTTGTGATGCGTCCAGCGACGCCTCAAGAACCAATACCCCGTTGCCTTCTTCATCAAGCCCGTTTTCAACGACCAGCAACTGACCGCGGATTTCCCCGCCCGGGAAGTCAGCAGTGTGGATGTTGTAGTACAGAAGTTCCTCAACAGCCGCATCTACAAGGCTGTCTTCAGGGTTGCCGAAGTTCACAAAGGGCGCGTCTTCGATGACAACCGAGAACCCGGTTTCACGCGTCGCCGTGCCATCGCCCAGATCAACTTGGACAGGGACGTCGATATCGTTGAACGCGGCGGTGTCGATATCTTCACCACCATCCAGCGTGTCGTTACCCTTGCCACCTGTCAGGGTGTCATTGCCGCCATTACCACGGATGATATCATCGCCCGCAGTACCGACCAGATCATTGGCATTCTCATCACCTTCAATGAGTTGGCCCATTTCGTCTTGGGGATTCATTTTACACTCCAAACTGTTAAACAAACACTTCATGTGCCCGCGTCTGGATACCTGCGGCTGGCAAAATCAGTCGCAACTGTTCAAAAATGAAGGGTGGGTCATCACCAAGGTAAAAAAGGCCGTTCAGCGGCCATCGCCCATAAATTTTGAGAAATAAAAATTTTTCCTCACAAGAGTACAACTAAATTTGAAGTCACTTTTTTCGGGGGCGATTTATTGCTTTTTATGTGTTTTCAACTGACCGAATGCAAATGACAGACGATCCGACATCGCCCGACTGCTTTGAAAAGTTTCCCATTCACGACTGGGATCTGGTCCGTTTCCTGTTATGCGTGGCGCGTGCGGGAAGCATAGCTCGCGCTTCGGAACGGCTGTCGGAAAGCCCCGCGACAGTCGGCCGAAAACTCCGAGAGCTGGAGCGGGACCTGTCGGTGCCTCTTTTCGACCGGGGGCAGATGGGGGTCAAGCTGACATCCGTTGGCGAAGATATCTTGCGCATCGCCGAACGGATCGAAGCCGAGATGTGTCATGCCGGTGAAATCACACGCGCCCATCGCGGCCTGAGCGGAGGGCGCGTCGCGGTTGCGGCACCCCAAGGTCTGGGTGAGGCGGTTCTTGTGCCCAAGCTGGTCGAGTTTCACTCTCTGAACCCGCAAATAAGGCTGGACCTTTTGTTGTCCAATACGCGTATCAACATGCACAGCCGCGAGGCCGATATTGCCCTGCGTATGGGTAAACCCGAAGCGCATCGCATCCAAAGCGAAAAGCTTGGCGATGTGAAATTTGGGATCTATGCACTGGACGATTATCTATTCGGGCTGGACCAGATAAACAGCCCCGCGGAACTGTCGGGGCACAATGTCATTCTCGCGACCGGAGCGCTGAGCCAAACAGTGCAAGAGATCGAATTTCGAAAGATCTCGGAAAGATGCAACGTGGCGGCTCGTACCGACAATATCACCGCGCAGCTGACAGCAGTCAAAAGCGGTTTCGGCTTTGCTGTCTTGCCACGATACATGGGACAGGCCCATTCGAATTTGGTCGAGGTGATGCCGGGGTTTATGAAATCATCATTGGAGTTATGGCTGCTCACCCATCAGGATGTCGCGAACTATCCCCATGTGCAGACAACCAAAAATTTCCTGATCGAAACGTGCCGGGATATCTTCGTGCCAGATGAGCCGAAGATTGAGAATTGCCGATTGGAACTGCCGAACTGAATAACGGGCAAATCGGCGAAAGCGCGGTTGTCTCCCGGATCCGACTTAAGTTTTGATAGCGGTGAATATTGCAGTGTCCAGACAGGCTAGGAAATAGTCGCTCCAGATCGCGCTATGAATTGGCGGTTGCCAATTATCTTTCGCTCAAAGCGACAACATTAAGAAAAGATTACGGTTCCTTAATACAGAGATCCAAGCCTTGTACGATGACTGCTCATGGACCACTTAAATAAGCAACTCATCGGACAAATTCAGAGGCGATCAGAATGAAAAAGGTGGTTTTGACGAGCATTATTGGCGGATCATTGTTCTTGGCGGCGTGCGGGGCCCCGACAACGCCAACTCAGGCTCAGCTACAACATGATGCGCGCTGTGCCGCAGGTGTTCTGGGCGGTGCCGCACTTGGTGGCGTGGTTGGAAACCGGTTCGGCGGTGGAACAGGTAAGACCCTATCTACAGCGGCTGGCGCAGGTCTTGGAATGTATGCAGGTCAAGCGGCCTGTCACTGACACGTTCTGCCGGCCGTTTCGCGGCAGAGAATTCAGCCTTACTCTGGTATGCCCGCCTTTTGCAGGCTAGCCAGCCAGATGCGTCTGTTTTCGGGGTGGTTTTTTGATCCTGCAAATTGCCGGCGCATCGCGGAAATTGACAGTTTAGGGTTGATCTCCAACGCTGCGTTGACAGCTTTCTGCGCCTCTTCCGATCTGCCCATCTCAGCAAGAGTGGCCGCGCTCAGCAGGTGGTGAAACAGTCGCCACGTATTGCTTGTTGCCACCGCACCCAATTGCCGGGCAGCGTCCAGCGCTTCCTCGTATCGCTCGAGATGGAACAGGATATGTCCTTTGTAGAAATACATGTTCTGCAACATTGGATCGCGCGGGCTTAACCGGATCGCCATTTCTATCTCGGGCAGGGCGCGATCCTGCAAGCGGAACCAGTCATAGGTATGCGCCAATTCAAGCCGGATACGGGCGTCATTGGGGTTGAGTGATACGGCGCGTTCCAGATTTGCAACGGCTGGATCGGCCTCTCCGGTAAAGCGGTAGATGTAGCCAAGGGCCGCATGAGCTTGTGCATCCTGATCGTCCAGCTCGATCGCGCGCTTGGCCGCTTCGGTTGCGGCAATCAGCGTGTCCTGAGGGGTATCGGTCCACTGAAAAAAGAAGATCGTCCCAAACGCTCGGGCCAGCAGGCTGTAGGCTGCGGCAAAGCTTGGATCAACAGCGATGGCATCCTGCGCAAAGGCCACCGCGTCCTGCTGCGCCTCCTGCGAAAAGACCGCCTGTCGTGCCCGGCCGCGCAGATACAGATCCCACGCATCCATATCCTCGGTCGGTTTCTCCTGCGATCGCGCCTCGCCGGACTGATAAATCTCGGGCAGCAACTGGCCCGCGATGGCCCGGCTGATCTCGTCCTGCACATCAAAGATGTCGGTGACCTGCCGGTCAAAAACCTCGGCCCAGATGGTTTCGGCGCTGTCGACGTCAATAAGCTCGCCGCTGATCCGCACCTGACCATCCGCACGGCGGACGCTGCCTCGAACGACATAACCAACACCAAGGTCACGTGCGATTTCGATCGGGGTCGCCTGATCCTTTGCATATGAGAACATGGTCGCGCTGGACACAACAAACAGTTCCCGGTTGCGCGACAGATGCGCGATCAGGTCATCGGTGAGGCCGTCAACGAAATACTGTCCGGTTCTTTCGTCCCCGATATTGTCAAATTGAACGATGGCCAATGACGGCTTTCCAGTGTCGGGCAACCGCTGCCGATCCGCGAAGATGGAAACCATCAACATGGCAACTGCCAATCCCAGCAGGGCACCCGCAATAAGCATACCGCGTTTTGTTGATTTGCTCCTGCGCTCGGGTGGCGCGTCCTCGGCAACAACCGGGGCCACAAACTGGAACCCGCGCTTGGGGAAAGTCTTGATGTAGTCCGAGCTTGCCGCCGAGTCGCCCAAGGCCTTGCGCACGGACCGAATGCGCGTGTTCAGCGCCGCGTCTGTGATCGCCGCCCCATCCCAAATCTCATCAATGATTTCTTGCTTGCTGACTATTCTGTTTCGGTTCCGAACGAGAAATTCCAGCAACTGCAGGGCCTGTGGTTCCAGAGACACCGGTTCGTCTAACCGGAATAGCCCCTGTGTCGGATCAAGCTGGAATTCCAAGAAACGGTACATACCGCAACTTACACCCCGGAATGTCTTTGGCTCAACGAAGTTTGGGGATTGTCAGGAGAATGTCAGAAAAAATCAGCTTCCGATCAAGCCCATCGAACTCGGCGCGCGTAGCCTTTTCCGAGGCGTCTGCTTTTTAACGCCCGAAACTTGGAGGAGTTAGGAAATGTCACAACTGAAAACACTTTGCATGGCGGCCACGGTTATTCTGGCGGGAAGTAGCGCATTCGCGCAAACCGAGCTGGAGGCCGCATTGGGGAATGGTGCCGAGCGCCTCAAGGCTGATCAGATTGCGGAACTGCTGATTGGACACACGGTCACCGCCACATCCGGAGAGAAGACATTTCGTTTCTTCTATGACGCGAACAATATCGTGAGTGGAGAGCTTACGAATGGTGGCTGGAATGGCGCAGGTGCCTTTGCCATTACCGATACAGACAAAGTTTGCGTTTCTATGGCCGCCGACAAGGGGCGTTACCGCTGCATGACAGTGCTGCGGGTCGGCGACACGGTCCAGAAATTCAATGCCGCCGGAAAGAAAACCTTCGAACTGCACAGCTTTGAGCCGTCGACCGGTCTTTGAGTTTTGGTCTCTTTCTCGCTTGATCCCCAAAGTGGCCGTGTTCCGACTAGCGAATAACGGCCACGTCCGTTGGTCCAGAGGCTAGAAAAGTGAACACTTGAAGGCTCACACCGACAAAATACTCGTTGCGTGAAACTGAATAGATGAAAGAATGCCCCAATCGAGACGCGTTGCACGGTCTTGCGCCATTGCCGACGTTTTGAATTGGGATCTGGAACTATTCTGTCTTTTGGATAGTCAAAAGGCGCGGCTGCGCAAGGGGGGGATTTTGGCAAAAGTTCTGTTGGTGGAAGATAACGAAATGAACAGCGATATGCTGTCGCGCCGGTTGGAACGCAAAGGGTTTCAAGTCGTCGTCGCGAAAGACGGGTTGGAAGGCGTAACCATGGCCGGTGCAGAAAACCCCGACATCATTTTGATGGATATGAGCCTACCCAAGATTGATGGATGGGAAGCCACGCGACGTATCAAAGCAGCGTCCGAGACGAGCGCGATTCCGGTGGTTGCGTTGACGGCACATGCCATGGCGAGTGACCGGGAAAAAGCGCTGGACGCAGGTTGCGACGACTTTGACACCAAACCTGTAGAGCTTGGTCGTTTGCTTGAAAAAATAGAAAAGCTACTTTCAGCATCCTGACGAAAAGCCATCTATTCAGGATCAGATTTGCGCTCTGTCACAAAGAAGGTTCTGGCCTGGCCTTTACCTTTGATCCTGACATCCATGGGGTCGGACAGTTCAAAGCGATGCCTTACCCGCTTTGCGGTTTCTTCTGAGATTTGAATGCGACCCGGTGCGCCCGTCGATTCAAGACGGCTGGCGACGTTTACCGTATCCCCCCAGACATCGTAGAGGAACCGGTGCGACCCGATTATACCGGCAACCACGGGTCCGCTGTGGATGCCAATTCTGATGTTCATGGAATAATCCATCTCGTGGTTCAGCGCCTCGACCCGTGACAACATCCGATTTGCCATCTCGATAATCACTTCGGCGTGGTCGTTTCGATGATCGGGCACACCCGCAGCAACCATATAGGCGTCTCCGATAGTTTTGATCTTTTCCACGCCGAGTTCGGAGGCGGCTTTGTCAAAGTCCGAAAAAATCCGGTTTAGATAGTGAACGACTTGTGCGGGAGGCAGTTTTGCCGACATTTCGGTAAAGCCCACGATGTCCGAAAACAGGACAGTGACGTCGTCATGCCGGTCGGCAATTGTTGTCTCTCCGCCATTCAAACGGGTTACGATCTTTTGCGGCAGAATACTGTGGAGCAGGTCTTTGTATTTCTGTTTTTCTGCTTCCATCTGCCAAAGGTAGTGACGTTCTCGTTCGCGCCACTGGCTTTTTTCCAGCGCGGCGCGGATGCGGGCTTGCAACAAGATTGGATTGAACGGTTTGGGCAGGTAATCTTCTGCGCCAACTTCAATGCAACGCGCGACGCTTTCGATCTCATCAAGTGCTGAAATCATGATCACCGGGATATCGCGCCAATCATCATTTTCTTTTAATCGTGTCAGCACATCGTAGCCGTTGATATCCGGCATCATGAGATCAAGCAGAACAAGATCGAACGGATGTTGCGACATCGTTTGCAGCGCCGAGTGCCCCCCGTCAGCGGTCCAGACCTCGTGCCCGTCCCGTTTGAGCCGGCGGGCAAGCAACTCTCGGTTGGCTTCGACATCATCGACAACAAGGATGCGTCCGGTGAGCGCATCAGTTTCTGAAATCGGAGCAATCGAGCGCATACTGTGCGTCAGACTGGCAAACATCGCCGCGGCCTCTCCGGGCGCGTCGGGGATTTGAGGGGTCTCACCGGTCGGATTGTCGGACAAAGACGCGAGCATGTCGATTTGACTTAGAAGGGCGTCCGTGTGATCCAACAGACCCTGCAAATCTGGTTCCAAATGCCGCGCATTCAGATCATCCAGATCCTCAAGCAGCATCTCGCCGTATCCTTTGATTGCATTCATCGGCGTTCGCAGGTCGTGTCGCAGCCGTTTTGTGCCTTCATCCCCGCTGACGGTCAGTTTTACCACCATATCGGGGTGAAGAAGTTGATCCACAAATGTGCTCAATTCACTCGCAGCCGTTGAAATCCGTTTCAGGTCGGTGGTCGCATCAGTCAGATCCGATTGCCCGGCTTCATTTTCAAGAAGCTCGCAAAGACCGACAATGGCGCTGACCGGAGAGATCAGGTTCTGGCGTAGATTTGCCAACCAAACAGCCTGGGCGTTCTGCGCCTGGGATTCTGGGATGTCAGTCACAAATTACGTATCCTCAGAGCGTGAGGTCGGCAGGACTTCGTTCAACTGACTCAGAATGGTTTCAATTTCATCGCCATCTTTGCGGATCAGTGTCTGGACTAAGCCATTCAGCCGTGCGCGATCTTCGTTGGACAGCGTTTTGGCCGTTACGATGATAACGGGAATGTCTTTCCAATCGGGGTTTTTCCTCATCCCCGCAAGAAACTCAAATCCGTCCATCTCGGGCATCATGAGATCCAGCAAAATCACATCCGGCACAGATTCAGAGAGCCGTTGAAGGGCGTCCAGCCCGTTGACGGCCGTGCCGATACGCCAGCCCTCCTTTTCAAGAACCCTGCAGATCAATTCGCGCGTTGCGGCTTCGTCCTCTACAACCAACGCATGGGGGGACGGCAGAGTGGGGCAATGTTCTTTCAGCGCATTCAGCAACTCAACCGTGTCAATCGGCTTGCCCAAGTATTCGCTGGCCCCCAGCGACAGGCCCCTTTTGCGATCTTCTGCAAAGGTCAACATGATGACAGGTATATCCGCCAGCCCCGGATCGTCCTTCAGTTTTGACAAGACGGCCCATCCATCAATTTGGGGCATGAAGACATCCAGCGTGATGGCATCGGGTTTGGCTGTCCGCGCCAATTCCAAGGCCTCTTCGCCGTTGGTTGAAACAAGAACTCGATATCCTTCCCGACGCAGACGTCGACCCAAAAGATCATGCACGGTTGGATCGTCATCGACCAACAGAACCAAGGGCGCATTTGGATCGCTGTTCAGATCATCCTCGGAATCGCCGGATTGCGGCATGACGTCTGCCGCGGGGTCCCGGCAGATGCGCGGCAGACTGATCGTGAATGTCGACCCTTGCCCAAGAGTGCTGTCGCAATGAATGTGGCCCCCCAACTGTTCACAGAAGGCTTTCGTGATGGACAATCCCAACCCGGTGCCGCCATAATTCCGGGTGGTAGACGAGTCGGCCTGCGTAAAGGCGTCGAAAATCCTATCCACCTGTTCCGGAGACATGCCGATGCCGTGATCGACAACCGCAAATTCCAGGTGATCCGCGTCGTTCGACTTCACGACCGATAGGGTGATCTTTTCCTTTTCAGTGAATTTGCAGGCATTGGACAGCAGGTTCAGCAGGGCCTGCCGGATCTTGGTCAAGTCACAGACCATCTCACCGATATCGTCCGGGCACAAGATTTCCAGCGTATTTTCGTTCTTCTCTGCCAATGGCTCTACAGTCGCGCTGACGTCCTTGATCATCCGGCAAACATCGAAAGATTCCAGATCGAATTCCATCTTGCCAGCTTCGATTTTCGAGAGGTCCAATACGTCATTGATCAGCGCAAGAAGGTGTTTTCCGGCGGATTGGATTTTCTTCAGATCGCTCAGGTTCGCTTCGTCATTCTGATCAATGGCTTCTTCCAGCATCAATTCGCTGTATCCGATAATCGCGTTCAGTGGCGTGCGAAGCTCATGGCTCATATTGGCGAGGAAAGTGCTTTTGGTCTTATTGGCAGATTCCGCGATATCGCGGGCTACGCGAAGTTCGCTCTCGACACGCTTTTGCCGCGTGATGTCCCGGCCGTAGATATTGGCGTAACCCCCTTCGGGAACCGGCCACAGCAACAGGGCATAGATCAAATCTCCGCCTTCCTGCTCGAAATCTTGCCGTTTGTCCTCTTCCATTCCTCTGGCGACCCGCTCGCGCCAATTTTTTCCGACTTGATCGCCGACCTTCAACTGCAGCGCCTTCATCAAAGGGGCGCTTGCCTTGTTCGCGTAAATCAATTTGCCTTGATCGCTGAGGCGCAAGACCGGGTTCGGGTTTTCCTCTGGGATGCGCGACAATTCACGCATTCGGTTTTCAGCCTTAAACTGATCGTCGAGCGCTCTTGTGTTCGCCAGAGACAACTTGATGCCGTTGATCGCACTTTTTCTGGTCAGGAACGTCAGTTGAGTGATAACCAGTACAGTGCCCATCATAGTAAACGTGTTGAAATACCATGCCAGCGGGCCCCAAAGAAGCATGGACAACCAGGTCAGGAAAAGAACCGGGGTTGAGAAGCCCCATGACACCCTGAGAGAAAAAGTCGTAGATCCGCCAAACGCTCCGATAAATGCAAACAGATAAAGCACCATCTGCTCATGCGGTGCCAGTTGCGGCATCATGAAAAAATTGAAGCTGCCCCATCCAGTTCCAAGGATTATCGAAGTACAGAGGATTACCTTCAATCGCCGCTTGGAAATTGCTTTGGGTCGTGGCTTGTTGCGCAAAGCGTAATAGCTTTTCATCCCCAGAAAATTCATGACCAGCAGTACGATCAAAGATGCAGTTGCACCCAGCGTCAGGTTCGAGGGGCCGATCTGCAAAATAATGACCGCAAAGGCCATTAAGAAAGACAGTCCAAAAATGGGCGTTGTCGATGCTACGTTCAGCGCTTCGTAAATGCGCAATTCGTTTTCGTAGTCTTGATCTTGTTCTGTCCGCAAGCGCCTCTCCCCCAAAACACTTCGATTTTGGTCACAAGATCAGGTGCAGCCTCAGTCTTGCAAGGATTATCTACGATGTTGAGTAGATTGTGTTCGTTGCGTGTAACGGGACCTTGGGCCTTTGGTGCCTTTTCCAGCAAGGATCTCTAGGAGTGCCGAAGTTCGCAAAAGTTGACCCCGAACACGTGGTTCGGGGTCGAGACGACAAATCGTTTTCCAGGTCGAGATGGGTTATCCGGCTATGACGTCCTGCCGCTGAATGCCCAGCCCTTCGATCCCCAGTTCCATCTTGTCACCGGGTTTCAGATAGGTCGCAGGGTTCTGCCCCATACCGACACCCGGCGGTGTTCCGGTCGAGATGACATCCCCCGGTTGCAGGGACATGAACTGCGACAGGTGCGAAATAACCGTCGCGATGCCGAAGTGCATCGTTTTGGTTGATCCGTCCTGATACCGATGCCCGTTGACCTCTAGGTACATCGGCAGGCTCTGCGGGTCTGAAACTTCGTCTCGGGTAACCAGCCAAGGGCCGATCGGACCAAATGTGTCTGCGGATTTCCCTTTGACCCACTGACCCGAGCGATGCAGCTGAAAGTCCCTTTCGGACAGATCATTGACCACACAATACCCGGCCACGTGATCCAATGCGTCGGCCTCAGAGACGTATTTTGCCTCTTTCCCGATGACGACGCCCAATTCCACTTCCCAATCGGTCTTGACCGAATTGCGCGGGATTTCCACGGTGTCATTTGGGCCGATGATGGCCGATGTCGCTTTGAAAAAGATCACGGGCTCATCCGGCAATTCCATTCCGCTTTCGGCGGCGTGGTCGGCATAATTCAAGCCAATGCAGATGAACTTGCCCACATGTCCGACGCAGGCCCCGATCCGTGTGTCTGCCGCAACTATCGGCAAGCTGGCAACGTCCAGAGCGCGCAAGCGGCTTAGGCTTTCGTCACTCAGAACCGAGCCAGAGATATCGCCGACAGTGCCTGACAAATCGCGGATATTGCCGTCTTCGTCCAGAATTCCGGGTTTTTCCTCACCTGCAGCGCCGTGCCTCAGCAATTTCATTTCAAGGTCCCTTTCCGTTCAGATGGTCCAACCGCCGTCGATCGCGAATGGTTGTCCCGAGGTATATTTACTCGCGTCGCTGGCAAGATACAGTGCAAGCTCGGCTATTTCTTCCGACGTTCCGATCCGGCCCATTGGTTGCCGCGCGATGAAGTCAGTCATTGCCTGTTCATAGTCTCCGGTCGCGCGCAGCCTGTCATGCAGGCTGGGACTGTCGACAGTCCCAGCCTGCATGACAGGCTGCGCGCGACGCGGCCCTATTATGACACTGCACTGGCAGTAAAGGCCGGTGCTGACGTGGTCGTGATGGACGGAATGCAGGGCGGGACCGCGGCCACGCAGGACGTGTTCATCGAACATGTGGGCATACCGACGCTGGCCTGTATCCGTCCGGCGGTTCAGGCGTTGCAGGACCTTGGTGTTCATCGCGACGTGCAGCTTGTGATTTCGGGCGGAATTCGCTCGGGAGCGGATGTGGCGAAAGCCTTGGCGCTGGGTGCAGATGCCGTGGCGATAGGGACGGCAGCCCTGATTGCACTGGGTGACAATGACCCTAAATGGGAATCCGAGTATCAGAAACTGGGCACGACCACGGGTGCCTATGACGACTGGCATGAAGGGCGCGACCCGGCTGGCATCACCACGCAAGACCCTGAGCTTGCGGCCAGGCTGGATCCGGTTGAAGCAGGCCGCCGTCTGCGCAATTACCTGAAGGTCATGACGCTGGAGGCGCAGACGATTGCCCGTGCCTGCGGTCACAACCACCTTCACAATCTTGAACCCGAAGATCTGTGCGCCCTGACGATGGAGGCCGCTGCAATGGCAAAAGTGCCGCTTGCGGGAACAGACTGGTATCCGGGCAAAGCCGGGTTTTGATCCGATAATGCGCGGTCCCCATCGGGGGCCGTTATTTGTTTCAACAGGGAAAGGAAGGCCGAGCATGACGACAGATCTTGCCGCTTTCGCCAAGGAAAAAGGCGTTAAATACTTCATGATCTCGTTCACTGATTTGTTCGGTGGACAAAGGGCCAAGCTGGTGCCTGCGCAGGCGATTGCTGACATGCAAGAAGAAGGCGCGGGTTTCGCTGGTTTCGCGACTTGGCTGGACATGACCCCTGCGCATCCCGACATGCTGGCGGTGCCCGACCCGTCCTCGGTCATCCAGTTGCCGTGGAAGCCCGAGGTCGCCTGGGTCGCCGCCAATTGCGTGATGGAGGGCGAGGACGTGGCTCAAGCCCCGCGCAATGTGTTGCGTCGCCTGATCGACGAGGCCGCTGCCGAAGGGCTGCATGTGAAAACCGGGATCGAAGCTGAATTCTTTCTTTTGACCCCGGACGGAGAGCAGATCAGCGACCCGTTCGATACGGCCGAAAAGCCCTGCTATGACCAGCAAGCGGTGATGCGCCGCTATGACGTGGTGCGCGAGATTTGCGACTATATGCTCGAACTGGGCTGGGGGCCGTATCAGAACGACCACGAGGACGCCAATGGCCAGTTCGAAATGAACTGGGAGTTTGACGACGTGCTGCGCACCGCCGACAAGCATTCCTTTTTCAAGTTCATGACCAAATCGGTGGCCGAGAAACACGGCTTCCGCGCCACCTTCATGCCCAAACCGGTCGAAGGGCTGACGGGCAATGGCTGCCACGCCCATATCTCGGTCTGGGATGCGCCGGGGGCGGCGGCAAAAACCAATATGTTCGCGGGTAAGGGAGATGGGCCAACCGGCGAGGTTGGGCTGGGCGAAAAGGGTAAACACTTCTTGGGTGGGATCATGAAACACGCCAGCGCGCTGGCGGCGATCACCAATCCGACCGTAAACAGCTATAAACGTATCAACGCGCCACGCACTATGTCCGGGGCGACATGGGCTCCGAATACGGTGACTTGGACCGGCAACAACCGAACCCATATGGTCCGCGTGCCCGGCCCCGGCCGGTTCGAGTTGCGGTTGGCAGATGGGGCCGCCAATCCTTATTTGCTGCAGGCGGTGATCATCGCTGCGGGCCTTTCTGGTATCCGAACCAAGGCAGACCCCGGACCTCGATATGACATCGACATGTACGCCGAAGGTCACACTGTTACCGATGCCCCAAAACTGCCCCTTAACATGTTGGATGGTTTGCGCGCCTACGATCAGGACACTGGCCTAAAAGCGATGATGGGCGACGCGTTTTCGCAGGCTTTCCTGAAGATGAAACATCAGGAATGGAACTCGTTTGTCTCGCATTTTTCGCGATGGGAAAAAGAGCACACGCTGGATATCTGACGACCTGTCAAAACGAACGCCCGCCCAGATCGTCTGGGCGGGCGCAGGGGGTCTTGTGGTCAGACGGCGTGTGTGGGTTCGCCGCCCTCAATCGAGTAAACCAAAGTTATACGTCATCTATGTTGGTCACTGTTTCGCGAAAATAGTCCAGCATGCCGTTCGCTTCATGTGATAGAATATAGGTCAGGCTTTTCACCTCTTTCTGACGAGCACCGTAGAAAAACTGCTGTTGGAAAGTAGTCAGGTGCCAGCCGTCGCCCAGTGCTGTGCATTTCAAGCCCAACAAGTGTGTTCCTTTGGGAAACACGTCCTGCCCGAGGCGCCCAATGACGGCCATCAACGCATCACGGTTCTTGGCGGCTTGCCAGCTTATGTCGGTTTCATCGCGAAAGTGGTCAATGCGAAAATCAATGTCAGGCGCGATGAGCTCGAACATTGACGGGTCTCCGGCGACAAAGCGGGTGATGACCTGCCCGATGATGGTTGCTTGTGAAATGGCTGGATCCGCATTCATGACCTTGGTCTCCTGTTCTCTGGTGGGTGCAGAATGCCAGTATCTTTATGTTTAGGTAATTGCTTTGGATGCTATAGTTGATATAGGTAAAGCATATGATTGAACTGAGCATCCTGCGCTATTTCGTGTGCGCCTATGAAGCCAAGACATTCAGCAAGGCTGCTCGTGAAAGCGGGGTCAGCCAGCCAACAGTGTCGGCCGCGATTCAAAGACTGGAAGATCGTCTGGGCGCGCCCTTGTTCCAACGCTCCAAGTCAGGTTTGACGCCAACGCCGCTGGCGACGAAACTGTATCATGACACGCGAAACAGCGTGACGCACCTTGCGACTTTGGAAAGCCGTATGCTGAACCAGCCTCAGCAGGAAGTGCGGGTCTATTCTGCGCCGGATATGCTGATCAACGGGCTGGCTTCGGGGTTAAGTAGCTTGCGGGCAGAATCTGAAAACCTGATCTTCAGTTTCACTGACGACGTTCACGAAAGTGACATCGCCTACCTGAGCAAAACATGTGTCTCTGACTCTCATAAGTTCCTGCCGCTGGCAGAAGAACCCTTTGGAGTTGCCTTCTCGCATAAGCACCCGCTTGCATATTCCGGCGAGGTCCGATTGGAGGATATCCGCCAGTATCCGATCATTCACCGGCCCTATTGTCCAAATGCAGATCGCATGGATCTGGACCCGGTTCTCGTTCGACCTGCTGCCCAAGCGATGAATGACCCGCAACTGTTGGACTTGATCGCAGTCGGACTTGGCATAGCCTTCACACCGCGGTCACATGCCGAAAGCCGCAGCGATATCGTCTGGGTGCCTCTGAAGGGCGTGGATGCCGGGGTTCGCAGCGTCGGAATTTCACATCGAAGATCAGCTATGGCTGCAGGCTTGGCCAAGAAACTGGTTCAGTTCCTCAAAACCAGTCCAGGCAGCGTCGGGTCGAGACGAGATTCAGCGACCCCGGTCGGTGCGGTATAGAGAGCTTTCCCGCGCATAAAGTTCGGATTGGTGTTTCAGATTTTTGATGTGCTGGAACGGACAATGATCTCATGATCCAGAAAAATCGGAGCCGTCGGTACAGGCTCATTTCCGAGTAGGTCCAGCAATGTCTCGATCGCCCGGCGACCTATCAAATGGCGCGCCTGTCTTATCGTTGTCAGTTCAGGCTGAAACACCGCAGCGAAAGACACATCATCGAATCCCATGACGGAAACCTGACCGGGTACGGAAATTCCACCCTTTTGAAGTTGACGGATGACCCCCATTGCGGCCTCGTCATTGGCGCAAAAAACGGCGGTCAGGTTGGGGTGGTGCGTAATCACCTGTTCACCGGCGCGTTGCCCTTCATCAAAAGTGAATCCACCGGGAATGCGGCAAATCTGATCTGTCAGGCCCGCATCCGTCATTGCCTGTGCATATCCGGCAAAACGATCTGCGGTCAGGGTGTTTGGTTCGGGACCCGTGACATGGGCAATGGCGCGATGGCCCTGAGAAATCAGATAGAATGTCGCGTCATACGCCGCCTTCAGGTTATCCGTTCCGATATGCGGAAAACCGGCCCCGTCGATACGTTCCGAGATTGAAACGACCGGGATGTCTTCTGGCAGCAATCCCTGTGGCGGGGCGCTGCCATTTAACAACAGGGCACCATCCGCGCGCCCATTGCGCAGATTTTCCAGTATTTTGGCGTATCGAGTCGCGTCGCCGTTGGTATTGCCGATCAGAATCGTAAGATCCGCAGGTGTTGCGACGGCTTCGATGCCAGACAGTATTTCCGAAAAGAACGGGTTGGCGATATCGGGCAGAATAACCAGCACCGTGCCGGATCGGTTCCGTCGCAACATCTGCGCTGCTGTATTGACGCTGTAGCCCGTTTCATTCACCGCATCGAACACCGCCTTCCGTGTTTTTTCCGACACGATATCAGGCGATTGCAACGCGCGACTGACGGTTGCGGTCGACACTCCTGCAAGGCGAGCGACGTCTCGGACGGTGGGTCTTTTTTGCGTGTTCTTGGTCATGTTGCATCTGTTCTATCAGTCAATCGCACAAAATGTAATGGTTTACATTCACAATGAAAACGATTACATACAGATTCAAAATGTTTACATCTTCGATTTCTGGGGAGGGAATATGAAGTTGGGCGTAAACCTTCTATGCGCAGGCGGGCTGATTGATCAGTCGCAGCTGGATATTTGCCGATTGGCTGCGCAAGAAGGGTATGATGGGGTTGAGATCCCGGTTCTGGACGGCGCGCCCGACCATTACGTCTGGCTGGCCTCAGAGCTGGGCAGTCTCGGGCTCGAGCGGACATGCACCGCAACAATTCCGGACCCTGACGCCGACCCAACCAGCCCTGACCCGGCAGTGCGGACCCGTGGAATCGCGCATCTGGATTGGATACTGGAGTGCGCCACGGCACTTGGGGCTCAAACCATTGGCGGGCCTTTTCATGCTCCGATCGGACATTTCACCGGCAGTGGCCCCACGAGGGACGAATGGAAACGCGGGGCAGAGGCCCATCATCAGATGGCAGAGAAAGCCGCAGCGCATGGCATCCGGCTGGCTTTGGAGCCTCTTAATCGGTTCGAGACGCATTACCTGAATACCGCTGCTCAGGCCGCAGAGTACTGCGCGATGGTTGATCATCCAGCCTTTGGCATCATGTACGACACGTTTCACGCGCATATCGAAGAAAAGGACCAGGTCGCCGCGATAAGAACACTGGCTGGCCGGATCAACGTGTTGCACGTCTCGGAAAACGACAGGGGCACGCCGGGCACCGGGCAGATCGACTTTGACGCGATCTTTTCGGCCGTTAAACAAACCGGATTTGACGGCTGGGTTGTGATGGAGGCGTTCGGCGCGGGAGTGCCCGAACTGGCCTCCGCGACGCGCATCTGGCGGCCGATGTTTAAGGATCACCCGCAACTGTTTCACGACAGCGCCGCGTTCATTCGGGACAGGTGGGCGCGCGCATGATCGGGGAAGTTGTCTTTGAGATGAAGAACATCTCCAAACTGTTTCCCGGCATCAAAGCGCTGGATTCCGTCAGCTTTGAGGTTCGCGCCGGCGAAGTTCACGCATTGGCCGGTGAAAACGGCGCCGGTAAATCCACGCTGATAAAGGTTCTGTCCGGCGTCTATCAGGCGGAAGAGGGTGAGATTTTTCTGCGCGGGCAGAAAGTTCGGTTCCAACATCCGTCGGAATCTCTGGCGCAGGGGGTCAGTGTGATCTATCAGGAATTTTCCCTGCTGCCGGACCGCACCGTTGCTCAGAACATCTTCTTGGGCCGCGAACCATTGCGGCGATGGGGGCTGCTGGATACCGAAAAGATGCGGGCTGAGACGGAAAAGGTACTGGCCCTGTTCGGTGACCGTCATCGCTTTGGCCCCGATACTCTGGTCGGAGAACTGGACGTGGCGCAGCAGCAGATGGTGGAGATTGCCAAGGCGCTGTCGCTGAACGCGCAGGTCATTGTAATGGATGAACCGACGGCTGCTCTGAACGATACCGAATGCGACTTGTTGTTTCATCTGATTGACGATTTGCGCGGGCAGGGGCGGGCCATCGTTTATATCACCCACCGTATGCCGGAAATCCGGCGGCTGGCGGATCGGGTCACGGTCATCAAGGACGGTAAGGTGGCTGCGCTGTTCGATCAGGTGCCCGAGACCCGTCAAATCGTCGAAGCCATGGTTGGGCGCGACATCGAACATTTTTATCCTGAACCGGCCAAGATCGAAGAGGTCGGTGATCCCGTTCTGAGTGTTCGCAACGGCGGCAATAACCGGTTGTCAGACATTAATCTCGATCTACGCGCGGGTCAGATCACCGGGTTTGCGGGCGTGCAGGGCGCGGGCCGGACGGCGCTTGCACTGGCTCTGTTCGGGGCCGAACCATTCGAGAGCGGCGAGGTCAGCATCGAAGGACAGAAAATCGTCCTGGACACGCCGCGCACTGCGGCCAAGGCCGGGGTCGCAATGTTGCCCGGTGATCGCAAGGCCGAAGGGCTGGTGCTGATGCAATCGGTCCGCGACAACGGGATGCTTTCGGCCCGGGCGTTTTCACCGGCGCTTGGAAACCCGGATAAAACTTCGATCGCCGGATTGCGCCAGATGGACGAGGCCTTTGACGCGTTCGATCTGCGCGCCGCCAGCTATGACGCGGAAATCCAATCGCTTTCAGGAGGTAATCAGCAGAAAGCGATCGTCGCGCGCTGGCTGTCTCTGAAGCCAAAAGTGTTGATCTTCGTCGAACCCACGCGGGGCATAGACGTCAACACCAAGGCGGGCATCTACACCCAGATGCGCAAACTGGCGCAAGAGGGCGCGGCGGTTCTGGCGATCTCATCCGACCTGCCCGAGGTTCTGGGCATCTCGGACCGGGTGCTGGTCATGAGCGACGGCAAGATCGTGGCCGAGTTCGGACATGGCGCCAGCGAAGCCGAAGTCATGCACGCAGCGACCGAGGCGCATTTGGAAATGGAACTGTCATGAGCATGCGACGGCCCAAAAACCTGTCGGCTCTGGCCCCGTTTCTGCTGCTGCTTGTGGCCTTTGCCGCCTATGTCGCCGTGGCGGTGTCAACAGGCCAAACACAATTTCTAACGGCTGAAAACCTGTTGGGGTTGCTCGGGCGGTCTATTGCGCTGGGGATCACGGCCATCGGTCAGACTTTTGCCATCCTGATCGCGTCGATTGATCTGAGCGTGGCCAACCTGATCTCGGTTTCGGCGGTTTTGGCCTCGTCCATCATGTCGGGTGATCCGTCAATGATGCTGCCTGCGGTGGCGGCGGTGCTGGCCGTTGGGGTCGTGGTGGGGCTGATCAACGGGCTGGTTATCACCCAGTTTGAGGTCAATCCGCTGATTGCCACGCTGGGCATGGCGCTGATCCTGCAAGGGTTGCTGAGCGCCACGTTCAATAACTTCGCAGGCGAAGTGCCGGAGGAGTTCCAGGTCTTTGCCTATGGTCAGGTCGGCGGTATCTCGATCAGCCTGATTTTCCTGATCGGCCTGACGATTGCCGCATGGGTGTTTCTGCGGTTCACCCGCGCAGGGTCCAACATCTATTCGGTGGGCGGCAACGCGGATGCCGCCAAGCTCGCCGGGATGCGCACCACGCGCGTGGTTATCATGGCGCATGTGATCTGCTCAGTCTGTGCGACGATTGCAGGGTTATATCTGGCCAGCCGGTTGCGTTCGGGCGCGCCGTGGATCGGGCGGGATGGCGTTTATGATCTGGAATCCATTGCCGTGGTTGTCATTGGCGGCACAGCCCTGTCGGGCGGGCGCGGCGGGGTCTGGGGCACCCTGATGGGGGTGATGGTTTTCTCGCTGATCGACTCGATCTTCAACATTGCAGGCGTCGATGCCTTTGCCAAACAGATCCTGCGCGGGGTGATCATCGTGGCGGCCGTCGCCGTCTATGCCATGCGCAGCCGGAGGATCGAGGCATGATGGACCGGCTGAAACAGATCAACCCGGTGTTTCTGGTTCTGGCGCTGCTGTTTGTGGCAATCGCGATCCTGTCGCCCTATTTTTTGCAGCCCGCTGGATATATGAATTTCCTCAAACGCGCGGCGCCCATTGCGATCCTCGCTGTGGGGCAGCTTTACGTCATCAATTCGGGCGGGTTCGATCTGTCCGCGGGGGCGCTGGTGACGCTGACAGTGATCGGCAGCTCGATCCTGCTGGACGGCGATCCCAGCGCGACATGGTGGGTCATTCTGGTCATGCTGGGGATCGGCGTGATCACCGGGACGGTCAATGCGCTGGTGGTGTCATGGCTTAAGGTGCCGTCCATCATTGCAACGCTGGGGATGATGATCACGCTCAGCGGGATTGCCCTGACATGGTCGGGCGGTGCCCCGCGCGGATATCTGCCCGAGAATTTCCGGTTCTTCGGACGCTACCTGATCAAGGACCTGCCGTTGATCAAAATCCTGCCTGTGGCGGTGATCGTGATGGTCGTGGTCTGCGCCGCCATGTGGTGGCTGATGCACCGCACCAATTACGGCAAGCGTCTGGTCGCCATGGGCGACAACCCCAAGGCGGCTTTGCTGGCAGGGGTCCCACTTACGGAAACACGGATCGTCGCCTTTGTCATGTCATCTGTCTCGGCCGTCTTCGCCGGGATCTTGCTGGGCGGCTTTGCTGGCGTTTCCACGGATGTGGGCGTTGGGCTGGAATTGCAGGCCATCACCGCTGCCGTTATCGGCGGGGCGCAATTGCTGGGCGGACGCGGCACCGTTGGGGCCACAATCGCAGGCGCGCTGGTGCTGCAGGCGATGTTCACGCTGCTCAACATTCTGGGCTTTCCAAAACCCATCCGCGACGTGGTGCAAGGAGTGATTTTGATCTCGGCGGTGGTGATCGCCGGATACCGACGACGCCGATCTGGGGGATAGGCGCCCGAAACTATTCAGAGGAGGAAACAAGAATGATCAATAAACTTGCGGCAACGGCCCTGACAGCGCTGGTGGTGGCCCTGCCCGCCCAGGCGCAGAATTTTGACGATCCCGCCGAGTTCGCCAAGCAAAAGGACATGCTGGGCGCGGCGGCGAACGGCCCGGCGGATGCACCTTGGCTGCAACATTTTGGCGACGTGATGGCCGACACCTCAGCGTTCAAAAAGGACGGACCTCACACGATCTGCTTTTCGAACGCAGGCGTAAACAACCCGTGGCGCGTGGTCGGCTGGAACACCATGCAAGCCGAGGTCGAACAGCATGACAATATCGCCGAGTTCGTGGTGACCGATGCAGAAGGCTCGGACGACAAGCAGATCGCCGATATCGAGGATCTGCTGGCCGGTGGCACCTGTGACGCGCTGATCGTTTCGCCCAACACGACCGCAGCCCTGACCCCCGCTGTGGAAAAAGCCTGTGAACAACTGCCCGTCATCGTGTTTGACCGGGGCGTGAACACCGATTGCCCGGTGACCTTCATCAAGCCCGTGGGCGGTTACGGTTTCGGCATTCAGTCGGGTGAGTTCATCGCCGCCAACGCGCCCGCTGGGTCGGACGTGCTGATGCTGCGTATCCTGCCCGGTGTGGACGTTCTGGAAACCCGCTATTCCGCCGCAAAACGCATTTTGGAGGAGGCCGGTCTGAACATCGTCGGCGCTGAATTCACCGATGGCGACCGTGCCAAGACCAAGGCAATTGTCGAGGATTACATCCAACGCGGCACCCAGTTGGGCGCGGTTTGGATGGATGCGGGCGCAACCTCGGTCGCGGCGATTGAGGCGTTCGAGGATATGGGCCTCGACGTGCCGATTGTCACCGGCGAAGACCAGCAGGACTTTCTGCAGAAATGGCAGCAGACCGGCCTGAACACCATCGCGCCGACCTATCCGACCTATCAGTGGCGCACACCGATTCTGGCCGCGCTGAAGGTTCTGGATGGTGAGGCGATCCCCGGACCGGAATGGAACCTGCCGCAACCTGCGATCACCAATGACAATCTGGCCGATTTCGTGAACCCCTCGATGCCGCCGCTGCATTACGCGGCCTGTGGCTGTGAAGGCATGCCAGGCTACCCCGAGCGCTGGGGCGGCAAGTAATTGACTGAACCCGTCAGGCCCCGGTCGGGGCCTGACAACCATGATTTTCCAAGGGAGGCTGATATGCCGGGTGCGATCAAGGGACCGGGGTTGTTTTTGGCGCAGTTCGCAGATGATGCGGCTCCGTTCAATTCGTTGGGGTCGATTGCGGAATGGGCAGCGGGTCTTGGGTACAAGGCGGTGCAGATCCCGACATTTGACGGGCGGCTTTTCGATCTGGACAAGGCCGCCGACAGCCAGACCTATTGCGACGAGGTGCTTGGCACCTGCCGCGATGCAGGCGTTGAGATCAGCGAACTGTCCACCCACCTGCAGGGCCAGCTTGTCGCCGTTCACCCCGCTTATGACCAATCCTTTGACGCTTTTGCACCGGACGCCCTGCGCGGCAATCCGCAGGCACGGCAGGAATGGGCCGTGGATCAGGTCAAAAAGGGGGCCATTGCCTCGCGACGTCTGGGGCTGGATACGACCGTCAGTTTCACCGGCTCGCTAGCATTTCCCTACCTTTACCCGTGGCCGCAGCGCCCTCAGGGTCTGATCGAAGAGGCATTTGCAGAACTCGGGCGTCGCTGGACGCCGATCTTTGATGCCTACGCCGATCAGGGCGTGGATATCGGGTTTGAAATCCACCCCGGCGAGGATGTTTTCGACGGGGCCACGTTCGAGATGTTTCTGGATTCGGTAAACGGGCATGAGGTCTGCCAGATCAATTACGACCCCTCGCATTTCCTGCTGCAACAGATGGATTATCTTGAGTTCATCGACCTCTATCACGACCGCATCTGCGCTTTTCACGTCAAGGATGCCGAGTTCAACCCAACCGGGCGGCAAGGCGTCTATTCCGGCTATCAGGGCTGGACCAATCGGGCCGGACGATTCCGGTCTCTTGGAGACGGGCAGGTGGATTTCGGCGCGATCTTTTCGAAACTGACGCAGTATGGCTATGACAGCTGGGCAGTGCTGGAATGGGAATGCTGCCTGAAATCACCCCAACAGGGGGCTGCCGAAGGCGCGCCCTTCATTGCGCGTCATATCATCGAAACGACGGACAAGGCATTCGACGACTTCGCCGGAGGTGACGTCGACCGCGCAATGATCCAATCCATGCTAGGGCTAAACAGATGAGACAGTTGAAACTGGGTATGGTCGGCGGCGGGCAGGGCGCGTTCATCGGGGCGGTTCACCGCATTGCCGCGCGTCTGGATGGGCGATGGCAGGTGGTCGCAGGCGCGCTGTCGTCAGACCCGCAGCGGGCGGCGGCTTCGGCGCAGGAGCTGGGGATTGAACGATCCTACGCCGATTTCAAACAGATGGCACAGGCCGAGGCAGGCCGAGATGATGGTATCGACGCCGTAGCAATCGTAACACCGAACCACATGCACGCGGACCCGGCCATCGCTTTCTTGGAAGCCGGAATTCATGTGATTTGCGATAAACCCCTGTCTGCAACGGTTCAGGATGCGGCCCGGGTCAAAGCCGCTGTAGAAGCGTCTTCGGTTCGGTTCATCCTAACCCACAACTACACGGGTTATCCGATGATCCGGCAGGCACGGGATATGGTGACGGCCGGAGATTTGGGTCGACTGAGGCTGGTTCAGGTGGAATACGCGCAGGATTGGCTGACCGAACCTGCCGATGCGGACAACAAACAAGCCGACTGGCGCACCGATCCCGCGCGCTCAGGCGCCGGGGCAATTGGAGACATCGGGACCCATGCGTTTAACCTCGCGCATTTTGTAACGGGGGAAGTGCCGTCACATTTGGCGGCCGATCTGTCGAGCATGGTGCCGGGGCGGATGGTCGACGACAACGCCAACATTCTGCTGCGCTATTCCAGTGGCGCGCGCGGGATGCTTTGGGCCAGTCAGGTTGCCGTGGGCAACGAAAATGGCCTGCGTTTGCGCGTCTACGGTGACAAGGGTGGGTTGGAGTGGTCTCAGGAACACCCCAATCAGTTGCAGTTTACCCGATTTGGTCAGCCTAGCCAGATTTTGATGCGTGGGTCTGCTGTCACGTCCAAAACCGCGCTTGCCGCGACGCGCGTGCCGCCCGGCCACCCCGAAGGCTATCTGGAAGCGTTCGCAACGCTCTATAACGATGCCGCCGCATTGATTTGCGGTGAACCCGGTGCGGAAGATCTGCTGCCCGGCATCAAAGACGGGATGCTCGGCATGGCATTTATCGGTGCTGCGTTGGCGTCGGACGCGCAGGATGGGCGGTGGCAACCGATAGGTGTCTCTGATGATGAGTGAGACAACAGTTGGTCACTTGGCTGTTCGCGCAACAAATCATTGAACAGCGGGTGCAAGCTGTTGCACGCCTTAGCCCTAAAAAAGTGACAAACCGAGAAAACCCGAGCCGATGCTTGGAATTCCGCCCTCAGGTCACATGTCGTCGGTTTGAAAGACAGTTACCCCGCCGACAATCGTTTGCAGAACCTGGATGTCCCGTATATTGCCGGATTCAAGTGGGTTTTCGCTGAGAATGATGAGGTCCGCGAATTTTCCCGGTTCGATTGACCCAATTCGGTCTTCCATCCGAACCTGCCACGCCGCGTCGATTGTGGTGGCGCGAAGGGCGTCGATGGCCGATACCCGTTCCTCTTCGCCCAAAACATCACCCGAGGATGTGGTGCGCTGTGTCGCGTTCCAGATCATCATCATCGGCTCCATCGGAACGACCGGAGAATCCAGGTGAATGGTAAAAGTCAGACCCGCATCTGCCGCCGAGCGCATCGGACTGATTGCCGAGGCCCGTTCTTCACCAAGGAAAATGGATTTGTGCCGGTCGCCCCAAAAATATGTATGGGCGGTAAAGAAACTCGGTGTCATTCCAAGCTCGTTCATCCGGGCGAGTTGATCGCCGCGCGCCATCTGCGAGTGCACAACGATAGGCCGTGCGTCTTCGACGAAATGTTCCTTTTGGGCGTTCGCGAATGCGTCGATTGCGACGTCGATCGCGGCATCCCCGTTTGCATGAATAGCGATCTGATGGCCGGATTTATGGTAGTTCAGAACGGTCTCGAAAAACCCGTGGCGGGGTCCGCGCAAATGCCCGCGATAGCCAGCTTCCTGCCTTTCGGGAAGTTGGAAATAGGCATCTTTCAGGTACCCGGTATATCCTTGAATTGACCCGTCGAAGGACAGTTTGAACGCGCCAACCGAAAACTTGTCTGAGTCGTATCGGCTTGTATCCAGTTCGCCTGCCAGAATTTTTGCAGCAAGGGCTTCGTCTGGCCAGACGATTAACCGCATTGGAGCCAGTCCAAGACGAGAGAACAGCGACAAGCCGTCCAGAACGCCCTGGTTCGCCAACCCGTTTTGCGCTGTCGTCACACCCCTTGAGAGGTAGTGTTTGGTCGCGTTGTCGCCAATCTTGTACTGCTGTGGCAAAGAAAATGCGTATAAAACTTCGGATGCCTGTGAATGCGCAGCTTCCAGCAATAATCCGGTAGGGACACCGTTTTCGTCTTTGACGATCGTTCCGCCAACCGGGTCAGGTGTCGTTTCGTCGATCCCCAGCAATGACAAGGCAACCGAGTTCCCGACGCCCATATGAGACGAGCTGTGGACTGCGTAGACGGGGTGCTCGGAACTGACCAGATCAAGGTCGGCGCGGGTAAAGTGACGTTTGTCGGCAATTGCCGTGTCGTCATAGCCGAAACCGATGACCCAGCGGCCTTCGGGAACGTCTTGTACCTTTGCCTTCAAAAGGTCGATGGATTGCTCGATGGATTTCACATCGCCAACCGGCGGGCTGCTTAGATCGACGGCCACGACCTTGATCCCGGTGCCGGGAAAGTGGCCGTGCGCATCAATAATTCCCGGCATCAGCGTTCTGCCCTGCAGGTCGATCACGCCCGTTCCATTCTGAGCGGCCGCCAGAATGTCGTCGGTGGGTCCGACCTTTACGATCCGGTCCCCTTCGACCAGCACCGCCTCATGGGTCGTGTTATCCTGGTCCATCGTCAGGACAAGCCCATTGATGAAGGCCTGAGAGGACGGAGGTGCGGGCAACATGACCCGGAAAAACACGAAAACTCCAATCGCGATCAGCAAAGCCAGAGCTGCCAGAACTTTAACGAACTTCTTCACGATATCCCCCCGTTTCGTTCGCACTCCGCTGACCTCACCCATTGGTGAAAGGTTGTAAACATCTGATAAGTCGCAGAAATACGGCTTGTGATCTTGTTTTGGGTGCGTCAGATATGTCAGTGCCGGGCGGATGCTATGTCCCGAAAAGTGGAATGACAACGGACTGAACAGAGTTCCGTTGGGTCAGATTGATACCGCTATGTTGCAGGATTTTTTGTGCCGGGCTAACTTTCACAAACGATGTCTCGAGGAACTGGCCTGACATGAAACGCAGCGAACTTGCTGGAAAACATTGTTCAATCGCGCGCGCAAGTGCGCAGATTGTCGATAGCTGGACCTTCATACTCTTGCGTGAATTGTTTCTTGGAAATTGTCGATTTGCGGGCATGCAAAAACAGACTGGCATGTCGCCGCGGTCGCTGACCTTGCGCCTGCGCAAGCTCGAAGACGAAGGGATCGTGGCACGCCCGTCGGCGGATGGTGGCAAGGAATATTCCCTGACCGAAAAGGGTGAGGCGCTGTGGCCTGCGCTGATCATGTTGAAGCAATGGGGTGACGACTGGTGTCATCCTGACCCGAATGAAGCCTTACCGCTGATCAACATGCATAAAGGGTCGGATCACGAGATGCGCGCCAAGCTGGTTTGCGAAACCTGTGGTGAGCCGGTTTCGACCCATACGACCAAGTCCATACTGTCTGAACAGTTCCGATCCGAGCGGAAAGTTGCAGATGTGACGTAGCGATCTTGTCTCTGTATTTGCGTTGACACCTTTCAGGCCGAAGAACTATAAAAAATATAGCAAAAGGCTGGAGGACCCCCCATGCAGAGCAAGCGCGTTCTATGTGCGTCATGTGACATTTACTGCCACGTCGATGTCGAGGTCGATGACGGGAAGGTCAAGCGCGTCAAGGCGCTGGACACCCGCAAGTGGCGGTCCAACATCTGCATGAAGGGCGTCCACGCCCCCGAAGGCTTTGCCCATTCCAAACGCATCCTACACCCGCTGAAACGGGTCGGAGAGCGTGGGTCCGGCCAGTGGGAGCAGGTCTCGTGGGAAGACGCGATGGCCGATATCGCCAGCCGTCTGAAAACCGTGATCGACACTCACGGCCCCGAGGCGTTTGCCGTCTCGACCAGCAGTTGGAACACCCAGTCCGACAATGGCATGTCGCGGCGGTTCATGAACCTTGTGGGCTCGCCCAACTGGATTTCGGGCGTGGCGCTGTGTGCGGGCAACACGGCCGCCGTGAACCGGATGGTCTATGGCTGGTATCCTTATGCCGATCTGACCAAGACCGAATGTATCGTGCTGTTCGGCCACAGCCCCGGCCCGCATTCCTGGACACCGATCTACAACCAGATCATGCGCGCGCGCGAACGGGGCGCCAAGCTGATTGTCTGCGACCCGCGCCAGACCCCCAATACGGATATGGCCGATATCTGGCTGCCGCTGAAAGCGGGCACCGATGCGGCGATGATGTTCGGCTGGCTCAAGGTCATTCTGGACGAAGGTCTCTATGACAAGGAGTTCGTGGAAAACTGGACCATCGGCTTTGATGAGTTGCGCGAACGGGTCGATGAATTCCCGCTGGAGCGGGTCGAACAGATCACTGGTGTTGATCGTGAGTTGATTGCCAAGGCCGCGCGGATGTATGCGACCAACGGCCCCGCGGTCATTCCGTGGTCGCCCATCACCGACCAGCAGCGCAACTCGACCTCGGCCATTCGTTTGCAGGGGATGCTGCGGGCGCTGTGCGGGCATCTGGACGTGCCGGGTGGTGACGTGCTGCACGGATTCCACCCCAAGATTATCCACGACTCGGTGCTGGAAATGCACGAGGCGCTGCCGCAGGCGCAGAAGGACAAGCAGTTGGGCGCGGATCAGCACCCGGTCTTCACCTATCGCGGCATGGCCCCCTATAACGACCCGGCGAAACAGGTCTGGGGAAGCGAATACGCCAATCTTCTGACCGGTTGCTACATGGCCAACCCCTCGGCCCTGTTCCGGGCCATGGCGCATGGTGATCCGTACCCGGTCAAGGCGTTCTTCGTTCTGGGGAACAACCCGCTGATGTCCTATGCCAACATGCAGATGATCCATAAGGCGATGATGAATCAGGATCTGATCGTCTCGATGGAGCATGTGATGACCCCCTCGGCGGAACTGGCTGACTATATCCTGCCTGGCGATGCCTGGACCGAGCGCGAAGCTCTGTCGGATGGTCTGGGTTGGAGCAGCATCTTCCGTACCTCGCAAAAGGCGGTCGAACCGCGCGGCGAAGCGCGCAACGTCTATGAGTTCTGGCGTGATCTGGCGATGCGCTTCGATCTGAGCGAACATTTCCCGTGGGAGACGCTGAAAGACCTACTGGATTACCGCGTCGCCCCCATGGGGATGAGTTTTGACGAGATGTCCGAGACCAAGCCGGTGCATCTGGAGAAACTGCAATTCCGCACCTATGAGCAGACCGGCTTTGCCACCCCCTCGGGCAAGGTTGAACTCTATTCGCAGACGCTCAAGGATTTCGGGTTCGATCCGCTTCCATACTGGCGCGAAGAACCGGAAGAAGGAAAAGACTATCCTTTGCGCCTGTTCACCGGCGTCCGCGAAAGCCCGTTTTTCCAGACCGGCCAACGCCACATCGAAGGGCTGCGCAAATTCTCGCCCGAGCCGCTGATCTTTATGCATCCCGACGATGCCAAGGATCATGGCGTGGATGAAGGTGATATGGTCGAGGCCGCGACCACGCATGGCGCGGTGACGATGAAGGTGACGCTGAAACAAAAGGTGCCGCAGGGTCTGGTCCGTGTTCCGCATGGTTGGTGGCTGCCCGAAGAGGTCGGCAATTCCGGTGGGCTGAACAGCGCCTGGACCTTGGCTGATGCGCAGCTCTGTTCTGACGCGCCCGAGTTTCTGGACCGCGAACAGGGTATTCCACATTTCCGGGGTTTGCCCTGCCGCATCACCAAAGTGGCGTAACACAGGCTGAAAGGCCTTAAAGCAAAGGATCAGACAATGTCCGCACTCACCGGCCAATGCACCTGTGGTGACATCAGTTTCGAAGCTGAACCTCTGGTCATGCGCGCCTTGTGTCACTGTTCGATCTGCAAGGCGTATCATGATCGGGATTTCGCGGATTTTGTCGTGTTCCGCAACAAGGGGTTTCGCGAGACGTCTCGGGGCAAAGTGACCTATAAAGTGCACAAACAGCCACCGCTGCTGAAACGGGGCCTGTGTGATCGGTGCGCGTCCCCGATCCTTGAGAAGCTGTTCATACCGGGCCTGCCCGGTATGATGCTGATCCCGTCGCGTTGGATTGATCAGCAGGACGCTCTGCCGGATCCCTCGCTGCATATGTTCTATGACCTGCGGGTTCAGGATGCGAAAGACGATCTGCCTAAGGCGAACGGTTACCTGAAAAGCCAGATATTGTTTTCGCGCTGGTTGCTGCCCGCGCTGATGCGCAGGTCCGGGACCCATGTTGGGGGCTGACCCGCTAAATGTACTGACTCAATCCACCCGTAGTGAAGGTCGCATCGCACAGATCAGCGTCATGCCGCGCATCTGGCTGGCCACTTGGCCCGGACCCTTGGAAAGAAAAATGGTAGGAGGAACCAGATATGTCGCCCAAAGTTGATTTCTATTATGACCTGGCCAGTTACAACACCTATCTGGTCGATCCCGTTATTCGCGACATCGAACAACGCACGGGTGTGACCTTCAACTATATCCCCTGTCTTTTGGGTGGGATATTCAAGGCAACCGGAAATCAGCCACCATTCATGACCTTTGCCAATGTCAAAGGCAAAATGGATTACGAGAAGCTCGAGCTGGAGCGGTTCGTTCGCAAACATGGCCTGACCCGGTTCCAGTTCAATCCGAATTTCCCGGTGAATTCCCTGCTGCTGATGCGCGGTGCGGCGGCGGCCCAGATTGACGGCACGCAGGATGCGTATCTGCAAGCTGGAAAGGTGGTGATGTGGGAAAAGGGTCTGAAGATGGACGACCCCGATGTGTATGTCGAGGCGATGACTGCTGCCGGGCTGGACGGTACCCGTCTGTTGGCGCGCGCCAATGAGCCGGATGCCAAGCAACGCCTGCTCGACAATACCTCTGCCGCCGTAGAACGCGGTGCGTTTGGTGTGCCCACATTCTTTGTGGGGGACGAGATGTTCTTTGGGAAGGAACGTCTTGGCCAGGTAGAAGAGGCGATCCTTGAAAGCGCCGAACACGCATAACGATCCAATCAAAACGTCAAGATCAGGACAGATTATGAAAACCAAAATCACTGAGATGTTCGGCATCCAGCACCCTATCATTCAGGGCGGTATGCACTATGTGGGCTTCGCGGAAATGGCCGCGGCGGTCTCGAACGCAGGCGGCTTGGGCACGATCACCGCCCTGACGCAGAAAACGCCCGAGGATCTGGCCAATGAGATCGCGCGTTGCAAGGACATGACGGACAAACCCATCGCGGTGAATGTCACGTTCCTGCCCACCGTCAATGCGCCGGACTATCCAGCGATCATCAAGGCGATCATCGACCGCGGCGTCAAGATCGTGGAAACCGCCGGGCGCAACCCGGTGCAGGTGATGCCCTATCTCAAGGATGCGGGGATCAAGGTGATTCATAAATGCACCTCGGTCCGCCATTCGCTGAAAGCGCAGGAAATCGGCTGCGATGCGGTTTCGGTCGACGGGTTCGAATGCGGCGGTCACCCGGGTGAGGATGACGTGCCGAACATGATCTTGCTGCCCCGCGCGGCGGATGAGCTTGAAATCCCCTTTGTCGCCTCGGGCGGTCAAGCCGACGGGCGCAGCCTTGTGGCATCTCTGGCAATGGGCGCGGATGGCATCAATCTGGGCACGCGTTTCATTGCAACGCAAGAGGCCCCGGTGCATCAGAACGTCAAGGACGCCATCGTCGCCGCGACCGAGCTGGACACCCGTCTGGTCATGCGCCCCCTGCGCAACACCGAACGCGTTCTGACCAATACCGCCGTCGAGCGCGTGCTGGAAAAAGAGCGTGAATTGGGCGCCGAAATCCAGTTCGAACACATCATGGATGAGGTTGCCGGGGTCTATCCGCGCGTTATGCAGGATGGTGAAATGGACGCGGGCGCGTGGTCCTGCGGCATGGTCGCAGGTCTGATCAACGATATTCCTACCTGCCAGGAGTTGATTGACGGTATCATGGCGGATGCGGACCGGATCATCTCGGATCGTTTGGCCAGGTTCAACCAAGCCTGAGCCGACACCAGACCGGCGCCCACGCGCCGGTCTACCCCCCTCTCAAGGAAATCACTATGACCTCCACTGACTCTCCCCGGATCATTTCCGAACGTCTGGGCGCGGCCCTGCGTCTGACGCTCAGTTCGCCCCGGACCAAGAACGCCATCACCAAGGACATGTTCGCGGCGTTGAACACCGCGCTCGACGAAGCTGCGGCCGATCCCGACATTCGTGTTGTCTGGCTGCGCGGGGCCGAAGGCGCATTTACCTCGGGCAATGTGATGGCTGAATTCGGAGAAACCGTTGCCGGAGAGAACCCGGTTGGCACGCATTTCCTTGGCAAGATGGAAGCATTTCCCAAGCCCATCGTGGCGCAGGTTGAAGGCCCGGCCATTGCCATCGGCACCACTGTGCTGCTGCATTGTGATCTGATCTATGCCGCGAAGGACGCAAAGTTCATGATGCCCTTCGTCAGCCTGGGCCTGCTTCCCGAGGCGGGTTCGACCTATCTGCTGCCGCGTATCATGGGCCATGCGAAAGCGGCTGAGTTACTTTATCTGGGTGGCACGTTCAGCGCGGACGAGGCCCTGTCGGTTGGCCTGATCAATCAGGTGCTGGACAGCGAGGAATTGGAACCCGCAGTTGAGAAGGTCGTTATCGCTCTGTCCCGTCAGGCCCCGCAAGCTTTGGCCCAGACCAAGGCGTTTTTGCGTCGGCCATTGAACGGCACCGTGGCTGACCGGATGGCCGAAGAGATGGATGATTTCCGCACCCGCTTTAAGGGTGACGAATTCGCCGAGGCCACCGCAGCAATGAAAGAAAAACGTAAACCGGTCTTCAAATAGACTGCCAGAGAATAGGAAGCACCCCAATGAAACAAGCTGTTTTGGTATCAACCGCGCGAACCGGGTTAGCCAAGTCCTTCCGCGGTGGATTTAACAACACCCACGGCGCAAGCCTGATGGGACATTCCGTGAAACATGCGGTTGAACGGTCCAAGGTTGACCCGTCTTTGATCGAAGATGCGTTCATCGGCTGTGGTTTCCCAGAAGGGGCTACCGGTGCCAACATCGCGCGTCAGTCCGTATTGCGCGCGGGTTTGCCCGTAACCGTCGGAGCGACAACGATCAACCGCTTTTGTTCCTCGGGGTTGCAGGCGATTGCGATGGCGTCACATGCAGTGGTGCAGGACGGCGTGCCCGCTGCAATTGCGGGCGGGGTCGAGTCGATTTCGCTGCGCAATCAGAAGCCCGGTCCGCATGACCGTGACCCGTGGTTGCAGGAGCATAAGCCTGACGTCTATCTGACCATGATCGAAACGGCTGACATCGTCGCCGCACGTTATGGTGTCACCCGCGAGGCGCAGGATGAACTGGCACTTGAAAGCCAGAAGCGCACCGCTGCGGCGCAACAGGCCGGTAAGTTCGACGATGAGATTGTGCCGATGGAAACGGTGCAATTGGTCAAAGACAAAGAGACCGGCGAAACTTCCGAAGCGGCCGTGACAATCTCGCGCGATGATTGCAACCGTCCGAACACGACGCTGGAAGGTTTGGCCGGGCTCGAGCCGGTCCGGGGCGCAGATCAGTATGTGACGGCAGGTAATGCTTCGCAATTGTCCGATGGGTCTTCGGCTTGTGTGGTCGTGGACTCGGAAGTCGCCGAGCGTGAGGGGCTGGAGCCTCTGGGGGCATTCAAAGGTTTCGCTATCGCTGGGTGTGAGCCGGATGAGATGGGCATTGGCCCGGTTTTTGCCGTGCCGCGCTTGCTCAAGCGTCATGGTCTGAAAGTCGAGGACATCGACCTGTGGGAACTGAACGAAGCCTTTGCGTCTCAGGCGTTGTACTGTCGTGAAACCTTGGGGATCGACCCTGCGATTTGCAACGTGAATGGCGGCTCGATCTCGATTGGCCATCCGTTCGGCATGACCGGCGCACGGATGACGGGCCACCTGCTGATTGAAGGCATGCGTCGTGGGGCGAAATATGCTGTCGCGACCATGTGTATCGGCGGCGGCATGGGCGCTGCTGGGCTGTTCGAGATTTTCTAATCCGACGAAAGCGAAAAGGGGCATCGGCACTGGTGGCCGGTGTCTTACATTCCGCATAGCGGAACAACAAACCGCATATTGACTATCTTGAGTCTTGGAGTTAGAACGACGGCGCTGCATCTGAGGAGAGTGTATTGCGCCGATTCCACCCGCTCAACGAAGGCAAGGCCGCATCGTCCCCGGCGATCATCGACCACGATGGTATGCCTTTCAGCCAGAAGGAATTGGTTGGCGCGGTTCGGACATTCGAACGCTTGGTGGCCGTTCAGACGCTCCCCAACGCGGCGACCGGAGGAATCCTGAAACACAAGCTGGTCGAGACCATCACGGACACACCGGCGCAACTGGTCAAAGAGGTTGAGAATGCTTGACGCATATATTTACGATGGGCTGCGCAGCCCGTTTGGTCGCCATGGCGGGGCGCTGGCTTCGGTTCGGCCTGACGATCTGGCCTCGCAGGTACTGGACGCGCTGGTGAAGCGCAGCGCGTTCGACGCGTCCGAGATAGAGGATGTCATCCTCGGGAATGTCTGTCAGTCGGGCGAAGATAGCCGTAACGTGGCACGCTACACTGCATTGCTGGCCGGTCTGCCGGTTGAGGTTGGCGGGCTGACCGTGAACCGCCTGTGCGGATCTGGCATGTCGGCCACGTTGGATGCCGCGCGTTCTGTCACGATCGGCGAGGCGCCTTTGTATGTCGCAGGCGGTGTCGAAAGCATGACCCGCGCGCCTTTTACCATGGCCAAGTCCGAAACCGCCTATGCCCGGCAAGCGCAGATTTTTGACAGCGCCATCGGCGCGCGCTTTCCCAACCCGCGCATCGCCGAGATGCATGGCGAATATCCGATGCCACAAACCGCCGATAATCTGGCTCAGGACTATCAGATCACACGAGAGGCGTCGGATCAGTTCGGCTACGACTCTCAGACCCGATACGAGGCGGCCCGTGCGCGGGGGTTCTTTGACGCCGAGATCACCCCGATCACCATCAAGGGCCGAAAAGGTGCGACCCACGAAGTCGCGCAGGACGAACAGCCCCGCCCGGACACACAGCTTGAGAAGATGTCGACTTTGCGGACGATCTTCCCCGAAGGCGTAACAACTGCGGCCAATGCTTCGGGTGTCAATGACGGTGCGGCGATGCTGATGATCGGAGCCAGAACCGACCGTGCCGCGCCGCGCGCGCGTATCGTTGCCGGAGCTATCGCAGGCGTGCCGCCCCGGATCATGGGGATCGGCCCGGCTTTTGCAGTTCCAAAGGCACTGGAACGCGCAGGTTTGGCCATGGATGACATGGACCTCATCGAGATCAACGAAGCTTTCGCTGCACAGGTTCTGGCCTGCTGCAAACACTTGGAGATTGATCCCGCCGACAGCCGCCTGAACCCCAACGGTGGTGCGATTGCGGTGGGTCACCCTCTGGGCGCGTCCGGTGCGCGGATCGTTCTGACCGCGATGCGGCATCTTGAGGAAACGGGCGGGCGTTACGCCTGTCTGTCCATGTGTATCGGCGTTGGGCAGGGGATCGCCCTGATCCTGGAACGCGTGTAAGCCCACATGTCTGACGCGGAAAGAGATCGCCGATTTGCCTCGACCCTGGCTAAGGGGTTGCAGGTGATGCAGGCGTTCAAGCCCGGTGATGCCCCGCTGGGCAACCGTGAACTGGCGCGGCGTACCGGGATGCCGCCATCTACCGTGGCGCGTATGACCTTCACCCTCGCGTCTATGGGATTTCTGGAGCAGTTGCACCCGTCCGAGGCCTATCGGCTTGGGCCATCCGTTATGGCGCTTGGGTATACGGCGCGTGCCGGGCTGTCCTTTCTGCCGATGGCCGAGAATGGGATGCAACAACTGGCCGACGACACCGGCGTTCTGGTTGCACTGACCATGCGCCACGGTGATGCAGCGATGCTGACCCGCTGCTGGAGACCGCGCAACGCCTCGTCATTGTGGCTGAGCGAGGGGCACCGGCTGCCGATGGAGCAAAGCGCCGCCGGTCGTGCCATTCTTGCCGCCGACCCAACCTTGGTTGCTGAAACCGAACAGGCACGGGCCGACCGCGAACAGCTGGAAAGCTGCGGTTACGTGATCTCCTACGGAGGGTGGAACAGCGGCGTCAATGCATGCGCCGTTCCGTTCCAAAATGGTCCGGGCACACAGCCTTTTGCCTTTTTGTGCGGCGCCAATGCGTCTGATCTGAATACCGAAAAACTGGAACAAACTGTGGCGCCCAAGCTGCGCGACACGGTGCAAACGCTCAGGCTCAGCCTTGGGCATATGGGATAGAAAACAGGAGATTTTCATGACTGCGGTCGAAATTCGCAAAGAGGGCGAGGTCGCCCTTGTCAAGATCGACAACCCTCCGGTCAATGCTGCCGGGTATGACGTGCGCGTCGGACTGGTGAATGCGGTGCAGGATCTGTCATCAGACGATGCGATCAAGGTCATAGCACTTTACGCCGCCGGTCGGACCTTTGTGGCGGGGGCTGATATCCGCGAGTTCGGCCAACCTCCGAAATTGCCGGTTCTGCCCGAAGTGTGTGAAATCCTTGAGGCCAGCGCCAAGCCCATCGTCTGTGTTTTGCACGGGACCACTTTGGGCGGGGGTCTGGAAATCGCACTGAGCTGCCAGGCGCGCGTTGGTATCAAGGGTCTGAAACTGGGCCTTCCCGAAGTCAATCTGGGCTTGCTGCCCGGTGCAGGCGGGACGCAGCGGCTGCCCCGTCTGGTGGATGGGCAGACGGCCCTCACCATGATCACGTCGGGTAAGCCGATCTCGGCTGAAGCAGCGTTGGAAGCTGGCCTGCTGGACGATTTGCAGGATGGTGATCCTCAGGCGGTGGCCTTGGCTGCCGGTCAGCAGGTTCTGGACGGCACGCTGAAAACCCGTGTTACGGCTGAGCAAGACAATCGCATTACCGCAGATGAGTTGAGCGCCTTCCGCGCCAAGGCAAAAGGCGAAGTTGTAACACGCGCATTGAAAGCGGCAGAGGCAAGCAGCCTTCCACTGGCTGAAGGGTTGCAGGTAGAGCGTGACCTCTTTGTCGAAGCATTGGGCAGCAATGCACATAAGGGTCTGAAACACGCGTTCTTTGCGGAACGCGCAGTGGCGCATATCCCCGAAGCCAAGGCAGAGGCCCGCGACCTCAATTCGGGCGGTGTAATTGGCGGTGGCACCATGGGGTCGGGCATTGCCACGGCGATGTTGCTGGCCGGTATGCCGGTTACGCTGATCGAGATGGAAGAAGATCGCGTCGCTTTTGCCCGTGAGACAATCACCAAGAACCTCGACGGTGCCGTCAAACGCGGAAAACTGACCGAGGCGCAACGGGACGCAGTTCTGGGTACGTTGACCTGCACGACCGATATGGCAGCGCTGGCGGACGCGGACGTGGTCATCGAAGCGGTTTTCGAGTCGATGGACGTCAAGCATGAGGTTTTTGGGAAACTCGACCAGATATGCAAACAGGGGGCTGTTCTGGCGACGAACACGTCGTATCTGGACGTCGATGAGATCGCCGCGACGACCAGCCGGCCTCAGGACGTAATCGGGCTGCACTTTTTCTCGCCCGCCCATGTGATGCGTTTGCTTGAAGTTGTGGTCGGGAAAGAGACCGCGCCGGAAATTGTCGCCACCAGCTTCAAGCTGGCCAAGAAGCTGCGCAAAATCGCCGTGCGGTCCGAGGTTTGCGACGGCTTTATCGGCAATCGTATTCTGGCACATTACCGCAAGTCTTCCGCGTATATGCAGCTGGACGGTGCGCCGTTTGAGCAAATCGACAGCGCGCTTGAGGATTTCGGCTTTGCGATGGGTCCCTTCGCTGTATCGGATTTGGCAGGGCAGGATATCGGCTGGGCCACACGCAAGCGGCAGGCAGAGTTCCGACCGGCCGAAGAGCGCTATGTTGAGATCGCCGACCGGGTCTGTGAGCAGGGCTGGTTTGGACGCAAGAGTGGCAAGGGTTTCTATATCTATGACGGCAAGACCCGCAGCGTGAACCCGGCCGTAGCCGAGTATGCGCAGGCCGAACGCGAGGCCAAGGGTATCACGCCCCGCAGCTTTACGGATGCCGAGATCGTGGATTGCTACATGGCCGCGATGGTGTCTGAGGCCGCACGTGTGGTCGAGGAAAAGATTGCCCTGCGTCCCATCGACGTGGATGCAGTGTTCCTGTTCGGCTACGGCTTCCCGCGTCACTGGGGCGGACCCCTGCAATATGCAGATATCACCGGGCTGGACGTTCTTGTTCAGCGTATCGAGGAATACGCGAAGGAAGACCCGCATTACTGGCAGGTTCCAGCCCTGCTGCGCGAGCTGGCCGAAGCCGGCAAATCCTTTAACGATCTCAACAAGGAGGGCTGAGGATGGACCTGAGCTTTACCCCCGAAGAAGAGGCGTTTCGTGCCGAAGTCAAAGCGTTTCTCGCCGAAAACCTGTCCGAGGAACTGGCCGCCAAGGGCCGCAATGGTGAAGAGCTGACCAAAGCGGATATGGAAGGCTGGCACGCCACGCTGCAAACGCGCAACTGGCTGGCGGCGACATGGCCCGTAGAACACGGCGGCCCCGGCTGGAGCGCTGTTGAGCGCCATATCTTCGAAGAAGAATGCGCAATGGCTTTTGCCCCGCGTATTGTGGCCTTCGGTCTGAGCATGCTGGGTCCGGTTCTGTTGAAATTCGGATCGGAAGACCAGAAAGCCGAGATATTGCCGCGCATTCTGGACGGGACCCACTGGTGGTGTCAGGGGTATTCCGAACCGGGTGCCGGGTCCGATCTGGCCAGCTTGAAAACCCGCGCGGACCGGGACGGGGATCATTATGTGATCAACGGTCAGAAAACCTGGACCACGCTGGGTCAGCACGCCGACAAAATATTCTGCCTCGTGCGGACCTCTTCCGAGGGCAAGCCGCAGGAAGGGATCAGTTTTGTGCTGGTGGATATGGACACGCCCGGTATCGAGGTTCGCCCCATCAAACTGCTGGAAGGCGGGCACGAGGTGAACGAAGTGTTCTTTACCGATGTGCGCGTACCGGTGTCCAATCTGGTGGGCGAAGAAAACAAGGGTTGGACGATTGCCAAGTATCTGCTGACCCATGAGCGGACCAATATCGCCGGGGTGGGTTTCTCGCTTCGTGATCTGGACCGGTTGAAGCGGCTGTCGAAGCAGTTGCACCGGATGGGTAAACCTCTGGCTGAAGACCCGGTTTTTGCGGCTGAGATTGCCGAGGTGGAAATTGATCTGGAAGCCATGCGGGTGATGAATCTCGCGATGTTGTCGGCGGCCAAGGAAGGCGCCGCGCCGGGCATGCAGAGCTCGATGCTCAAGATCAAGGGAACCGTCATTCGCCAGCGCATCCAGAGCCTGACCAAAACCGCGCTGGGGGCTGCCGCTGCGCCATTCCCGGCCACCGAGCTGTCAGACAATGCCCGCACCGTGCCCGAAGAAGCCGCCGCATCCGCGGCCTTGTACTTCAACAATCGCAAACTCTCGATCTTTGGCGGATCGAACGAGATTCAGCGCAACATTATCGCCAAAGACATGTTCCGGAGCTGAGCCATGGATTTCAAACTGACCGAAGACCGGCAAATGCTGTCGGATACTCTGCGCCGCTACCTCGCGGACCAGTATGACTTTGAAACGCGCAATGGCCTGATCGAAACTGCGCCCTATCACTCGCCCGCGAAATGGGCGGAGTTGTCAGAGCTTGGCCTGATCGGTGCCTTCGTGCCCGAGGATCGGGGCGGCTTCGGCGGCGCTGGTTTCGACATCACCACCGTGTTCGAGGAACTTGGTCGCGGCCTTTGCCCCGAACCGTTGCTTGCCACGCTCATGAGCGTGCGCGCGGCGGCGGATTGCGGTGCAGAGGAGCTGGTCGAGGACATGATCGCAGGCGCAAAGCGTCTGACATTCGCGGTGTTCGAGCCGGATGCGGACAGCCTGACGCTGATCCGCACCAGCGCAGACAAATCCGGCGATGGGTGGGTGCTGAATGGCCGGAAATCTGTGGTCTATGGCCTGCCGGGGGCCGATGGCGCTCTGGTCGCGGCCCGAACCGAAGCTGGGATTGGCCTGTTTCTGGTCGATGCCCCTGAAACTATAGACTATGCCGTGATCGACGGTGGCGGTGCGGGGGAGTTGATCCTCGACAGCGCGGCGGCCACCTGCATCAGCGAAGATGCCGGAGACATTATCGAAGCCGCACTGGACGCAGGCCGTTTGGCCCTGTGCGCCGAGGCTGTGGGTGTTATGGAGGTTCTGGTAGACATGACGGTCGACTACCTCAAGCAACGTAAACAGTTCGGTCGCCCCATCGCAAGTTTTCAGGCGCTGCAACACCGTGCAGTGGATATGGCAATCGAGATCGAACAATGCCGAGCGATCACCATTCTGGCGGCCAGCAAGCTGGGAACGGACGAGGCGGGCAAATTTGTCGCGATGGCCAAGAACCTGATCGGACGCACTGGTCTTCTGATTTCGGAAGAAAGCATTCAGTTGCACGGTGGCATCGGTATGACCTGGGAATATCCCGGTTCGCACTATGCCAAGCGGCTGTCGATGATCGACCACCAACTGGGTGACCGCTATGCTCAGCTGCACCGTGTGATGGCGGCCTGACCCATGAGCGATGCTGTCCTGTTCGAGACCCAGGGGTCAACTCTGATCATCACCATCAATGAGCCCGAGCGCCGCAATGTCCTGTCGCGCTCGGTCTATGAGCCTGTCGAGAAAGCCCTGAGCGATGCGGTTGCGCCTGAGTCCGCGGTTCGGGCCGTGGTGGTCACCGGGGCAGGGCAGTTTTTCTCGGCCGGTGGCGATTTGCGTATGCTCAAGCAGCGACGCGAAATGCCTCTGTCGGACCGTGAAGAGCAGATTGAGTTTTTGCACAGCATGATCCGAACTATTCGTGCCTGTCCGCTGCCGGTGATCGCAGCGATAGAAGGCGGGGCGGCGGGGGCCGGGGCATCCCTGGCTTTTGCCTGCGACATGATTGTGGCTTCTGAAGGCGCGAAATTCACCTTGGCTTATGTCAATGCAGGACTGGTTCCGGATGGTGGCGGATCGGGTTTTCTGACGATGAATCTACCACGCCAGTTGGCGTCCGAGATGTGTCTAACGGGAAAGCCGGTCTTTGCCGAACGCCTGTATGCCATGGGTGTTGTCAACCGGGTTGTCGCCCCCGGTGAAGCCCTGAGCACTGCGTTGGACCTGACCGAAGCCCTGTCGCATGGCCCGCGTCAGGCTCAGGCTTCGATCAAGTCGTTGATTGCTGCGCCGGAACGCGACGCCTTCGACGCTCATCTGCTGCGTGAGCGACGTCTTATGTCGATTGCTCTTGGCAGCGACGAGGCGCAGGAAGGTATCCGTGCGTTCGAGGAAAAGCGCAAACCTGTCTTTCCTGTTTCATCCGCGCAACCAGAGAAGTGATCCGGGGCACTGAACAGGCGCGGCAGGGTCTTTAGCCGCGCTGCGCAGACAGGGCACCGGGCGGGTAGCCATAGGTCTTTGAGAAGGTCCGCACAAAGCTGGACGGTTCGGAATACCCCGTGCGCCACGCCACCGACGAGACGTTCAGTTTTGTCGTCTTCAACAACTCATGCGCAATCGCCAATCGCGCCTGCACCAGAATTTGCCGAAAGCTGGTGCCTTCTTCCGACAAACGGCGACGCAGCGTGCGCTCACTGACGCCCAGCTTGGATGCGATCAGGCCGATATGCGGGTCATTATTGATTTCAGGCAGCGTTACATCGCGTACACGAGACGTCCAGTCTGCTGCAATTTCACCCTGCTTATTCAATAGGTTACGACACTGTTGCAGACAATCCGCCATGACCGCCGGATCATGTTGCGGTAGGGGGCGATCCAACACGCGTGCGGGCAAGACAAAGGCATTGATCGTGTCATTCAACTGCACCTTCACCCCCAATTCGCGATGGACGGCCTGCGCAAATTCCGGGTCGGTGATCGTGGTGCGGAACTCGAACTGGCGAAAGGACAGATCAGGCATCAGCACACGGGCGAAATTGTCCAGAACGGTCAGGTGTCGCTCCAAAACGAACCCTTTTACCTGATCGGACAGACCCGTGGTGTCAAAAGTCACTTTGGGCCGTTTGCCGCTTTCATCCAAGCCCATCGTCGCGATGATGAACGACAGGTTGGCAAAATCCGATGCGATTTTCAGGCTGGCCCGCAGCGTTGGACTGCTGAGCAGCGCATAACCCCAGACCCCGAACACTTCGGGCCGATACCGGCGACCCAGCTCAATGCCCAGACCGGCGTAATAGGGGGCGTGATCCAGGAAGTTTGCGATCGCGGTCAGTTCCTGCGCCATCGTGACCTGCGTATCGGCGTTATACAGATCGAAGGGCTTTAACCCTGTATTTGCGAGGCATTGTTCAGGCGAAACGCCGAATTCCGGCGCTGTTTCGCACAGGATTCTGATGCTGCCGGGAAGCCGTGTCTGAGTGGCGTTTGTCATGGGCCGATTCTAGTGCTTTTGGCCGAAAATGTCAAAACACTGGCCGATCCGGACATCGGTTTTTTAGCGGCTTTCCTTACCTTATCGTCAAGGAGGACGCCATGCGATCTATCATTGCCATTCAGGAAAACCAGATTTCCCTGGATCAGATTAAACGACTCGAAGAAGTCATTCGCTCGGTCTATGCGTCGCATGTGTGCGACGAGAAGTTGACCATTGTCTGGAATATCGCTGACGAAAAGCACACGGTGAACGATCGCAAATGGTCGCAGTCATCCTTGTGTTCGATTGCGGTGCCCAACGGTTTCCCGCTGGAAAAACGTCAGGAGTTTCTGCTGGAGCTTGAACGTCAGTGGCGCGGTGTAACGGGTCAGCACCCCGACCAGATGTCATTCTCGGCATTTGATGAGGATAATTTCAAAGAAGTGCTCAAGGGCAACCTGGCGCGGTTCTCGCCGCTGGGCAAGTTCCTGTTCCTGTTCAGAACCATCGTGCGCGCCATGCGTTCCAAGCGTAAGCACGGTGTTCTGATCTCGCGCTTCAATCAATAATCCGGGGAGGATTTCATGCCACTTTATACGATTGCCACCCGCAAACCGTTGTCCGAACAGATGCGCTTTGATCTGGCGCAGACCATTACGGATGTGCATTGCGGCATCACCGGCGCGCCGCCGGAATTTGTCAACGTGATCTTCATGACCGGATACCGGATGCGCTGGGGTTCGGTTCTGGGTGTGAATGGCAACGTGCGCACCGGGGGCAACCGCGGGGCCGAGATTTTCGAACGCATCAACAAGACCATCCACGAAGAAGTCGCCAAGACCGCCAAACTCGATCAGAAGAAGGTGTTCGTGAAACTTATCGGCATCGACTATCGCTGGGTGGTCGAAGGTGCGATGACTATGCCTGCGCCGGGCGACGAAGGCGATTGGCTGGAACGCAAGAATGCATTCCACGCCAGCCTTGGCATTCCGCAGGCCGCCGCGTAGCGCAACTTTTTGATTGGAGATCAGGATGTCCGCACCTCATTTGTCACCCGTTGAAACTCAAGTGCCCGACCTTGAAGGGCTGTTGTTGGCACAGAAAAAGGCGTGTCTGGCAGATCCCATGCCGGATCGCGCAACGCGTGTGCGCCGTTTAGACAAGCTGCACAACGCTTTGCTGGACAACCGGGCGCGGATCATTGCGGCCTGCAACAAGGATTTCTCGAACCGGGCGGCGGCCGAGACCGAACTGGCCGAGCTAATGCCTTTGTTCGACGGGATTGCCTATTATCGCAAGCGTTTGCGAAAGTTGATGAAGCCACAGCGCCGGCACACGCCGCTGACGGTGATGCCAGCGAAGGTTGAGGTGCGGTATCAGCCCGTGGGCGTCGTGGGTATCGTGGTGCCATGGAACTTTCCCTTCTTCCTGGGCCTGTCGCCGCTGATCGGTGCCTTGGCCGCCGGGAACCGGGCCATGATCAAGACCTCGGAATTTGCGCCCGCCTCGGGCGAGCTGATGAAAGAGATTCTGGCTGGTATCTATGCCGAGGATGAGGTGACCGTTGTCACCGGCGGTGTCGAGGTTGCAACCGAATTCACCAAACTGCCCTTTGATCACATGGTCTTCACCGGCTCGACTCAGGTGGGCAAGATCGTGATGAAAGCCGCGTCTGAAAATCTGACGCCGGTGACGCTGGAACTGGGGGGCAAGTCGCCTGCCATCATCCAGCAGGATTTCCCTCTGGACGAAGCCGCCAGCCGCATCGGGTTTGGTAAGGGCTTTAACGCCGGTCAGATCTGTGTGTCGCCCGACTATGTTCTGTGTCCACGGGACAAGGTGAACGCGTTCGCCTCGGAATTTGCGGACACGATGAAGAAAGCCTATCCCAGCCTGCGTGAAAATGCGGACTACACGGCGATCATCACCGAACGTCAGAAGGCCCGCCTGGAAGGGTATCTGAAGGACGCCGAGGAAAAAGGCGCCGAGATCATCCCGATCAACCCCAAAGGCGAGACGTTCGAGGGCACCCGCAAAATGCCCCTGACGCTGGTTCTGGGCGCGGATGACTCGATGTTGGTCATGCAGGAAGAGATCTTTGGCCCGATCCTGCCCGTCATTCCCTATGACACGATGGAAGACGCGATTGCCTATGTGAATGAACGCCCGCGTCCGCTGGCGCTGTATTACTTCGACTGGGACAAGGGTCGCGCCGACGACGTCATGGCGCGCACCCATTCCGGTGGTGTTTGCGTGAACGATACCGTGACCCACGTGGGTGTGGATGACATCCCGTTTGGCGGTATCGGTCCCTCGGGCATGGGGCACTATCATGGTGAAGAAGGGTTCCGCACCTTCTCAAAAGCCAAGGGTGTCGTGCGCAAGGGCAAGTTCAATGCCACAGCTATGGTTGCACCACCTTGGGGGAACTTCATGTACAAGCAACTGATGCTTATGCAGAAATTCCGGTTCCGCCGCCGCAAGATCAACTGAGACAACAGGCAAGAAGAGCAGACGCGGCCCTCGGAGGGGGGCCGCGAAACTGATCAGAAAAACGGAGAGGCCGGTGCAGATCGGCCTTAGGGAGAAGACCAAGTGACTTTTGACTACGTGATCGCAGGGGGCGGCTCGGCTGGTTGTGTTCTGGCCCGCCGTCTGACCGAAGACCCGAACGTCACCGTTTGTCTGCTTGAGGCAGGCGGCGGTGGTAAAGACCTGCTTATCCGCATGATGCTGGGCGGAGGTCTGATGATTCAGAACAAGCCCGTACAGATCAACAACTGGTGCATGGAAACGGTGCCCCAGCCGGGTCTCAACGGGCGCAAGGGCTATCAGCCGCGCGGCAAGGCGCTTGGCGGGTCCAGCGCGATCAATGCGGCGCTTTATATCCGTGGTCAGAAGCAGGATTACGACGATTGGGCCAATCTGGGCAATGAGGGCTGGGATTGGGACAGCATGTTGCCCTATTTCAAAAAGTCCGAAAACAACCAGCGCGGCGGCGATGCGGAACACGGGGCAGAGGGTCCGTTGCAAGTGTCGAACCAGCAGGTGCCGCGCGAAATTTCGCATGCCTTTGTCGAGGCCGCGACGCGCCTGCAACACCGCCGGACCGACGATTTCAACCGGGGCGATCAGGAAGGCGTAGGCCTTTATCAAGTCACGCATTTCCATGATGAAGAGAAGAACGGTGAGCGGTGTTCCGCCGCGGCGGGCTATCTCTTTCCGGTGATGGGCCGCCCGAACCTGACGGTGATCACGCGCGCCTCGGTCAAGCGTCTTTTGATGGAAGGCAAACGGGCGACCGGTGTGCTGTACCAGCACAAGGGCAAGGATGTCGAAGTCAAAGCCAGCCGCGAAGTTCTGGTCTGTGCAGGGGCGCTGAAAACGCCGCAAATCCTGCAATTGTCGGGTATCGGCAATGGCGAAGACCTGTCGCGTCTGGGCATTGACGTGGTGCACGATCTTCCGGGTGTGGGACAGAACCTGCAGGACCATCTGGACTTCTCGCTGTCGTTCCGGGGCACCTACAAGGATAATCTGGGTATCAGCCCGTGGGGTGGGGTGAACCTGATGCACCACATCTGGCGTTGGAAAAAGGATGGCAAGTCCATGGCTGCCTCACCGGTGGCCGAGGGCGGAGCATTTCTGAAAACATCGCCCGATCTGGACCGCCCGGACATTCAGCTTCACTTCATGATGACCATTGTGGACGACCATTTGCGCAAGCTCTACTGGGGTCATGGCTATAGCTGCCATATGTGCAAGCTGCGCCCCGATAGCCGGGGCAGCGTGTTCCTGCAAAGCGCCGATCCCTTTGCAATGCCTGGAATCGACCCCGCTTTCCTGAGCGACCCGCGCGATCTTGAGACGATGATCAAGGGCGTGAAGATCACGCGTGAGATCATGAAAGCACCGCCTCTGGCTGATTTTGAACTGTCCGAGATGCACGGAACCGATACCGCCAAAACCGACGCGGATTGGGAAAAGCACATCCGCGACCGGGCGGATACGATCTATCACCCCGTGGGCTCGTGCAAGATGGGCGTTGATGAGATGGCCGTGGTCGATCCGACCCTGCGCGTGCGCGGAGTTGAGGGGCTGCGCGTCGTCGATGCCTCGATCATGCCGAACCTGATTTCGGGAAATACCAACGCGCCAACAATGGCAATTGCCGAAAAAGCAGCCGACATCATCCGATCGGCGGCGTGACCACGGCACAGCAATCAAGGACCTGAGATGAACATGATGACCAGCGCAGAAATCGGCTTTACCAGTCAGGCGGATATTGACGCGTTCGAAAAGGTCCCATTTTCGGACCGCGCATTTCCCGGCACGACCTATGACGCGCTGAAAGAAGGCGCGGCGATCAACCCGACTGCCCCGGCGCTCAGTTTTTTTGTGTCGGCGGCAACCTATGATGCGCCCAAAACGCTGAGTCATAAGGAGTTTCTGGGTAAGGTTACGCAGACCGCCAATGCGTTGCGCAAAATCGGCATCGGGCGTGACGATGTGGTGGCCTATGTGTTGCCCAACCTGCCCGAGACGCATTTTACCATCTGGGGCGGCTCGGCTGCTGGTCAGGTTCTGGCGATCAACCCCCTGCTTGAGGCCGACCAGATCGGCGACCTGCTGCGCGCTGCCAATGCCAAGGTTCTGATAACGCTGGAGAAAACGCCCAAGACTGATCTGTGGCATAAATCCGTGGCTGCCGTAGTCAACACGCCCTGCGTCGAACATATCGTCACCTGTAGCGTGTTTGACTGGATGGATGGCGGCGCGGCGGCTGTGTTTGGCACGATCAGCAAGCTGGCCCCGTCCAAGCTGAAAATCGACGGCCGCACCCTCAAGGTCACGCGCTTTTCCAAGCTGATCGCAGGCGCGCGCGCCGATGCGCTGGAGTTCGAGGCCCCAAAGCCCGACGACATCTCGACCATGTTGTGTACCGGCGGCACTACCGGCCTGCCCAAAATCGCACGCCGCAGCCACCACTCCGAGGTTTATGACGCCTGGGCGCTGTCGCATTTCAATCCGGAAGTTGCAGCCTCGGGTGAAGCGGTGTTCTGCGGCCTGCCGTTGTTTCATTCCAACGCTATTCTGGTGACGGGCCTGTTGCCGCTGATGAAGGGTGGGCATGTCATTCTGGCCACCCCGCAGGGCTATCGCGGCGAAAAGGTGATCGAGAATTTCTGGAAAATGGCCGATCACTTCAAATTCGGCACATTCTCAGGCGTGCCGACAGTTTATTCCGCGCTGCTGGATGTGCCCCGCGACGGGCTGGATATCAGTTCGATCAAGTTTGGGGCCTGCGGTGCTGCGCCGATGCCGGTTGAGCTGTTCAACACCTTTGTCGAAACCACCGGCATTCCGATTGTCGAAGGCTACGGCATGACCGAAGGGGCCGTGGCCTCGTCCTTGAACCCGACCCATCCGGACCGGGTACGGATCGGGTCCATCGGGTTGCGGCTGCCCTATCAGCAGATGCGCTGCGCCGTTTTGAAGGATGACGACACGTTCGATCGTTGGGCCGAGACGGATGAAGTTGGGGTGATCATGATCTCGGGCGCGAATGTGTTCGAAGGGTACATCATCGACAGCCAGAACAAGGGCATCTTCTACGAGGTCGAAGGGGCCAAGTGGTTCAACTCGGGCGATCTGGCGCGGCAGGATGCGGATGGCTATTTCTGGATGACCGGCCGCAAGAAAGAGCTGATCATCCGTGGCGGTCACAATATCGACCCCAAGGTGATCGAAGAGGCGATGCACGCACATCCCTCGATTGCGATGGCAGCGGCAGTCGGTCGTCCTGATGTAAAGGCCGGAGAGCTGCCGGTTCTCTATTATCAATCGACCACGGGCGCCGATATCCCCGCCGCTGACCTGGCGCAGTTTGCTGAAACACATGTGCCGGAACGGGCCGCACTGCCCAAGGACTACGTCCGCCTGGACGAATTGCCGCTGACGGCAATCGGCAAGATCCACAAGGTCTCGCTGAACATGATGGAAGTTGAACGCACCATCCGCACCGAGGCCGAAGCCAAAGGTGCCACCATCACAGCACTTGACGTGGTGCAGGACAGCCAACGTGGAATCGTCGCCAAACTCGCGTTGAGTGCCGGGCTCGAGGACATGCGCCACGCGCTTGGTAACTACACATTCGCGGTGGATTTCGTCGATCCAGCGCAAGCGTAACACCAGTACATCACAGCGCAGCGTCGGGTTAGGGCGCTGACGCTTAGGGAGGAAAGAAATGGACTTTGCAATTCAAGTGATCTTGCCACTCGCGCAGGCATTCATCATGTTTTCGCTGGGGTTGGGGTTGACCCTTGCGGATTTCGGACGCGTTTTCAAAGGCGGCAAGGCGCTGCTGATCGGAATCGTCTGTCAGATCGTGTTCCTGCCCATCGTGGCATTCGGGATCGTCACCGCCTTTAACCTGCCGCCGGTTCTGGCCGCAGGCGCGATGCTGGTGGCCTTCTGCCCCGGCGGTGTCAGCAGCAACGTGATGACCAAGCTCGCGCGCGGAGACCTGGCGCTGGCCGTGTCGCTGACCGCCGTTACCAGCCTGATCGCCTTTATGACCGTGCCGCCGCTGGCCGCGCTTGCCATCGTGCATTTCATGGGTGAGGCCGCGCCCGAGTTCTCGATCTCGAGCCTGGCGGTCTTTACCTTCATCCTGACCACTGTTCCGGTGATGACCGGGGTTCTGGTGCGCCACGTGTTCTCGGCATTTTCGATCCGGGTTGAAAAGTTCCTCAGCAATCTGGCCGTGGGCCTGTGGCTGCTGCTTCTGGTGTTCCTGTTTGTCGGCAACTGGGATCTGGTCACGCGCTCGTTTGCGGAAATGGGCGTCGCGCTGATGGTGCTGCCGTTTGTGCTGATGATCATGGGCTGGGGCGTTGGCCGGATGCTGGGCGTCTGCCGAACGCAATCCAAGACGTTGTCGATCGAGACCAGCATCCAGAACTCGCCGCTGGGTGTGGCGCTGGCCGGGGCCATCATGGGCACCACCACCGGCATCAGCGAGCTGGCGCTGCCCTCAGGTCTGTATTCGATCACAATGTACGTCGTCGCGCTGCCTGCGATCCTGCTGTTCCGCCGGATCAACGAGGCGCAGAGCGCCCCGTCAACGATGGCGCGTGCGTGATCTTGATCAACACCTCCGGGCCTAGCTCGGACTCTCAACACAGAGCTCCCCGGCCTCCGGGGGGTTCGCCATAAATGGAGACAAAGAATGGCAACGCTTGGGGATTCCCTGACACTCAGATCAGGCACGGTTTTGCGGAACCGCATTTGCAAGGCGTCAATGAACGAAGCGCTGGCGACTGCAGACGGTAAGGTCACACCTGCCTATGTGTCGCTGTATGAGGTCTGGGCCAATAGCGGCGCGAGCTTGCTGATCACCGGCAACATGATGGTGGACGGCAAGCATATGAACGAACCGCTGGTCGTGGATGTTCTGCTGGACAGCAACATGGACCTGCTGCGCAAATGGGCGGCCACGGGCAAGGCCACCAACACTCATATCTGGCCGCAGTTGAACCATCCGGGCAAGCAATCGCCCAAGATGGTCAATGACGCGCCGGTCGCGCCCTCGGTCGTGCCGATTGAAAATGATCTGTTCGTTCCCCCGCGTGAGCTGTCTGATGCCGAGATCGAAGAAATCATCGACCGGTTTGCCAAATCTGCCGCCCGTCTGGAAGAGGTTGGTTTTACCGGTGTTCAGTTGCACGGTGCGCATGGTTACCTGATCGGCCAGTTCCTGTCGCCACATCACAACCGGCGCGAGGATAAATGGGGCGGCAGCTTCGACAATCGCTTCCGCTTTGTTGAAGAGATTTACAACCGCATCCGCGCCTGTACCGGCAAGGGGTTCAATATCGGTATCAAGATCAACTCTTCCGATTTTCAGAAGGGTGGGTTCACCGAAGAGGACTCGATCGAGGTGGCCAAGCGTCTGGACAAGCTGGGCGTCGATCTGATCGAAATCTCGGGCGGTAGCTGGGAAAACCCGGTCAACCGTAAGGGCAAGGCCGAGGCCAAGAAAGAAAGCACCAAAAAGCGCGAGGCCTATTTCCTTGAATATGCCGAGAAGGTGAAAAGGCAGATCGAAACACCTTTGGTCGTCACGGGCGGCTTCCGCTCGTCCGAAGGTATGAGCGAGGCGCTGGCGACCGGTGCCATTGACATGGCGGGTGTGGCACGACCTTTCGCGGTGGATGCCAAATTTGGTCAGCATGTGATGCAGAACCCCAAGCACATGTCTCCGGTTGCTCCGATCCGTTCGGGCATCAAGAAGATCGACCAGATGGCGATCATGGAGATCAGCTGGTACACGATGCAGATCGAGCGCATCTCGCAAGGCAAGACAGTTCAGACCAAGGCAGATGGCGTCTGGCCGGCGCTGCGCGTGATGTACCGGTTCTGGAAAAACGGCAAAGCGGTCAAGCGCGTCCGCGCCTGATCTGCGCCAAGACCTCAGGCCGTTCCCACTAGCGGCCTGAGATGCCTACGGCGGGCTCACCCACTCCTCTGACATTCCAAGGAAAGACATCCGATGATTTTCACAGTAACCCCCGTTTACACGCTTTTTGTGGCGTTGATCTGGCTTGTGTTGTGGTTTCGGGTCCGCAACCGTCGGGCTGAACTGAAGCAATCCATTGGTGACGGGGGCGATTCCGAATTGCTGCTGCGTATCCGTCAGCACGGGAACTGCTCGGAATGGGCTGGGTTGCTTCTGATCCTGATGATTGTGGCCGAGGGTGCAGGCGCGTCGGCGCTGCCGCTGCATATCAGTGGCCTGTTGTTGGTTCTTGGGCGGCTGACGCACCCGTTTGGACTGAAAGCTGATGTGTCCCGAACCCCGCTACGTTACGTCGGCAACCTGTCGAACCTTGTGGCGGCCGCGGTCTTAGTGATTGTTCTGGCTGCGAGAATCGTCACCGGGTAACAAGCGCAGAGGCCATTTCATGATCCCTTTATCAGACCAGGACATTTCGAACCTGTCGGATTGCCCGGACGCTTTCTGGAAAAGATTCACGGTGGTCGAGGATGATCTGGACGGGTTCAAGTACGTCAACAACGCGGTCTATCTTCGATGGCTGGATGCAACCGTGTGGGAACACACGCGGGCTGTAGGCCTGAGCGAACAGGCCTGTCTTGACCTTGATCGGGGAATGGCTGCAGTGCGGCACGAGATCGACTATTTATCATCGGCATTTTTGGGTGACGAGGTTGTGGTCTACAACTGGATTTCGGCCAATGACGAAAAGCTGCGGGCCACGCGGAGTTTTCAGGTGGTCAGGCTGCAAGACAAGATGACGATCCTTCGGGCAAAGTCCAACTATGTCTGTACCAAGCTCAGCACCGGTCGACCTACCCGAATGCCCGAGGTTTTCAAGACTGCCTATGATGTGAAAACTTCGGCCTAGCGGCTTATTCCTTCAGAGTTCCGAAGATAGTTTCGTTATCATATCGACAAACCACCTATGCCCCGGATCGCTGTTGCGCGATTTGTGCCAGTACATCTTGAGGGCCAGCTTCGGGCTTTCAAACGGGAGCTCCAGTGTCGCAAGCTGGCCAGACTCGATGTACGGCGCGGCCTGCCGGTAGGAAATGATCGCTATCATCCCCGAGGCCGCGACAATTCCCGGAACTGCAACAAAGCTAGAGGCCTGAATGACGACATTGCGTTTGGGCAGGCGCGACCCCAAAAGGTACTCGATCGGGGTCAACTGGCGGCTGTTTTGCGTTGGCGCCAGGCTTGTGCGCGGCATGACCGAAACGTGTGGCAGGGCCTGGAATTCGTCAAGCGACAGCTTTTGTCCGGCCTTCGGATGATCGTGAGCGCATATTGTAACGAGTGTTTCTTCGACCATGAACTGGCTATCGAACTGATCCTCGGGCAAGTCCACAAATTCAATGGCGCAATCCAGTCGTCCGTCTTTCAGCCGCGTGGGGATGTTAGGAAGATAGTCAGGATGGACCCGAACGGCCGCTTTGGGGGCGACGCGATACAGGTTTGAGGCAATGTAGGGCATCGCCACCAGTTCCACCGTGCTGTTCATCGTCACGTCAAACGTGCGGTCCACATTCTCGGGCGAAAAGGGATATGCGTCATAGCTTTGACGTATGACATTCAGTGCCGGGGCCAGCGAGCTGTGCAATTGCAGGGCGCGCGGGGTTGGTTTCAGGCCACGTCTTGTGCGCACAAACAACTCGTCCTTGAAGCTGAGTCTCAACCGCTTGAGCGCCTTGCTGACGGCGGGCTGACTCATCGACAAACGGGCTGCTGCACGAGAAAGTTGCTGCTCTTGCACCAAAGCATCGAAGATAGGCAGAAGATTAAGATCCTGATTCCGCATAAGAGTTAAAGATATTCCTTTGAGGCATATTTACCTTATCTTTTATAAATTAGACTTTGTTTTACATAATCGCAATATTGTCCCTCAGGTAATACCCTTGGGAGGATTTCTAGCATGAGCGACGAATCTCGCGAAAAGTTCCGCGCCAAATACCGCGCGAGCATCAGCCCCTAATACAGCGGCTGGATTCATCTGGGCGTCATGTGCGTCGTGGCCATTGGAATCATGTGGTGGTGCCTTGCGCGCGTCCACGACCTGAGCTGGATTGATCTGTGGATCGTGCCGGTTGCGTTCCTGGGCAGCAACTTTGCCGAATATGCCGGGCACCGCTGGTTTGGTCACAAGAAGACCAAGATCCTGAAACTGTTCTACCAGCGTCACACCGGTGATCACCACACCTTCTTCGAAGAGCACGCAATGAGCTATCAGATGGTGCTGGACTGGCGCGTTGTTCTGTTCCCGCTGTACCTGATCGCGTCCTTCGCGCTGTTCGTGGCGCTGCCGGGTGGTCTGATCCTGACATGGCTGTTCAACGCCAATGTGGGCCTGCTGTTCGCTACCATCACGATCTCGCAATACTTCCTGTACGAACTGCTGCACTTCACCTATCACCTGCCGCGCGGTTCGGCGATCGAGCGTGTGTTCGCTGCGATCCCCGGTTGGAAATACCTGCGCGTGGTCCACACGGTGCACCACAACCGTGACCTGATGCATGACGCCAACTTCAACGTGACCTTCCCGATCGCGGATTGGTACATGGGTACGCTGGTCTGGTCGTCAGGTGATGAGCGCTCGCCCGACCGGGACCTGATCAAGTCTCCCGCGACCCCGGCAGAGTAAGCTGATCGTTATTGAATTGGGCGCATTTGCGATAAGCAGATGCGCCCTGTTTCTGTTGAACGATCAAACATCCACGGAAAAAATTCTACGGAGGCGTCATGGCCAAGCCTGACATTCGACCCGCAGGTCAAAAATTCGCAATGGCACTTGTGCGTAGTCAAACAGGGCTGCGACTGTCCCGTATGGGCGCCAAAAAGGGGGCAAAGCAAACCCTCGACGGCGTCGTGAACGAAACTGTTGAAGTTCCCCGCCGTAACGGTCAGGGCACGATCCGCACTCGTGTCTACAAACCAAAAGGCGATGTCAGCGGACTGCCCATCGTAGTCAGTTTTCACGGGGGAGGGTTCGCCACCGGCTGGCCCGAGCGTCACCATGCCTATTACAAGCGCCTGATGGACTCGCGCCCCTGTATTGTGGTTGCTCCGGCTTACACCGTCTCGATTGATGCGCCTTATCCTGCCTCGCATGATGATTGTTATGACACTGTTCTGTGGGCCCGCGACAAAGCGGCCAATCTGGGTGGATCAGGTGACATAATCCTGACGGGTAACAGCGCGGGCGGTGGGTTGGCCCTGTCCTGTGCCCTGCAAGCACGGGATAGCGGCGACGTAAAGATCGCAATTGTGATGCCGCTCTATCCGATGATCGAAGACCGTTCCTCGAACTGGTCGAAGATCGACAATAACTTGGTGACTTGGAACGAAACCAACTGCGTTCTGTGCTGGCACCTGTACCTGAAGGATATTCGCGCGCAGAAACGCTATGAAGTTCCGGCATATGCGGTGCCTGCCCGTGCAACCGACTTGTCTGGCATGCCGCCGCTGGCGGGGTTTGTCGGAGATCACGACATCATTCTGGCTGAGTATCAGGATTTTGTGGATCGGCTGAAGGCCGCGGGCGGTAGCGTAGTATTCGAGGTCTTTCCCGAAACTTTCCACGCCATGGAAGATTCTGCACCGGACTTGCCACGCTCGCAAGAGATCAACGCCTGGGTCTCGAACACGTTTGCTCAAATGGTCGACACCTATTGTGTTGGCGAAGCGGTTCAACAAAACACAGGGACCTGATCGCCAATCACATGGTCGACCAGTATTGCTAAAGTCAATGGCGGGTGAACCCGCCAATGGCCTGATGAAGGTCCTTCCACCAAGCTGAAATACCATCTGGCTGCCGACTGGCGTTGGCTTTTGCGAAATGCGGGACGGCATTGCTCCGTCCACGCGTTCATCGAACGGGTATCGTTAGATCGGGCGCAACTAAGCTCCCTCTTTCAGCACATCCCATAAATTTCACCACGGACGCTCCGTGGGGCGGTGGGCATTGCATTTCATGCAGGCTTGTTCGCGTCGTTCGCTTGCGACTAAGGCCGCAGTCTCAAGGACTGCGGGTGCATGTTGCCTTTCAAAAATGAAATTTATTGCAGCAACCAAATAAAGTACCAAAAAACCGTTGACGACTCTTCTGGCCAGTGATTAGAAATTCGATATTGCAATAACACGCATCATATGAAATTTCTTGCATTTGCCGCGTAATGGAGGAAGACTGCGGGGCAGGTGCAGGAACACACTCTTGGGAGGAGTTCTATGAAGTATAAGAAAATCAACGGCTTTGTTGCGTCTGCCGCGATTGCGGTTGCTGGTGTAGCGGCGGCTCCGGCCTCGGCTGAGGGCATCATGTGTGAGCCGGGCGAGACCTATATCATGAACGTCATGGTTTCGGGCCACCCCTATTGGGTTCCGGTCTATCAGGGCTTCAAGCAAGCAGCCGAAGCGTTTGGATGTGAGACCGTGTTCTCGGGCACGCCGGATTATGACATCACCAAACAGATTGCCTCGTTCGAGCAGGATCTGGTGAAACAGCCCGCTGGCGTTCTGCTGCACCCGATGCAGTCGGACCCTTTCATCGAGCCGATTGATCGCGCCATCGACAATGGCACCGAGATTGTGACCTTTGCCGCCGACAGCCCGAATTCCAAGCGCACCGGCTACATCACCTCGGACAACCATGCCGAAGCGAAGTTCGCCGCGGAAGAGATCGTCAAGCAGGTGGGTGACAGCGCCGAATATGCGGTTCTGGAAAACCCAGGTCAGTCGAACCACGACCTGCGCGTGACCTCTCTGATCGCGTATATGGAGGCCAACTATCCGAACATGAAGCTGGTCGGTCGTCAGGCGACGAACCAGGACAGCAACGCAGCGTATCGCGCAACTGCGTCGATCATTCAGGCGAACCCGAATGTCGCGGCGATCTGGATCCCCGAGGCGGGTTCTGCTGAAGGCGCCGTAGCTGCCAAGCTGGAAGCTGAATCGGACATTCTGATCATGCATGCAGATGTGACGCCGACCACGCTGGAGCATATCCGCGCGGGCAACATCCACATGTCGCTGAACCCAAACCAGGGCGTGCAGGGCTTCATGGGCTTCATGGCGGTGCACCTGGCCAATCGTTCGGACGTGTTCGATCCGTTCAACGACTGGAAAACCAGCGGCTTCAACCCGGTTCAGATCCCATTCATGGACAATGGCTTTGCGGTCATCACCAAGGACAATGCCGACAGCTTTGATCTGAACGTCTACATGGAAGGCCGCGATCCGGCCTGATCGGGATCTCCCCGACGAACCGCCCGCGCAGTTCCACTTTGGTTCGCGGGCGGTTCAAGAAACCAACCAATAAGAAACCCCCGAAAAGGTGGTGCCATGCAAGATGACGTGATCCTCCGGATATCGAACCTAAGCAAGTCCTTTGGCCCGGTCAAAGCGCTGCGCGGGATCGACTTTGAGCTTCGCAAGGGGGAAATCCACGCGATTGCAGGCGAAAACGGCGCAGGCAAGTCAACCTTGATGAATGTGATCGACGGGATCTTGCAGCCCGACAGCGGCGACATTGTGCTGGACGGCAAACCGGTCAAGATCTCGTCACCCACAATGGCGCAGCAGTTGGGCATCGGGTTCGTGCATCAGGAAATCGCCCTGTGCCCGGATGTGTCGGTGGCCGAGAATATTTTCATGGCCAAGACCAATGTCAGCCGCTCGTGGCTGATGGACTACAAGAAATTGGAGCGCGAGGCGGTGGATGTGTTCCGCCAACTCAGTGACATTGACCCGTCGGTTCTGGTGAAAAACCTTTCGATCTCGAACCAGCAACTGGTCGAGATTGCAAAGGCCCTGACGCTGGATTGCCGCATTCTGATCCTTGATGAACCGACAGCCGCACTCACGGAAACCGAGGCTCAGACCCTCTTTGGGATCATGCGCAATCTGGCGGATCGGGGGATTTCGATCATCTATATCTCGCACCGGATGGTCGAGATTTTCGACAATTGTGACCGGGTGTCAGTGTTCCGGGATGGGCAGCACATTGTCACGAATAATGTGGCGGATATTCAGCCCAGTGACGTGGTCAATGCGATGGTCGGGCGGGTGATCGACAACCTCTATCCCGAAAAGCAGGACAAGCCGTCGGATGAGGTCATCCTTGACGTGCGCAACCTGACCGAGGCGACGCGGTTCCGCGATGTCTCTTTCTCGCTGAAAAAGGGTGAGATTCTGGGCATTGCGGGTCTGATCGGCGCGGGCCGCAGTGAGATCGTCAAGGGCATCTGCCAGCTTGAGGGCGAGGTAACCGGTCAGGTCTGGCTGAACGGCGAAGAACTGAACCTGCGGAACTACCAGGACAGCATCGCCAAGGGGATGGTGTATCTGTCCGAGGATCGCAAAGGCGATGGTGCGTTTCTGGACCTGCCGATTGCCGCCAATGTTTCGGCCCTGAAGCTGGAACAGGTCGCCAACGGGATCGGCTTGATCCAGTCCGGTACGGAAGAGGCGCAGGCCGAGACGCTGGGGCGCATGCTGAACCTGAAATGCGGGTCGCTGAATGATCCGGTGTCGTCGCTCTCGGGCGGCAACCAGCAAAAGGTGGCGCTGGCCAAGATGTTGTCGGTCAACCCACGGCTGATCTTTCTGGATGAACCGACCCGCGGGGTCGATGTGGGTGCAAAATCCGAGATCCACCGCATTCTGCGCGATCTGGCCGAAGATGGCGTTGGGATCGTGGTGATCTCATCCGAACTGCCCGAACTGATTGGTGTCTGCGACCGGGTGCTGGTGGTGCGCGAAGGGCGCATCAGCGGGCAGGTCACGGGCGACGAAATGACAGAAGAAAACATCATGCACCTGGCCTCGGTCCTGGACACGCAGGCATCGGTCGCATGAGCGGAGAGAGCAAAATGGACAACACCGTGAACCTGACCCAACCGGGCGACACCGACAGCACATCGCTGCTGAAACGCCTGTTTCGGATGCGCGAAACCGGGCTGATCGTCATCATTCTGGGGCTGTTCCTGATCATGTCCTTCGCCTCGCCCTATTTTCTGACCTGGGCCAATATGCGGGCGATGTCGATGGCCTTTGCCGTGGATGGCCTGTTGGTGATCGGCATGACGATCCTGCTGATTTCCGGGGGAATTGACCTGTCAGTGGGCTCGGTCACGGCGCTGGCGATGGTGATCGCGGGTTGGCTGTTTTTAAGCGGAGTGAACCCGTGGGTGGCCTCGGCCATGGCGATTGCGCTGTGTACCGGGATCGGGGCCTTTATGGGGTTCTTTGTAACCCGCGTGGGCCTGCACCACTTCATCGTCTCACTGGCGATCATGGTGATCGCGCGCGGGGCTTGCCTGCTGTTCACCGGGGGGCGTCCGCTGGGCCTTTACACCCTGCCGCCCGAGTTCAAATTCATCGGGCAAGGCACCATCGGGCCGATCCCCATCGTGATCGTCATCTTTCTGGTCTTCGTGATCGCCTTTGATTTCATGCTGCGACGCACGACCATGTTCCGCAAGGTGTTCTATACGGGCAGCAACGAGAAAGCCGCCGCCTATTCCGGTATTCGCACCAAGAAGGTGATCTTCCTGACCACGACCCTATGTTCAACGCTTTGCGGTATCGCAGGCATCATCTACATGGCGCGGTTTGGGTCGGCACAACCCACATTCGGGTTGGGGCTGGAACTGACCATCATCGCCGCCGCCGTCATCGGCGGGGCCAGCCTGAACGGTGGCTCGGGGTCAATTCTGGGCGCGATCCTTGGCGTGATCCTGCTGTCGCTGGTCTCCAGCTCCTTGGCGCTGCTGGATGTGTCGGTCTACTGGCAGGACATCATCCGCGGCTCGATCCTGCTGGCGGCTGTGACCATCGACCATTACCTGAGCAAAAGGCGTGGGTGATGGTCGACAAAAAGAAAGATTTTGAACTGATTCGGCAGATCCATACCGTTCTGGTCCTGCACTATCTGGAAGGGCAGAAACAGGCCGATATAGCGCGGGCGCTGAACCTGTCGAACTCCAAGGTCAATCGCCTGATCACGCAGGGCCGCAAGATGGGTATGGTCAAGATCGACATCGAAAGCCCGTTCGAAACACTAATGGATATCGAGCGTGACCTGACCCGCTCGACCGGCCTGTCCGAGGCTATCGTGACCCCCTCGGTCGCGGGCAGTGCCGAGACCACTCTGCAACAGGTGGGCCGCGCTGCTGCCAATCACCTGCTTGAGACATTGCGCGATGGCGATGTCATTGCGATCACCGGCGGCAAGGCCGTCAGCGCCACGGTCGAGGCGCTGGACTCCGAACGCGACTTTGACGTGACTGTCGTGCCGCTGACCGGTGGCATTCAGGGCAAATATTATACGGATGTGAACCATCTGGCGACGCAGATGGCGGACCGGTTGGGCGGCAAGACCATGCTGCTACACGCGCCGCTTTTCGCCGAAAGCCGCGAACAGCGGGACATGCTGGAACAGGTCTCCTCGATCCGCGAGGTGCTGGATCTGGCCCGCCGCGCGAATGTGGCGCTGGTGGGGGTCGGTTCGATCGAGCCCGAAGGCTCCAGCTATTATGACCTTCATCCGGTGCCCGAAGCAGATCGCAAGATGTTGATGGGCATGGGCGTGATCGGAGAGTTTCTGGCCCATCTGATCCACATCGACGGCTCGGTCTCGAACTATGCGCTGAACTCGCGTTTGGTTTCGGTGACACCGCCCGATCTGGCGCAGTGTTCAAAGGTGATCGGGGTCAGTGCCGGGGCGCAGAAAGTGCAACCGATCAAGGCAGTATTGAATGGAAAGTTTCTCAACTCGCTGATCTTGGACGAAGATACAGCGACCGCAGTCATACAGGAAATGGAAGGAACACGAGATGTCGCATGAGATGCTGACACGGGAAATTGGCGCTTCGGGGATCGAGGCTTCGGTCATCGGGCTGGGCACCTGGGCCATCGGCGGATGGATGTGGGGCGGCACGGATGAGGCCAAATCCATCGCGGCGATTCAGGCCTCGGTCGATGCGGGTGTGTCGCTGATCGACACCGCTCCCGCTTATGGTCAGGGCGTGGCCGAGGATATCGTCGGCAAGGCGCTGAAAGGGCGGCGCGACAAGGTGGTGCTGGCGACCAAATGCGGGCTGGTCTGGCATACGCAGAAGGGTAACCATTTTTTCGACTATGACGGCAAGCCGGTGCATCGCTATCTGGGCAAGGACGCCATCATCTATGAGGTCGAACAAAGCATGACCCGTCTGGGCACGGATTATATCGACCACTACATCACCCATTGGCAAGACCCAACGACACCGATTGCTGAAACGATGGAGGCGTTAGAGGCCCTGAAACAGCAGGGCAAGATCCGGTCGATCGGGGCCAGCAACACCTCGGTTGATGAGGTGAAGGCTTACGTGGCCGCCGGTCAGTTGGATGCCATTCAGGAAGAATACTCGATGGTCAAACGCGACATCGAGGGCACGCTGCTGCCCGTGTGCCGCGAAAACGGCGTGTCGGTGCTCAGCTACTCCTCGCTGGCGCTGGGGCTGCTCAGCGGCAAGATCGGGCCAGATCGGGTGTTTGAAGGCGACGATCAGCGCAAAGACAACCCGCGCTTTTCGATGGCGAACCGCCAAAAGGTCGCGAACCTGATGCAGACCATCGCGCCGATTGCCGAAGCCCATGGCGCGACGCTTGCGCAAACCGTGATCGCGTGGACGGTGCAACAGCCCGGCATCACCTTCTCGCTCTGTGGTGCGCGCGACGCGACGCAGGCGGTCGAAAACGCCAAGGCCGGGCAACTGCGCCTGACCGAGGCCGAGATTGCCGAGATCGACACCCAAGCCCGCGCGCATCTCAGCGATCTGGACAGCTAATCCCCCAAGGCCCCCGCAAAGAACAGGACCACCATGTCAGAACAACGACAACAAAACCTGACAAAACTGCGCGAGAACGCTGCGTTTGACGCCGTGGTCATTGGCGGGGGCGTAAACGGGATCGGCGTTTACCGGGAATTGGCCCTGCAGGGTCTGCGCGTGCTGCTGGTCGAGCGCAACGACTTTGCCTCGGGCTGCAGCGCCGCGCCGTCACGGATGATTCATGGCGGCCTGCGCTATCTGGAAAATGGTGAGTTCGACTTGGTACGCGAGTCGCTTCAGGAGCGCGACGCGCTGTTGCTGAACGCGCCGCACATGGTGCGACCCTTGCCGACGGTCATTCCGATTACCTCGGTGTTTTCCGGCATGTTCAACGCGGCGGCGAGTTTTGTCGGTTGGCAGGGCAAACCCTCCAGCCGGGGGGCGGTGCCGATCAAGCTGGGCCTGTCGCTGTATGATTGGGTGACGCGCAAGCGGCGCATCCTGCCCAAGCACCATTTCAACAGCGCAGGGCGCACCTGCAAGGACTGGCCCGCGCTCACGTCCAAGGCCACGCGGTCAGCGGTGTATTACGACGCGCAGATCACCCATCCCGAACGGCTGTGTGTCGAGATGATCCGCGATGTTCAGGTCGCAGCGCCCGACTGCGTAGCCCTGAACTATGCCGAGATGACGCGGGATGGCGAAGACTATACGGTGACCGATCGGCGCAGCGGTCAGAGCCTGCGGGTTCAGCCCAAGGTGATCGTGAACGCCACGGGTGCCTGGCTGGACGACACGGTACGCGGCTTGGGCGGTGGTGCCAATGAGCAGATGGTTTCAGGAACCAAGGGTTCGCATCTGATCATTGACAACCCGGCGCTGGCTCAGGCGCTTGGCGGTCACATGGTTTATTTCGAAAATACCGACGGACGGGTCTGCATCGTCTTCCCCTATCAGGGCAAGGTGTTGGCCGGGTCGACCGATATTCGCGTCGACAAGGCGGCGCGTGTGCGGTGTGAGCCAGACGAGTTCGACTATATCCTCGGCTCACTGCGGCTGGTGTTTCCAGAGATTGAGATTGCCCCCGAACAGGTGGTGTTCAGCTACAGCGGCATCCGTCCGCTGCCGCACAGTGATCAGGATTTCACCGGTCGGATTTCGCGCGGTCACTACACGAAGCGACTGGACGGGGATGTGCCACAATTCTGCATGGTGGGTGGCAAATGGACCACCTTCCGCGCCTTTGGCGAACAAACCGCGGATGAGGTTCTGGCTGAGCTTGGTAAAACCCGTCAAAATTCGACCCTTGGGTTGGCCATCGGCGGTGGCGCGCAGTTCCCGGATGATCCCGCAACCCTGCATCGCAGGTTGGTCGAGGAATTCCGCATCTCGCCCGACCGCGCGCAGCATCTGATCGAGCACTACGGCAGTCAGGCCGATGACGTCGCCCTGTTCTGCCAGTCCCGTCAGGATGCACCGCTGGTTGAAGACTGCCCCTATACGCAGGCCGAGATCATCTGGCTGCTGCGCACCGAATATGTTGAAACCCTGTCGGACATCGTTTTGCGCCGCACCGCGCTTGCCATCACCGGGCAGATTTCGACCGATGTGCTGGATCGGCTGGGCAAGAGTTTTGCCAAGGAATGTGGTCTCAATCCACAAGAAATCTCTGATCAGACCCAAACGCTGATCCACGAATTGTCCGAGTTCTACGGTGTCACCGCCGAGACTCTGACCGCACGAAATAATGAACGGAGAACAGAATGCGTGTAAGCACCAAAGCCCGGATGAACCGGATGTTTACCAATGGCGGATGTCTGGACGTGGCGATCGACCACGGGGTCTGCAATGAACCCAGTTTTATGGTCGGGCTTGAGGATATGGCAGGCGTCATGGACACGCTGATCGGGGCCAAGCCCGACGCAATCCAATGCGCCTATGGGCAGGCTGATCTGCTGCAATCCCGGCCCGAAAAGGACAAGCCTGCGCTGGTGATGCGGATCGACATGGGCAACCCCTATAATGATCAGCGCCACCGTGTGATGTGGTCGATGCTGCAAAACGCCGACGAGCCGATCATCGGCGCGCTGGAAATGGACGCCTCCGCCGTTGTGGTAAACCTGTTCATGCTGCCCGATGAGCCCGAGCTGTTCCGTCAATGCGTCGAAAACATCAGCAAGGTGCGCGCGGCCTGTCATAAGTACGGGATGCCGCTGATGATCGAACCTCTGGTCATGCTGCCCAATGATGTGCGCGGCGGCTATCAGGTGGATGGCGATGCGGAAAAGATCGTGACGCTGGTGCGTCTGGCCTCTGAAATGGGGGCGGATATCATCAAGGCAGACCCGACCGAGAACGCGCAGGACTTCCACCGCGTGATTGAGGCCGCCCGCGTGCCGGTTCTGGTGCGTGGCGGTGGCAAAGAAGACCTTAAGAACGTGCTGATGAAATCGGCGGCTCTGATGGCGCAGGGCGCACAGGGGATGGTTTATGGCCGCAACATCTATCAGCATGACAACCCCAAGGCGGTTGTGGCGGCACTGATGGCGATGATCCACAATAAGGCCAGCGGCGAAGAAGCGTGGGATATCTATAACCGTGGCTAAAGACGGATACATTCTGGGGCTGGATGCGGGGAACACGGTCATCAAGGCCGTTCTCTTCGATCTACAGGGGAGCCCCGTGGCGATGCAGGCGCTGGACGGGCAGTCCTCGACCCCGCAGCCGGGGCATGTGGAGCGCGACCTGAACGAGCTTTGGGTCAACGCTCGGCAGGTGATCTCGGGCTGCATCAACAAGGCCGGGATCACGCCGGATCAGATCATCGGGGTGGGCTGTGCGGGGCATGGCAACGGGCTGTATCTGTTGGACAAGGCGGGCGAACCGCTTGTGGGCATCCAGTCGCTGGACACGCGCGCAGCTGGTCTGGCTGAGGAACTGTCCGAGGCCGCAGGGGATGCGCTGCACGCGCTCTGCCTGCAAAAGCCCTGGCCGTCCCAGACCCCGGTTCTGCTGGCCTGGATCAAACGCCACCGGCCCGAGGTCTACGCGCAGACCGGAACGGTTCTGCTGTGCAAGGATTTCATCACCTACAAACTGACCGGTGAGCGGGTCAGCGAGATTTCGGACATGTCCGGCTGCGGTCTGACGCGGATGCCCGAATGTGCCTATGATGACGGGTTGCTGGCGCTTTATGGTCTGGGCGACGCGCGTGAGATGCTGCCGCGCCTGATCGACCCGGCGGAGATTGCCGGAACTGTCAGCGCCGAAGCCGCCGCAGTGACCGGATTGGCCGAGGGCACGCCTGTTATCGGCGGTTATTTCGACGTGGTGTCCAGTGCGATGGGATCAGGCGTGGTGCGCGCGGGTGAGGCGTCGATCATCGCGGGGACTTGGAGTATCAATCAGGTGTTCTCGGACGCGCCTGCCGTCAACGATAATCTGTTCATGGTGTCGGGTTTTGGTCCGAACCGGTTCGTGAATATCGAGGCCAGCGCGACGTCGGCCGCCAATCTGGAATGGTATGTGCGCGAATTCGTCGAACGCGGCGCGCATCACGATGACCCATTTGGGTTCTGCAATGAGAAGGTGGCCGAGGTCACCCCGGCGGCAGATGATCCGTTCTTTCATCCGTTTCTCTATGGCTCGGGGCAGGGGGCGTCGTTCCGGGGTGGCTTTTACGGGGTCGCGGGCTGGCACGGCGAGGGCCATATGCTGCGCGCCTTGTTCGAGGGGGTTTTATTCGAGCACCGCCGCCACATCGAGGTTTTGAAAACTGCGGGCGTCAGTTTTGATCGGGCGGTTCTGTCCGGCGGTGGCTCGCGCAGCCCTGTTTGGCCGCAGATGTTTGCCGATTGCCTGGGCGTCCCGATCTACGTGGCCGAAGCGCAGGAAACCGGCGCGTTGGGCGCCGCGATAGGTGTTTCTGTGGCAACAGGCGCGTATGGCTCCTACGAAAACGCCATCAGTCAAATGACCCGCCGCAAGGCCGAGTTCCAGCCGAATGCGGATATGAAAGCCCATTACGATACCCGCTATGCGCAGTATCTTGCGCTTATCGAAGCCATGCGCGGGTTCTGGAACAGCGCTCAAACTTCAACCGAAAGGTAATCAACAATGAAAGCCGTGGGATTTCTGAAATCACTGCCAATTAACGCGCCTGACAGCTTGATGGATGTCGACCTGCCTGAGCCGATCCTTCGACCCAACGATCTGCTGGTCGAAGTTGAGGCGATCTCGGTCAATCCCGCGGATGCCAAGCGCCGTATCCGAACGGCGGCAGAGCAGGACCATGCCGAGCCGTTCATTCTGGGATATGACGCCGTGGGCATTGTTCGTGACATGGGTCCCGAGGTCACAGGATTCACCAAAGGTGACCGCGTCTGGTATGCGGGCGATGCTGATCGTCCGGGCTCTTATGCCGAGTTGCAGACGGTCGATCATCGCATCGCGTCGATTGCCCCGAGATCGGTCAGTCCTGCGGCGGCGGCCTCGTTGCCGTTGGTGTCGCTGACCGCTTGGGAAATGCTGTTTGACCGGCTGCAAGTTCCGACAAACGAAACGCCGGCCAGCCTGCTGGTTATCGGCGGGGCCGGAGGGGTGGGCTCGATCACCCTGCAACTGGCACGCAAACTGACCGGGCTGCATCTGATTGCCACCGCCTCCCGCCCTGAAACGGTCGAATGGTGCAAGGAAATGGGCGCGCATCAGGTGGCCAATCACCGCGATCTGATCGCCGAGGTGCAGGCCGCCGGGCACGAGACCGTGGACTACATCACGCAATATGCCGATACCGCGCAGCATTGGGACGCCATGTGTGAACTGATCGCGCCGCAGGGCCGGGTCGGGACTATTGTCGAAACATCTGAGAAGCTGGATATTTCCGCGTTGCAGGGCAAGTCCGCCGCGCTGATGTGGGAGTTGATGTTCACCCGTTCGTTGTTTGGAACAGCAGATATGGCGCGGCAGGGGCAGATTTTGGCCCGTGTCGCCAGTATGGTCGATGACGGGATCATCCGAACGACGGAACAGAAAACTCTAAACGGCTTGTCGGCGGATATGCTGAAAGAAGCGCATGCGATCATTGAAACCGGTCGCATGATCGGCAAACTTGTCGTCGCATACTAATCAGAAAGACCAGAACTCCATGACAGATGCCCGGAAACTTGATGGCGAATATGACTATATCATCGTCGGCGCGGGCACGGCCGGATGTGTCTTGGCCAATCGCCTGACCGAAGACCCCAAGACGCGGGTGCTGCTGCTGGAGGCAGGTGGATCTGACAATTACCACTGGGTGCAAATCCCCGTCGGCTACCTTTATTGCATCGGCAATCCGCGTACTGACTGGATGATGAAAACCGCGGCCGAGCCGGGGCTGAACGGGCGTTCGCTGGTTTATCCGCGCGGCAAGGTGCTGGGCGGCTGCACGTCCGTTAACGGTATGATCTACATGCGGGGGCAGGCGGCGGATTACGATCACTGGCGGCAGTTGGGCAATTCCGGTTGGGGTTGGGATGACGTGCTGCCCTATTTCCTGAAGTCCGAAGATCACCATGCAGGCGACAGCGACATGCATCGCGGCGGCGGCGAGTGGAAGGTCTCGAAACAACGGCTGGAATGGGACATCCTGAAAGCCGTGCAGGAAGGGGCCAAGGAATTCGGCATTCAGCCGCGCGCGGATTTCAATGATGGCAGCAATGAAGGCACCGGGTTTTTCGAGGTCAACCAACGCAATGGCGTGCGCTGGAATACAGCGAAGGGTTTTCTGCGCCCGGCGATGAAACGCCCGAACCTGCGGGTCATGACTCATGCCGAGACCGAGACGTTGTTGTTCGACGGCAAGCGGGTGACGGGCGTCCGCTTCCAACAAAAAGGCGTGCACTATGACGCCTTGGCAGGGGCCGAGGTTTTGCTTGCCGCCGGAGCGATCAATTCCCCCAAAATTCTAGAGCTCTCGGGCGTCGGTCGGGGCGACGTTCTGGCCGAACACGGCATCGCCGTGCATCACGAAAGCGCGGGCGTGGGCGAGAACTTGCAGGACCATTTGCAAATCCGCACCGTGTTCAAAGTGCAGAACGCAAAAACGCTGAATACGATGGCAAACTCGCTGGTCGGTAAGGCGAAGATTGCGCTGCAATACGGGCTGACGCAATCGGGGCCGATGTCGATGGCGCCCAGCCAGTTCGGAATGTTCACCAAATCCAACCCTGATCTGGCCACGCCCGATCTGGAGTATCATGTTCAGCCCCTGTCCACTGACAAGCTGGGCGATCCATTGCACCCGTTTCCGGCCATTACTGTTTCAGTCTGTAACCTGCGCCCTGAAAGTGTTGGTACCTGTCATGTTCAGGGAACGGATACCAAGGTACAGCCCGATATCCGTTTGAACTATCTGTCCACGGACAATGACAGGCACGTCGCGGCGAAATCGGTGCGTCAGGCGCGGATGATCATGACGGCCAATGCCCTCAAACCTTATCAACCCGAGGAAATTTTGCCGGGCCCTGCGATGGAAACCGAAGAAGATCTTGTGAAAGGTGTTGGCGACATCGCAACGACGATTTTCCACCCTGTTGGTACGTGTAAAATGGGGTCTGACGCGTCAGCCGTGGTGGGAACGGATCTAAAGGTACATGGCCTTGGCGGGATACGTGTTGTCGACGCGTCGATCATGCCGAAAATCGTTTCAGGCAATACTGCATCTCCGGTCGTCATGATCGCTGAGAAAGCGGCCGACATGATCCGAAATGGCGTGTAACCCGCTTGGATGAACAATCTGATTAGCCGTTCATCAGGGCCAACGACGATATCGTTCGAGATTCGTATTAGAGAATAAGCTCAGACTTTTTCCAGATTTTTCACTCTCCCGGACAACCCGTCCGGGAGGGTAATCGGTGGGCTTTTGCGTCTGCTGTAGATATCATGAAAAATGGAATAAAAACAAAATGTTAAAGACATGATGTGGCGAGCAGTGCACTTTGTTTTCCGTAGGCAAAATGGATTAAAATCATTGACTGCAATTCCGAAAATGATAATAATAGCAAACACTGCAATAAATTTCAGCGACGGTTCACGAGGAGGACTGAATGCTGGGATTGCGGCCCCGGATACATGCATCGGATCAGCCGCACTCTGGAGGAAACAAAAAGGGAAGAGATGAAAATGCAGCGGAGGAATGTACTCAAGGCGGGTCTGCTGGCCACGACACTGACATTTGTTGGTGGGGCCGGGGCTTTTGCCGATGATGGCAAGCGGATCGCGTTCTTTGTGTCCGATTTGTCGAACGTATTTCACCAGTCTCAGGCGGCCGAGGCCGAGCGCTATGCAAAAGAAAAGTATGGTGCTGAGGTTGTTGTTTTTGACGGGCAGGCGGATTCTGCCGTCATGACACAGAACGTGGACCAGATCGCTGCCGGCGGTTTTGATGCAGCCACTCTGCACATCTGGGACGCCGAGGCTGCCACGCCCGGTGTAGAAGACGCGCTGGCTGATGATATCGTCATGACCTCGTTCTTCAGTCCGATCACCGACACGGGTATCCCGACTGCACGCAGCGACGAAGCCGCAGTGTCGTTCGAGATGGGCGCGCAGATGGCCAAGGCGTGGAAAGAAGCGCATCCAGACAAGCCGATCGTTATGGTGCAGCTGGGTTGGCCAAACCATACCGAGGTGAACTCGGGCCGGACGGCCCCTTTTGCCGAAGGTGTGCTGTCGGTTGATCCCGACGCCGAAAACCTGGGCGCGCTGGATTCCAGCAAGGGCCAAGAAGCGGCCAAGCAGATCATTGTCGACCTGCTGACACAACGTCCCGAAGTGAACCTGATCTATTCCGAAGCGTCGAACCTGACGGTTGGCACGATGGCTGGACTGGCTCAGTTGGGACGCGGCAAGTTCGACAACGGCAAACCACTGACCGAGATCGTGGCAAGCGTCGATTTTGACTCGGTCGAGTTCGAGCAGGTCTATGACCCGAACTCCAGCCTGAAAGTCTCGATGGGTCTGCCGCCGGTGGAAACCGCACAAGGTCGCATCGACCTGATCATGGACGTGCTGGACGGCAAGGTTGCTGCAACCTCGGACACGGCGGAAGAGTTCTTTTACAAGGCTTACACTGTCTCCTACTGGTCGATGCCAAAAGATGAGGCGGAACAGTGGCTTAAAGACCAGTTCGGCGGCTGATTGGCCCTGAACGAACCAGCGTTTGCGGGCGGGTCCGCAGTCCACCCTCGGGCCTGACCCGCAAAGCCGGTTCCTCACTTGTCGCCAGCGCCGTGACCCTAACCTCCCTAAAGGGTACGGCGCTGGTGGCAACACACTCAAACTTAGATAAGCTTGACCCATGGACGCGGCCCGTTCGCGCCCTTCGGAGGCTTGCGGAATAAAAGGGGATGATCGTGCAGACTGCTTTTGCTGAAAAAGCACTGTCCGTCAGGGATTTGACCAAGGACTACCCCGGCGTGCGCGCCGTGGACACCGTGTCGTTCGATATTGATCGCAACACGGTGCATTGTCTGGTCGGAGAGAATGGGGCCGGGAAGTCAACCATCGTCAAGATGCTGACCGGGGCGCTTGCCCCGACCAGCGGGTCGATGGCTATTTTGGGTCAGAACTATCAACCAAACAGCACGCAGGATGCGCGCGAAAGCGGCGTGGGCACGCTGTTTCAAGAACTTCATGTGGTCGACCAGTTAACGGTTCTGGAAAATCTGACCCTGGGGATGGAGGCCAGCCGGTTCGGGTTTCTGGTCAAGTCAGATCTTGAGGACCGCGTGGTCAAAACCCTTGCCGCGATTGAACCGACGATTGACCCCAAGGCGCGGGTCTCGTCGTTGAGCGTGGCGCAGAAACAGATCGTCGAGATTGCGCGGGCTGCGTCTTCGGGGGCCAGCATCATCATCATGGACGAACCCACCGCCGCACTGTCAGAGCGTGAGGTCGAACGTCTGTTTGGGGTGATCCGGCGTCTGCGGGATTCCGATGTTACGGTCATCTATATCTCACACAAGCTGGATGAGATTTTCGAGCTGGGCGACACTGTCACCGTCATGCGCGATGGCAAGCATATCGCCACCAAACCGCTGACCGAAGTGGATGGGCGACCCGAACTGATTGAGATGATGGTGGGGCGCGCGATCACTCATGATTATGAGCCGCGCGGCGAAATTGCGGACAAGCCGGTGCTGACTGTGAAGGGGATGACCAATCACCTGTTAAAGGACGTCTCGTTCCACGTAAACGAAGGAGAAATCGTCGGGTTTTATGGTCTGGTTGGGGCCGGAAAGACCGAGGTCGCACGTGCGATCTACGGTGCCGATAAAGCAGACGGCGAGGTTGATTTCAAACGTCGTAAACGCCCATCCTCACCGAAAGAGGCGATTGCGGCGGGGATCGCTCTGGTCCCCGAGGAGCGGCGCACGCAGGGTCTGTTCACCGAGCTGACGATCCGGCGCAACATTCCGATCATGAATATCCGAAAGCTGGCGCGGTTTGGTATCTTTCAGGATGAGCGCGAGAAAGAGGTTGCCCGTGAATATGTCGGCAAGCTGGGGATCGCGACCAATTCCATCGAGAAATATGCCGAGAAGCTCTCGGGGGGGAACCAGCAGAAGGTCGTTCTGTCCAAGTGCCTGTTTGCTGACGCGGATATGCTTTTGCTGGACGAACCGACACGCGGCGTCGATGTTGGCGCAAAGTCCGAGATCTATGACCTGATCCGCGACTTGGCCAATAATGGTCGGGCGATCTGTATCTTTTCGTCGGAACTGGAAGAGGTGCTGGGCATCTGTGACCGGGTTTTTCTGATGTATGACGGCCGCATCGAGGCCGAGATCCAAAACGGGGCAGAGGTCGACATTCCACATATCCTGAATGTCGTAACCGGTGGGGGCGCTGAGAAATCATGACCGATCAGGCAATCGAAGGCCGCAGACTGGCCGCACGGGACAACAGGTTAAGCGATGAGATGTTCATCACGTCTCTGGTGGCGGGTGCTGCCATCGCACTGTTCCTGCTGGCATCTGTGCTGGTGCCAAATTTCTTTCAGTTTCAAAATGTTGTGAACCTGGTAACGAACAACTGGGCGGTGATTTCACTGGGCGTCGGAGTGACGTTCCTGCTGGTTTCAGGCAATTTCGACCTGTCGGTCGGGGGCATCGTGGCGCTGTCGGGTGTTTTGGCCGTTTGGTTCGCGCAGTCAACCGAAGGGGCGAACGCTTTGTCTTCGGGCTGGGGCATGCCCACGTGGTTGGCGATGGCCTGCGCGCTGATTGGGGCGATGCTGATCGGCGCCGTCAACGCAATATTCGTTGTCGCGCTGAGGGTGCCCTCGATCATCGTTACGTTGGGCACGATGATGCTGGCGCGGGGGATCGCGCAGGTGGTCACGCAAGGCTCGCAACGAAATACTAATCTGCCGTCGGATTTCGGCGTGCTGGGGAACATGACCATGTTCGGCACCTCGATCAAACTGCCGGTGGTGCTGATGGGGATTCTGATCCTTGTGGCCGTCTTTGTCGAACGCAAGACAGTGTTTGGTCGACTGACCTATCTTATTGGCGCAAACCCCGTGGCCTCGCGCCTGTCCGGTGTGGATAACGCGCGGCATGTCATCAAGCTCTACCTGTTCAGTGCGGCCATGGCTGGCGCTGTCGGCATCCTGCTCGCGTCCGAGTTCAAATCGGGATTCTCGAACCGCGGCACGTTGATGGAGTTCGACGCGCTGGTGATCTCGCTGCTGGGTGGCGTCGCCATTGCAGGCGGGTTCGGATCCGTCATCGGGATGTTCTTCGGAGCAATCATTCTGGCGACCGTGACCTCGGCTGCAACCGGGCTGGTCCTGTCACCTGACTGGCAATTCACCCTCAAGGCCATCGCGGTATTCATCGCAATCATGGCTCAGACTTGGGCTCTGGCCCGGAGACATGCATAATGACCGACCTGACCCAAAATCCCAGTTCCGGCGACCGTGTTAAACGGTTTCTTAAGGACTATTACATTTATCTGGTCCTGATCCTTGTTGTTGTCGTGCTCAGCACCGCCAATCTGGACAAGTTCCCGCTGTTCGAGCGCGGCAACTTCCTGAGTGAGCGTAATATCATCAACATCCTGCGTATCTCGGCCCCGATCCTGACGCTGGCGGGGGCGTTCACGCTGCTGATGATCTCGGGCTATATCGACCTGTCCGTGGGCAGCGCCATGAGCCTGAGCGCGGTGGTCTATGCCATATTTGCCATCAACGGGGTGCCGTTCCTGCCCGCGTTTCTTGCGACCGTTCTGGTTGGCGTGCTGCTCGGGGCGATCAACGGCTTTCTGGTGATCCGATTAAAGATCACACCAGTGATTGCGACACTGATCACTCTGAGTCTCTACAAGGGCATCGCGCTGCTGCTGGTCGAGGATGGGGTGTCGGCCATCAAATCCGGCGGAGGTCTGAAAATGCCCGGCTGGTTCAATGAATACGGGCGTGACGGAGTGCTGCTTGGCCTGCCATGGGCTTTTTGGGTGGCCATTCTGGTGACGATTGCAATGATCATCGCACAGGATCGGATGAAGCTGGGCAAATATGCGGCTGCGACCGGTGGCAACCCGACGGCGGCCAAGCTTTCGGGCATCAACACGGCGCGGACGGTGATCCTGCTTTATGTACTGGTTGGGATCTGTGCAGCGCTGGCAGGGATCGCGCGGTCCAGCTTCATGTCACTGGGTGATCCGCTTTCGGGCGACGGGATGGAATTAACCGCTATACTTGTGGTTCTGTTGGGTGGTACAGCCTTCAGCGGCGGCGAGGGGCGTGTTCTGAAATCCTTTATCGGGGCGCTGATCATCATGTCCTTGACCGTTGGCATGTTGACACTTGTGCCCGCCTATTTCCAAACTCTGGTTGTAGGCACGGCGCTGTTGCTGGCGGCCGCCTCGAACCATTTGGTAAGCAGAAAGGACAGCGAAAGTTGAACGCAAGCGGACCCGATCCCGACACCCTGCGCCTGATTGCCCGTGTCCTGACCCTGCATTTTCAGGAAGGGCTGCTGCAGGCTGAGATTGCCAACAGCCTGAAACTGTCGACGGCCAAGGTGAACCGGCTGATTAAGCAAGGCCGTGAGATGGGCATGGTCGAGTTTCGCATCCACAGTCCGTTCCAACGCCTGTTTGATCTGGAAAGCCAGGTGAAAGCGCGCTGGCCGCTGGCCGAGTGCCTTGTGGTTGATACCGTGACCGAGAACGCTGACACTACGTTGGATCTGGTGGGAAAGACGGCGGCGCAGCATCTTCAGCACATTCTGGGGTCCGAGGATGTTCTGGCAATCTCGGGCGGCAAAACGCTCAGTGCCGTGGCGGATCATCTACAGCCGGGTGGGTCGACCTCGAACGTGGTCGTGCCACTGACCGGGGGCGTGCAGGGGCAGCATTACACAGATGTAAATCACGTCGCGACCCGAATTGCCGACGGGTTGGGCGGATCAGCAACCTTGATCCACGCGCCCTTGCATGCGGATACGCAAGCAGAGCGGGACATGCTTCTGTCAGTGCGCGCCGTGAGCGACGTGTTGGATCGGGCGCGGGCGGCGAATGTGTCGCTTTTGGGGCTTGGGGCCGTGGCAGGAGAAGGGGCAACCTATTACCGGGCACACCCGTTGTCCGAGGATCGGCGCGCCGAGCTGTATCAGGATGGCGTGCGGGCGGAATTACTTGGTCATCTGGTCGATGCGCAGGGGCTTTTGTGTGACAACGCTCTGAATTCTCGGTTGGTTAGCTTGCCATTGGATGAGGCCAAGAAGATTCCGGTTCGCATTGGGGTTGCGACCGGTGCTGACAAGGTTGAACCGGTACGCGCCGCGTTGAACGGAGGGCATATCAGTACTCTGGTCATTGACGATGTCACAGCGCAGGCCGTTCTGAATGGGGCGGTTGACTGATTTTCGCTAAAGATCGCAACTGACGCTGCGGGACTTTCCTGAGTTGCGGTTGTAGTCGCAGGAAGGCGTATATTATTTTTATACTGAACCAGCCGCTATTTGACCGGATTCAGTATGACCTCGCCTCTTGCCGCCCCGTTTCAGCTTGGAAACAAAGCCACGATCCGCAACCGTTTCTTCAAATCTGCCGCCAGTGAGCAGCTCGGCGATCGAAACCGCAATCCCAAACCGGGGCTCGCCACGCTCTATCAGACTTGGGCCAAGGGCGGCAGCGGATTGGTGATGACCGGAAATGTGATGGTTGATCGCTCGGCACTGGGTGAGCCGTTCAATGTGGTATTGGACGACGAGAGCGATCTGGACGCGTTCCGCAACTGGGCCAAGGCCGGAACAAGTGATGGTGCGCATTTGTGGATGCAACTGAACCATCCCGGCAAACAAAGCCCTAAACAGATCTGCCCGGAACCTGTTGCCCCGTCTGCCGTTCCGCTTGGGGTGGCCTTGTCCAAAGGCTTCAACCCACCGCGTGCGCTGACTGAGCCCGAGATCGAAGCGATCATTTCCCGTTTCGGGCGGGCCGCAGAGTTGGCCAAAGAAGCAGGTTTCACCGGCGTGCAAATCCATGGCGCACACGGCTATCTGGTCAGTCAATTCCTGTCGCCTCACCACAATCGACGAGACGACAAATGGGGCGGATCGCTGGAAAACCGGATGCGCTTTGTGCTTGAGATCTATGCCGCCATCCGTGCCGCCACCGGACCTGCCTTTCCCATTGGGATCAAACTCAACTCAGCCGACTTCCAGAAAGGCGGGTTCACCGAAGAGGATTCGATGAACGTGGTCAAAGCGTTGGAGGAAGCCGGGATCGACCTGATCGAAATCTCGGGCGGCACCTATGAAGCCCCGGCCATGATGAAGGGAAAGCGCGAAAAGGAACAGAGCGCGTCAACGCAGAAGCGCGAGGCCTATTTCCTGCAATACGCCGCCGAACTGCGCAAAACGGTGAACGTGCCGTTGGTCGTGACAGGTGGCTTCCGAAGTCGTGCGGGTATGGAAGATGCCTTGAACAGCGGAGCAACCGACATGGTGGGCCTGTGCCGTCCGTTGATCCTGCAGCCTGATCTTCCGAACGCAGCCTTGGCAGACCCGAACTATCGGTACGAGTTGAAAGAACCCAGCACGGGCATCCGCGCCTTGGACTTCATGACGATGATTGGCTTGACCTGGTATGAAGGCCAGTTGTGGAGGCTGTCACGCGGCAAGCCGACTCGCACGGATCTGCCGCCTAAGCTGGTTGCGTTGTCGATTATCTGGAAGTCGATCATCAGCCCCCGCGCGCGTCTGCGTGCCTGAGCGGACAAGGCGAAAGGGCGCCTTGGCTATCGCTGCCCTTCAGCAACCAAAAGGTAAGCGTTCACTGCCGGGAATGAACAGCGGTTCTGGCCACGCCCGGCGGCGACCCATGCTCTCGCGCATAGGCCCGCACGAAACTGGACGGATCCGAATATCCGACGCGCCAGGCGACAGCCGAAACGCTGAGGCCCGTGGTTGTCAATAACTCATGCGCTAAAGCCAGCCGCGCGGTAACAAGCGTGTGCCGGAACGTGGTTTTTTCTTCCCGCAACCGTCGGTTCAGGGTGCGCGGGCTGACAGCCAGTTGCCCGGCGACCCTTTCAATTTTTGGGTTGGCGTTGATATCGGCCAACACCACGTCGCGCACACGGGCGGCCCATGGTTTCAAATGGGGCGTGCGGCGGTTCAGCAGCGCACGGCATTGGTCAAGACAGCGCGTCAACTCTGTAGGGTCATGTAGCGGCAAGGGGTGATCCAACAGAGCCCTCGGGAATATAACGGCATCCAGCTTGCCATGCGTCTTGACCGGCAGTTTCAGCTCGCGTTGCAGTGTCTCGGTGAATTGAGGATCGTCCAGCGTTGTATAGATCGCCGTCTGATCGGGAATGCGGTCGGGCAGCAGGGCGCGGGCAAAAGATGTCAGAACCGTCAGGTGGCGTTCCAGCACAAACCTTTTCAATTCAGGGGGCAGTCGCGTCATGTCATAGCGGATCACGGCACGGTCCCCGTCTTCGATGACTTTGAGTTTCGCAATCAGAAAAGACAGGTTGGCAAATTCGACAGCCGTCCTAAGACCGTCCCGCAGCGTCGGGCTGCTGAGAATGGCATAGCCCCAAATTCCAAACATCGAGAGCTTGTAGCTGCGGCCGATCTTGATCCCCAGACCGGGCTTGTCCGGTGCGCGTTTCAGGAAATTGGCAATAGCCGTCAGTTCTTGTGACGTGCTGATCTGCGGCTCGGAACTATACAGGTCGAACGGGCTTAGGCCTGTATTTTCAAGGCATTGTTCTGTGGACACACCGAACCCCGGCGCTGCTTCACACAGGGTACGCAAACTACCAGGAAGGCGAGGATGGTCGGGGTCGCTCATGACCGCGAAGTAAAGGGTGTGGCGTAAAATGTCAAAACATTGGCCGGATTGGGTATCGGCTTTTGGAGCGCGATCCTTACTTTGAGGGTTGGGAGGACATCATGCGATTTGCGTCAAAACTGGCTGTCCCCGTGTCCAAGACCATCGGAGAAACCCGTGAGTACTGATATGTTACGAGACCTGGTGCCCGATGGGGGATGGAAAACACTCGACGATGCGCGCCTGACCCCCCTCAGCAAGTCTGAATTGGGACCGTATAAGCGGTTCATTCTGCACATGATCGTCAAGATCGGTGGTGCGAAATCCACCAATCTGTTCCAGACGTTTTTTCGCAATTTCCGCGTCTATTTTACCTTCGCCAAGTTCAACGCCAAGCTGATGCCCAAGGGTGAGCTGACCCGGCGTCAGACCGAACTGGCGCTGCTGCGAGTGGGTTGGAAAACCCGGTCCTATTACGAGTGGAGCCACCATTGCGATATCGGAATGCGCGCCGGCCTGACCCCTCAGGACATTCTGCGTGTCACACAGGGGCCGCAGGCTGAAGGGTGGTCTGCGGATGAGAAGGCCATTCTGACCGCCGTGGATGAGATGATCGACACCCATCAGGTCACGCCTGAAACATGGCAGGCGCTGACCGCGCATCTGGATGAAAAGCTGATGATCGAACTGCTGTTCCTGATCGCCACCTATACGGGGCTTGCGACCATCCTCAACAGTGTCGGCGTGCGGCTGGAACCCGAGATCGACCAGATCATGGAGCAGACGCGGCTGTAATCGCGGCCCCCTAGGAGAAAATGACATGAGCTTCCGATCAGGCCGGTACAATATCGCCATCATCGGCACCGGGTTTTCCGGGCTGGGGATCGCCATCCGGCTGAAACAGGCGGGCTATACCAATTTCCGCATATTCGAGCGCGGCTCGGATGTGGGCGGCACATGGCGCGATAACACCTATCCCGGTGCGGCCTGTGACGTGCAATCGCATCTGTACTCCTATTCGTTTGAACCTTGGGCCGAATGGTCCCGTGCTTTTGGTGAACAGGCCGAGATTTTGGATTACATCCGCCATTGCGTCGACAAATACGATCTGCGCCCGCATATCGAGTTCAACCGCACCATCGACAGCGCCCGATTTGACGACCATCGCAATGTCTGGAGCGTTTCGACCAAAGAGGGCCCGCAATTCGAGGCCAATCTGCTGATTGCCGGACACGGCTCGCTCAGCGACCCGGCCTATCCGCAGATCGACGGCTTTGACGGGTTCGAAGGCAAGGTGCTGCACACGGCCGAATGGGATCACGACTATGACCTGACGGGGAAACGCGTGGCGGTGATCGGTAGCGGTGCCAGCGCTATTCAGGTTGTGCCGGCGATTGCCGATCAGGTGGCCGCAATGACCGTTTTTCAGCGCACGCCTTCTTGGATCTTGCCCAAGCCTGACCGCGCCTTTGACCCAGAGCACAAAAGCCGCTTCCGCCGCTTCCCACTGCTGCAATATCTGAGAAGGCAGATAATCTATTGGAGCGGCGAGGCGAAGTCGCCGGTGATTGTCTATGACACCCCTCTGACGGCGCTGGCGCGGTGGATGGGGGTGAGCCACATAAAACGCGTCATCAAGGATCCCGACCTGCGCCGCAAAGTGACGCCTGATTACAAGGTCGGATGCAAGCGAACGCTTTTGTCGAATGACTGGTATCCGACACTGCTAAAACCGAATGTCGATCTGGTATCGGACGGGGTACGCGAAATCCGGGGCAAATCCTTGATTGACGGGACGGGCAGGGCCGTCGAGGTCGACGCCATCGTCTGCGCCACTGGTTTCAAGGTCCCGACCGAAGCTGCCCCGTATCCTATCACTGGGGCCAAGGGTCTCAGCATCAATGACGCGTGGGCTGACGGAGCCGAGGCTTATAAGGGTGTCACTGTTTCGGGTTTTCCAAATCTGATGCTGTTGATGGGGCCGAACACGGTGTCCGGGCACACGTCGATGATTTATTATTTTGAATCCCAGTTCAATTACGTCATCGACATGGTTCGCAAGATGGATGCCAACGGGCTTGCGGCTTTTGATGTGCAAAAGTCGGTACAGGACCGTTTCAATACATGGCTTCAGAACCGGATGCGCAAAACCACATGGGTGTCGGGCTGCAATAGCTGGTATCTGACAGGGTCCGGCAAAAACACGGCGCTATGGCCGGGTTTTTCGTGGGAGTACCGCTTACAAACCCGCAAGGTACGGTTAACGGATTACCAGCTTGTCCCTGCATCTGAACCAGAACCCGCGCCATTGGCGCCTTCATCTGCCTGATGTTGGGTGTTTACCGACCGAGCAGAGCACAAGTGAAGCGGATCATCTGAACAGGCTGCGTCATCCCACACGACGCTTGAAATAGCAGCACCCTTGACTTTTGGTCTGCTTTGTTAGAAATTTCTGTTATGCCAGAAATAACAGATAAGACAAAACCATCTGCCGTCAGCAATTTTATCCTCTACTGGGGGGATATGGGCAATCAATGGGGCGTCAATCGCTCTGTCGCCCAAATTCACGCGTTGCTGTACCTCAGCGTAAAGCCCCTGAATGCCGAGGAAATTTCCGACGCGCTTGGAATTGCGCGCTCCAATGTGTCCAATTCGCTTAAAGAGCTGGTGAGCTGGCGGTTGATCAGGCGCGTGCCGATCCCAGGGGAGCGCCGGGAGCATTATGAGGCCGAAACGGACGTCTGGGAGATGGTCCTCCGTATCGCTCAGGGTCGAAAGGAACGTGAGATAGACCCGGCGGCCTCGGCCCTGCGCACGTGCGTGGATCAGGCCGAAGCAGATGACAGCCTCAATCCGGAGGTCCTTGAGCGTATGCGTTCCATGCAGGATTTTCTGAAGACGGCGGACACTTGGTACAAAGACATTCTAACTGTGCCCAGACCCAAGCTCATCATGCTGATGAAAATGGGAAGCCGCGTGGTTTCACTTTTGAAATTCACCGGGGGGCGTCAGGGAAGTTAATTTTTTTTGCTCCATTATTTCTCTTTAGACAGAAAGAACAGAATGCAAGAAATTACCAAAATAACCCGCATTGATCGGAGCCTCGCGCCGCCTGCGCCTGACCATCCCTGTTCGCCTGACACGTTGATAGAAGACCACAGATTCAGACGCCTGCTCGGAGACACGGGCTGGGGGCGTTTGCCCAAAGAGATACGTCAACGATTTGGCAAACGTCTGTCCGGCGGCGCGAGTGTGTCCTATCAAGGCCAAGTGACTGACATGCAGATGAACATGGCTGGTCTGTGTTTGGCCATGCTGACACGCATAGTAGGTGCACCTTTGCCCTATGACCTGAGTTCGGTTAACCGAGCAGCAGTTGTTGTTGTAACGGAAGACCCCGCCACCAATGGGCAGTTCTGGATCCGCCAATATGGGCGCGCCAAGGGCTTCCCCCAAACGGTCAGCAGCTCCAAACGGTTTGCTGGCCGGACCGGGCTGGAGGAATATATCGGCTATGGTTTGGGGATGACGTTGCGGCTGGAGGCGACGCCACGCGCGCTGTTCTTCCTGAGCGACGGGTTCTTTATGAAAATCTGGAAGTGGCGGTTGCCGCTGCCCAACTGGATTTCACCCTTCAAACTTGTCGTCGGGCATGAAGAGATCGGGGGTGGCCGTTTTCTATTTTCGCTGAGCTTGGATCACCCAATTCTGGGCGCGATGATCCGACAGTCTGCAATATTCGAAGATGCACAAATGGTTGGAGGCTAAATTGGCACGTTCCGTAGAAAGAGAAACATATTCCTATCGGAATGATCCGTCTGTACCCGCATTTGATGACAGCTTGCCCATTGCATTCATGGATGGTGAATGCGTCTTGTGTTGCTTTGGCGCGCAGATGATCTCCAGGTTGGATCGCAGCAGAGAGATTAGGATTTGTCCCGTCCAAAGCCCGCTTGGGGAGGCGGTGTTACGGCATTTTGACGTCGAACCGACAGACCCGGAAAGCTGGCTTTATCTGGAAAACGGACAATCCCATACCGGGTTTGACGCCATGATCCGCGTGGCCCGTTACACTGGGCGAGCGCGTGTCTTTACGTTTGTTATGTCTCGCGTTCCGAGACGCTGGCAGGGTTGGATATACCGCCGGATTGCACGAAACCGCTACTGGTTCGGGCGATCGGATATCTGCGCGCTTCCGAACCCTGATCTGCGCGCGAGGTTGATCAAATGAAGATTGTCATCATCGGCGGGTATGGTGTGTTCGGGGGGCTGGTCGCTCGCCTTCTGATCCGGGACGGGCATACCGTTTGGCTTGCAGGTCGAAATCCCGGAAAGGCGCATGCACTGGCCTGTAAGATCGGTGCGTCTCATATCGCGCAGAATGTCGAGGTGTCGCCGCTTTCGGTTTTTGATCCTGCGCCAGACATCGTGATTGACGCCGCCGGACCCTTTCAGAATTACGGAGCGGACGGCTATCGCATCCCCCAAATGTGTATCCGGCAGCGATGCAACTACCTTGATCTTTCAGATGCATCAGAATTCACCGAAGGTATTTCACGGTTGGATTCCGCAGCCAGGGCCGCGGGTGTTTTTCTGTTGTCAGGTGCTTCAAGCGTGCCGGGCTTGTCCTCGATTATCACCAGCGAACTGGCAGAGAGGCTGGAGGATATCAAGCTTGTCGATACCGTTATTTTGCCGGGTAACAGGGCCCCACGCGGACGCTCGGTGATCGAGGGTATCGTCGGTGGCGTCGGCCGCCCGGTCAGAGTTAAGCGTGGTGCGAAATGGCGGTCAATGGCGGGCTGGACGGATAAGCGCCTCTATCGGCTTGATCAGGACCTCAAGCGGCCTGCCTATGTGGTTGAAGTACCCGACCTCAAATTGCTGCCCGAAAAGATACCGTCAGAAAGCGTCGTGTTTCGCGCCGGATTGGAGTTGGGCGTAATGAACCGGGCGTTGAGTATTTTGGCGTGGGTTCGTCGCTTTTGGTCTTTGGAGCTTTCTGACGCGGTTCTTTCCCTGCTGCATCTTCTGTCACGCGCGTTGTATCCCTTCGGCTCGGATCGTGGTGGTATGCAGGTTTCGGTAATTGGGTCGGTCAAGGGCAAGCCTGTTTGCCGCAGGTGGACGCTTATCGCGGAAAAGGGGGACGGACCTTTTGTTCCCGGCCTGATCTGCCGCGCGATCGCGCGTCGGCCAGATAGAATAGCGGCAGGAGCACGCCCGTGCCTGGCCGAATTGTCGAAGGCAGAGGTCGAAGAGGCCATGTCTGATTTGGCGATCACGACCCACACCCAAAGCGAAGACCACCCAACGCTATTCTGTGCGGCGCTTCGGGACAGGTGGGATGCGCTGCCTCCGCAGGTGCGAGCGCTGCACTCTGTTCAGGATCAAAGCAGTTTCTCCGGAACGGCCGTGGTGACCCGTGGTACAACATGGATGGCGCGGTTGGCGGCGTGGGTTTTTGGTTTTCCCAAGGCTACCCAAAAGGCAACTGTCACCGTCACAAAAACACGCCTTGGCACCAGCGAAACCTGGGAACGAAACTTTGACGGCAAAGTCTTTCGGTCTCATTGCACCCCGGCGGCGTCACCCTATCGGTACCGCGAAAGGTTCGGCCCGTTCAACTTTGAGCAAGACCTGCTCGTGCGGGATGGCAGTCTGTTTCTACCGGTGCGACGCGGCTGGTTTCTTGGGGTCCCGATGCCCCGCGTGCTTCTTCCGACAAGTGAAAGCCGGGAATATGTCGAGAATGGAGTTTTTCATTTTGACGTCAGCCTTGGAGCGCCGCTGGGAGGGGTTTTGATCGTGCGGTATCGCGGATCCCTTGCGCCTGATCGCGAGGATAAACAGGGCCATCAAACCCTGACGGAACCGGGAGCCGGGATCGAACCCCACGGCACATTTCCGAGCGGTCAATCCGTGCCGCAGCCCCTTAGCCCAATTTAATGGATGGCAATATTATTCACCTGCCGTTACGCGCCCGGAATTCGGGCGGCTGTCTTGCATTTCCGGAGTTTCCGGCCACAGGTCAAAAATCTGTTGGGTGGTCACCGCCCACGAGAAGTTCAACCAAAACACGGCACCAAGAAACTTTGCGCCATCTTCAAACAGGATGCGATATTGGCCGAGGTAAACCTCGATTGACTTCTGGAAGAAATCTATGCCGATTGAGGTCAAAAAAAATAGCCCCGCAATGACAAGGTGCATACTGGGCTGCCGTCCCAAATGGTTGCGGTAAAGAACGACAGTTCCCATCAGGAACAACGCGTAGCCCCCGTAGAAGTACTTTTCACCAATCGGGAGCCGTTCATGCAGCAAAAAGAAATCATCAAGACAGAAAGCCGTGGAAAGTAACGTCAGGGCCAGCAACAACCTTCGGGGCGCCACCGCATGCGGCGCGGCGCTCAACAAGGCGAACCCAAACGCAGTTACGGTGGCGCTGGCCATCCAGAACAGAACGCCCATGTTGGAAAGAAACCCGGCGTAGGACGGGGCTTTGAACTGTTGCGCAGGGTCGCGTGTCAGAAAGCCAAAATCAGCCCCGGTCGTCCACGAGATGACGAAGACGATCACCAGGCTGATCAAGCCTACAGCGATGCTGAAAGGCGTAATACCAGAAAGCGATTTTTGCGTTTGGCGCTGCATCAGATCAGCGCTTTCCGCAATGGCAGGTCAAAGCTTGCGCTGAACCGCGATGTGACGCTTATCCCTAGCGTTTTTCCACACTCTGTCAGAAGTGCGCGAAAGCAGAAGCCCCAACCACAGCCAAGGAAAAACCGCGTTGGCCCCGCACAGACGTGTCGTCCAATGAAACTTGCAAGGCCCATCATCACTAATAAACAACCCAATTTGATTCTGTCTAAAACTGAGCCTGAGTTTTCAACATATCGCCATTTTCGGCAATATGTCTCAGATCGTATAACCGCATTTGGCGTTGGCCCCTCAGCGTCACCCAGCCGGAGGCTTCATCCGGCAGACTGTGCAATCAGCCAAAGTTGAAACCGCCCAATGCGGCACACGTAAAAGCGCCTATTCCGCGTCTTCCATTTTGGTCGCATTGAGTTGCGCGAACAGTTCAGGTCCAACGCGGTCATACAGTTCGAGTTGGGTTTCGAGAAAGTCGATATGCCCTTCCTCGTCCGACATCAGGCTCTCAAAAAGGTTCATCGAAACGTAATCGCCCGCATCCTTGCAGACATCTCGGGCCTCTTTGTAAAGCGCGCGTGCGCTTCTTTCGGCTGCCAGGTCACATTCCAGCGTTTCCCTTGGGTTTTCACCTATCCGCAGCGGGTCGAGTTTTTGAAGATTTGGGTGACCCTCAAGGAAAATGATCCGCTCGATGAGCTTGTCGGCGTGTTCCATTTCTTCAATGGACTCTTCGCGGCTTTTCTTGGCCATGCTGCCAAGCCCCCAATCGTCCTGCAATCGGTAATGCAACCAATATTGGCTGACCGCTGTCAATTCATGCCGCAAAGCCTTGTTCAGGTATTCGATTACTTTCTTGTCACCCTTCATCGCGGGTCTCCCTGACTGTGTTTGAAAATTGGTTTTGAACAATCATTCTGAGTCGTGACTGTAACATCGGTAACTGCAATCTCCAAAGCGGCGCAGAACTCTCCTCGGCCTTGCCACCGTTGCCGATCCCAGCCCGTTATTTGGCTGCGTTGTGTGACTGAACCCGCCTGACGAAGTCCATAAACGCGCGAATGGTTCTGACCTCTTGGCGTTGCGTCAGATGGATCATGCTTTCACCCATTTGTAGGTCAACGCCCTGCAATTTGATCTGGCGCAGGCGGTCGTCCCGACCGAATTCTGCGCGCGAAACAAATCCGATACCGGCACCCGAAGCGACAAGCTCGCGCACCGCTTCGCGACCTTCGGCAACAATCGAGGGTTTGAGCGTGATTTTCATGCTGCGTGCTGCATCTTCCAGCTTTTGCCGTGTTTTTGAGCCCTTTTCGCGAAACACAAGCGGCAGGTCTTTCAATTCGTCGATTGTCAGCATGGTCGTGTCTGGCGGCAGAATACCCGGCCCAACAAAGGCGATTATCTCTGTCGATCCGAGATTGAGAACACTCATGTCCTTGCCGGGTGAGGGGCTGCCGACAATACCAATCTCGGCATTATATGCCCTGAGTTCGTCGAGGATTTCGTTTGTATTGCCCGATCGGACCAAGATCGTCAGCTTCGGGTGCAGGGCTTGGAAAGGACCCAAAAAATCCGTCAGATGATAGGCGGAGTCAGCGATAATACGCAGCTCTCCGTCGATTGCGGTGCTGGATTCTGACAAGTAATCTTCAATCTGGGTTTCCACTTCGAAATACTGTTTGGTCAGGCGGAACAGACTCTCTCCGGCCGGGGTAAGAGAGACACGTTTTTTCTCACGCTGAAAAAGCAGCAGGTCGTGATCTTGTTCCAGTTTGCGAACCTGTTCTGACACTGCAGGCTGTGTCAGAAACAGGGCTTCGGCCGCTCTGGAAAACCCGCCATGCAGTGCCACGTAGTGAAATGCTTTCAATTGGCTGTGACGCATGCGTTGCCCTCGTTATACATATATAGGCTAAACTTATAATTGGATTGATTTTAGCAATTTTACATATGCATGAAACCGTTGCAAACCTGTCCGAAACTGGACCATCGGAGCGGGGTCATGACTGCAAGCGAAAACACGATTGAACCGCCGAAGCTGGGTGAACCCTATCTTCTGACACCCGGGCCGCTGACGACATCATACGCCGTGAAGCGCGCAATGTTGAAAGACTGGGGCAGTTGGGATGATGACTTTCGCGCAATGACCCGAGAAATCCGGACAAGGCTGTTGGCTTTGCTGGGCGAAGGGTCCGAGATGTTCGATTGCGTTCCGATGCAGGGCAGCGGGACATTCGCGGTCGAGTCCATGCTGTCGTCCTTCATTCCGCGCGAAAGTAAGACATTGGTTCTGGCAAACGGGGCTTACGGGTTGCGGTCGGCGCAGACACTAAATTATCTGGGGCGTGACCACGTTGTATTGGACAAGGGGGATTACCTGCCTCCGCGCGGGTCCGAAGTGGCGGAGATTCTGGCACGTGACGCAGATATCACGCATGTCGTGGCCATCCACTGCGAGACGTCCTCGGGCATTTTGAACCCGATCGAGGAAATATCCCACGCTGTGTACGGGGCGGGGCGCAAGCTGTTGATCGACTCGATGTCTGCGTTCGGAGCCATTGAATTGAAGCCTTCGGAAATCCGGTACGAAGCCATGGTGTCCTCTGCGAACAAATGCATCGAAGGGGTGCCCGGTTTTGGCTTTGTCATCGCGCGCAAGTCCGAGCTTGAGGCCGCCAAGGGCAACAGTCATTCCCTGTCGCTGGATGCACATGCACAATGGGCGCATATGGAAAAGACCGGTCAGTGGCGGTTTACACCGCCCACCCATGTGGTTGCCGCGTTTCTGCAAGCATTGAAGGCCCATGACGCCGAGGGCGGAGTGGCCGGACGCGGGGCCCGCTATAGCCGGAACCGGGATGTTGTGGTTGCGGGGATGCGCGAGCTTGGGTTCGAAACGCTGTTGCAAAACCGTTGGCTGAGTCCGATCATAGTTACCTTTTTTTGTCCGGCGGATGATCGCTTTGAATTCGCGTGCTTCTATGACCTGATGAAAGCCAAAGGGTTTATCATCTACCCCGGTAAACTGACCGTTGTCGACAGCTTTCGCGTTGGATGCATCGGACAGATGGATGAACATGTGATGCGGCAGGTTGTGGCCGCGGCCAAGGACTCACTGACCGAGATGGGCGTCGACAGCGCGGCCCCGCCGGTTCAGGCACTGCAAGAACGCTCCAAGCTGGCAGCTTAAGATACAAAGGACCACCGAATATGACAATTCATGCCCCAGTGACCGCAAACGAGCGCGTCTATCCGGCCCCAAAGGTGCCCGCCATTGCCATCTGCCTGGATGGGTGCGAGCCGGAATACCTTGAGGTGGCCATCACAAAGGGATTGATGCCAACACTCAAGCGGATACGCGAGACGGGCACAGATCGGTTGGCGCATTCCGTTATTCCGTCTTTCACCAACCCCAATAACCTATCGATTGCGACGGGTCGCCCTCCGATCGTGCATGGGATTTGCGGCAACTACCTGATTGACCCGGACAGCGGTGAAGAAGTCATGATGAACGATGTGCGCTTCCTGCGCGCGCCGACTATTTTCTCGCAGTTTTACGAGGCCGGGTATCGCGTCGCGATGGTCACCGCCAAGGACAAGTTGCGCGCCCTGTTAGGGTCTGGTCTGAAGTTCGATGAACACCGCGCCGTCGCGTTTTCATCCGAGCGCGCAGGTGAAACCACCAAGGCAGAGCACGGCATCGACAATGCCAGCGCGTGGTTGGGTATGCCGGTGCCCGAGGTGTATTCGGCCGAGCTGTCCGAGTTTGTCTTTGCCGCTGGCGTCAAGCTGCTGCAGGAATTCAAGCCCGATATCATGTACCTTTCGACGACGGACTATATCCAGCACAAGTTTGCGCCGGACCAACAGGGCGCTCTGGATTTTTATGCCATGTTTGACAAGTACCTCGCACAATTGGACGAGATGGGGGCGGCCATTGTTGTCACCGCCGATCACGGGATGAAACCCAAGCACAACGCCAATGGTGAGCCCAATGTCATATATGCGCAGGACCTTATGGATGAATGGTTGGGGGAAGGGCAGGCGCGCGTGATCCTTCCGATCACCGATCCCTATGTGGTGCACCACGGTGCGCTTGGCGCTTTTGCCACCGCCTATTTGCCCGAGGGCGCGGACGTCGCCAACATCATGGCCAAGCTGGACGCTCGGGAAGAATTGATCCTTGTGGTCGACAAAGACGAAGCGATCCGGCGCTTTGAGCTTCCCGCGGATCGCATCGGTGACATCGTGATGATTTCGGGTGAGAACATGACCATCGGAACCTCGGCGGACCGGCATGATCTGGCAGCGCTCAAGGAACCCCTGCGCAGCCATGGCGGGCTGACAGAGCAGGAAGTGCCCTTTATCGTGAACCGCGTGATTGATCTGGGCAACGCGCCCGATCTGCGAAACTTTGATGCGTTTTTCTACGCCACAACAGCGGCGGCGCAGTAAGCCATGAAAGACCAAGTCATGAGTGAAGCCGAAATCAGAAACGAAGGCATGCGGATCGGCGGAGAGGTTGTCTTTACCGATGACAAGGTTCCGGTTCTGTATCCGTATACGAACGAGGTGGTCGGTTATGTCCCGGCCGGCAGAGCCGAACACGCGCGCAAGGCGTTTGAAATTGCAGCGAACTACAAGCCCAAGCTAACCCGCTATGAACGCAGCCAGATTCTGCAACGCGCCGGAGAGCTGATTGGCGAGCGTCGGGAATACCTGGCCAAATGGCTGGTGCTGGAATTGGGCATCTGCCATCAGCACGCACTCTACGAAACGAAACGCGCGCAGGATGTCTATCAGTTCGCGGCGGCCGAGGCGCTGAAGGACGATGGTGAGATATTCTCGTGCGATCTGACCCATAACGGCAAGGCACGCAAAATCTTCACAACGCGCGAGCCCGTGACCGCGATCAGTGCGATCACGCCGTTCAATCACCCCCTCAACATGGTCAGCCACAAGATCGCGCCGTCGATTGCCACCAACAACTGTATGGTGTGCAAACCGACGGAACTGACGCCGATGACCTGCCTGACCTTGGCCGACATCCTGTACGAGGCCGGTCTGCCGCCCGAGATGTTCCAGGTTGTCACAGGCTGGCCGCAGGATATTGGTGACGAGATGATCACCAATGAAAATATCGACATCATCACTTTCACCGGCGGGGTTCCGGTCGGAAAGATGATCGCGGCCAAAGGTGTTTACAAACGTCAGGCGCTGGAACTGGGTGGAAACGATCCCCTAATCGTATTGAACGATCTGTCGGATGCGGATTTGGACAAGGCCGCCACCATTGCCGTGGCGGGTGCAACGGGCAACTCGGGTCAGCGGTGCACTGCCATCAAGCGCATTCTGGTTCAGGAAAGCGTTGCAGACAAGTTTGTGCCACTGGTTCTGGAAAAGGCCAAGAAGATCAAGTTTGGTGACCCGCAGGACCCCGCGACAGAGCTTGGGTGTGTGATCCATGACAAGGCAGCGGAGGTTTTCGAGAACCGCGTCTTCATGGCCGAAAAGGAAGGAGCCGAAATCCTCTATCATCCTGGCCGTCAGGGGGCTTTGCTGCCTCCGATCGTGGTCGATAAAGTGCCCCATGACAGCGAGCTGGTGATGGAAGAAACCTTCGGTCCTATCGTGCCCATCGTCCGCGTTCCCGACAATGACGACGCGGTTATGGCGATTTCCAATGCGACCGAGTTCGGGTTGTCATCAGGGGTCTGCACCAACGACCTGAACCGCGCGATTGCCTATATCAACGGTCTGAACGTGGGAACCTGCAATATCTGGGAACAGCCCGGATACAGGATCGAGATGTCGCCGTTTGGCGGGATCAAGGACAGCGGGAACGGCGTGAAAGAAGGCGTGATTGAAGCGATGAAGTTTTTCACCAATGTAAAAACCTACTCGCTGCCGTGGCCGGGTTAAGCATAGATTGCAGATCGGCGGCGAACGCTGAATGCGATTAAACACTGTCGCAGCGCCCGCCGCGTCGAGAGCAAAGTGAACTGATTCAAGGCGCCCGGCCAATCGCTTACGGCATGGGTCTTCGACCGCTTGATTGCTGGGTCGCGAGCCCTTATCGCAGTACTTAACTTCGACACATCTCTTGGCAGTCTTATCTCAGAACCCGGCTGGCAGTTCTCGGATGCATCAAACTGTTGCGCCCTTGATGCGAATAGCAGTTCCCAGCATGCCTGCGCATATCCCAATGATCACAGCGATGACCAGTTCGGTCATTTCCACATTGGCAAAGGACCAGTGTGCGAAAATCAATGTCTCGATCACGCCGACAATCCCACCCATCGCAGCGCCAAGCATCAGATTTCGGGTCATCATCCCCAAAGCAAGGCCAAGGATTCCAGGCAGGCCGATAATGTTGGCTCCGATGGTTCCAAGTAATTCAAGCATGTCTTGTCCCCTCTCACTCGGCCTGCGTGGTCAAGTACGACCGGATTTCAGCGCTACTGTCAGCCAGTTGGCCCTGAACGGAATTCTGTGGTGTGCCGGCAAGTGTCTCTGTAACTTCTTGGTATCGTTCAAGGTATCCGGGTGGAAGGTTATGGGCGATGCCCTGATGACAGTCGATACAGGTCATGTTGTTGTCGATCGCGCGCTGATGTTCGGATGCCGCGCGTGCTTCCTGAATCGTAAAGTCCATATAATCGAAGTTGTGACAATTGCGGCATTCGCGACTGTCCGAGGCCTTCATCTTTTTCCAGACAGCCGATGCCATACTCAGGCGGTGTTCTTCGTATTTTTCGGTTGTGCTGATGGTGCCGACCATCTCGTGATACACGTCTTTGACGGCCATGATCTTAGCTTTGATCTTGTGGTTCCATTCATGAGGGACGTGGCAGTCCGAGCAAATTGCGCGGACACCAGAGTGGTTGTTGTAGTGTATCGTTTCCCGATACTCGCCCAAATTGGTTTCCATCGAATGGCACGAGGTGCAGAATTCCTCGGTGTTGGTCAGTTCCAAGGTCCAGTGGAATCCGCCCCAAAACAGGATTCCAGCAAGAAAGCCTGCCAGCAGCAAAAAACCAGAACTGAAGGCAACTGCCGGTGTCCAGATTGCGTTCCATACCCGGCCTATCCAACCGCGTTTTTCAGGGGAGTCTGCCATCTCGGTGCTCCTTTCAGATCAACTTTGGATCAGTCGGTGGACGACGGTTGAAAGAGGTTGGTAACCAGAGGTTCCGTATCCGCTTGCGGGACGTGACACTGGTTGCAGAAATAACGAGTTCCGGCGATGTGATCCAACTCGGTCCCGTCGCGATCCAGGTAGTGCGTCATCGAAAGCGTCGGCGCATTCCGCTCACCGGCCTTTGTCCAGTCGTGGCAGGACAGGCACTGATTGGTTCGCAGATCAATCTGGTACTGCGTGATGGAATGTGGAATCAACGGCGGTTGCTGGCGGTAGTTTCGGACCATTCGGCCCTCTCGGCCTTCCCATTGAAGGCTCATGTTTACAACGCTGGGCGCATCTGGCGGGGTTCCGCGCAGGTCACGAAGTTCTTGCGCAATCGCAATACTGCCAAGCGCGACGAGAAGGGCTGCTGCGGTGGCGACTATCTTGTTCATCTTGCATGTTCCTTCTTTATTGGCTGGATGACCGCCTTGGGGCGGTCATCGCTGCTTCAGGCACGCTCGACTTTGCAGGCGCATTTTTTGAAATCTGTCTGCTTGGACAGTGGGCAGGTCGCGTCAAGCGTCAGCTTGTTCGTCAACTGGCCTTCATCGAACCAAGGCATGAAGATCAGCCCCTTGGGAACCTTGTTTCGCCCCTTGGTGGATACGCGACTTGTGACTTCACCGCGCCGCGTGGAAACTTTGATTTCCTGCCCATGTCGCAAATCGCGGGCTGCGGCGTCTTCGGGGTGCATGTAGATCACGGCCAGAGGGAAGGACCGGTGCAACTCAGGAACACGGCGTGTCATGGAGCCCGAATGCCAGTGTTCAAGGACACGACCCGTACAGAACCACAGATCGTATTCCTCATCCGGCATTTCCGGAGGTGCCTCATAGGGTGCGAAGATGATCTTGGCCTTCTTGTCGGGGAACCCGTAGAACTGAACTTCGGATCCGGCCTCGACATAGGGGTCGCTGCCTTCGCGATACCGCCACAGAGTTTCTTTTCCGTCCACGACCGGCCAGCGCAAGCCGCGCTCTTCGTGATAGCGTTCAAAGGGTGCCAAGTCGTGGCCGTGTCCACGCCCAAACTCGGCGTATTCCTCAAACAGGCCCTTCTGAACATAGAACCCAAAATGATTTGCATCGTCATTTGGGTGCCCTGGCTGAATTTCACTAAGCGGAAACTTGTCGACATTGCCGTTATTGTAGAGAACCTCGTACAGGGTTTTCCCGGCCATTTCGGGTGCCGTGGCGACAAAGTCCTCTCCCCATGCTTCTTCGACGGTGAACCGCTTGGAAAACTCCATAAGCTGCCAGAGGTCCGACTTAGCGTCGCCGGGTGCGTGAACCTGTTGCCGCCACATCTGAGTGCGGCGCTCGGCATTGCCATAGCAGCCTTCCTTTTCAACCCACATGGCCGTCGGCAAGATCAGGTCGGCAGACATCGCCGTCACGGTCGGGTAGGGGTCGGACACAGTGATAAAGTTGTCGGGATTACGGTAACCCGGCCAACCCTCTTGGTTCATGTTCGGGGCTGCCTGCATGTTGTTCGTGCACTGGACCCAATAGGCGTTCAGCACCCCATCGTTCAGCATCCGATTTTGCAAAACGGCATGGAAGCCAACCTTGTCCGGAATAGTGCCCGCGGGCACTTTCCAGATTTTCTCGGCCTTCGCGCGGTGTTCAGGATTGGTGACCACATAGTCGGCTGGCAATCTATGCGCAAACGTGCCTACCTCGCGCGCGGTACCGCAGGCAGACGGCTGGCCCGTCAGTGAAAAAGGCGAGTTGCCGGGTTCGGAAATCTTTCCTGTCAGCAGGTGCACGTTATACATCAGCGAGTTCACCCAGGAGCCCCGCGTGTGCTGGTTAAAGCCCATCGTCCACAGGCTCATGATTTTGCGGTCGGGGTCAGCATATTGCTGGGCGAGACGTTCCAGTTTATCGGCAGGGACACCAGACAGCTCAGCCGTATATTCCAGGGTGTAGGGCTTCACTGACTCCGCATATTCGTCAAAGCTGATCTCGGTCAGCTTGCCCGAATTCGGATTGGCCGCTGCCTGTTGCAGAGGATTGTCATCCCTTAGACCAAATCCAATATCAGTGTCGGTTTTGGTGATATTGACGTGCTTGGACAGGAATTCTTCGTTCACCGCGCCCGTCTGGATGATGTGGTTGGCGATATAGTTGAGGATGGCCAGATCGGTCTGCGGATTGAACACCATCCCGTTGTCGGCCAATTCGAATGAACGGTGTTCGAACGTAGAAAGGACGTGAACCTCGCAGCCTTCTTTTGTCAGGCGCGTGTCGGTCAGACGCGACCACAGGATCGGGTGCATCTCGGCCATGTTCGATCCCCAAAGAACGAACGTATCCGCAGCCTCCAGGTCATCGTAACAGCCCATCGGCTCGTCAATGCCGAAGGTTCGCATGAAACCGACAACAGCCGATGCCATGCAATGTCGCGCGTTGGGGTCAATGTTGTTTGACCGGAACCCTGCCTTCATCAGTTTGGACGCGGCATAGCCTTCCCACACGGTCCACTGGCCCGACCCGAACATTCCAACGCCCTCGGGCCCTTTGTTCTTGAGGGTCTCTTTCCATTTTTCGGCCATGATGTCGAACGCGTCATCCCATGAGATCGGTTCGAATTCTCCGTCCTTGGCGTATTTGCCATCTCTCATGCGCAGCATCGGCTGGGTCAGGCGATCTTCGCCGTACATGATTTTTGACAGGAAATAGCCTTTGACACAGTTGAGACCCCGGTTCACCTCGGCTTTCGGATCACCCTGCGTGGCCACAACACGGCCATTCTTTGTGCCGACAAGAACCGTACAGCCGGTCCCGCAAAACCTACAGGGCGCTTTGTCCCAGCTTATGTCCGGAATACCAATCTGCGCATTGGCCTGCCCACCGGCCAAGGGAATACCAGCGGCAGAAGCGGTTGCAGCGGCAGCAGATGCTTTCAGGAATGTTCGGCGAGATTCTGATGTAGTCATAGCTATGGCCTCCGGCTAGGTGGTTTGGCTTGGGGCATCAGGACGCGGAACGCTGTCCGCAAGATCCTCAAAATGATGATAGGTAAGGGTGACCGACAGCACCCCGGGGATTTGATGCAGGTCCATGATGATCTCGGACGCAAGGCGTGCTGGCGTGTCTTCGACAACGACGACGAACCGGCCTTCGGCCGTTTGCGCATGCACTTCCACGCCGGGTGTCTCATTCATCACCAGCGCCGCGGCATCGGCATGAGCCGGGGAAACATGAGCAAGGCAGCCGCAAATATTCATTGAACCGGCTCCATCTGAACTTGGGTGCGCCGTTCCAGCTTGATCGCGTCGACAGGGCACAGCGCAACGCAGGACCCGCATCCGTTGCAGGCATTGGGGTCGAGCGCGGGCTCGGCGCGTCCGCCTGTCTGCAGTTTGAAGCGAAGTGCGTTCTGGTCGCAATTATCCTGGCAGATACGACAGCTTACACCGTTCATAGACAGGCAGTCTGAAACCTGCACCGCAGCCCGCCAGGGCCAGTCGGCCAAGCGTTCGATATCCAAAGCATCAGTAGGGCAGGCGCGCGCGCACGCGCCGCAGAACGTACAGGGATTATCGTTTGGCTTGAAAACAGCGTGGCCGTCGGGTTCCAATGAAATCAGGTCTTCCGGGCAGGCTGACACGCATTCGGCGCATTTTGTGCAGGCATCGGCGAAACCGCTCGCAGCAGCACCCGGAGGCCGGACGATGCTTCCGTCCTCCCTGAGAATTTTGGCACTCAGAAACCCACGTCGGCTGGTCACTCGATCCATATTGGTTTACCTGGCTAGAGACGATTCCCTAACGCCAGTATTCCGCTTATCGTCTAAAATTGCAGCAATTTTTCACTTAAGTTGCATCTCGGAAATAAATTGAGGGTCTGAGAGTCGTACTTTAGCGGACGTAAACTGCCGATAGAGTTGACGGCCAAGCCTACGCTGGCGCTCCGTCGCGCAGAATGGCTGCGCCCATGGCAAAGCAGATCAAATCGCCCGAGATAGTCACAAGTCGGAAAACGGCGACAGAAATGATCAATCCGCCTGCGGGCACCACGTCCGAAAGCAGCAGCAATAACACCGCTTCACGAGGGCCTAATCCGGCGGGCGCTCCGGGCGTCACATAGCCGACCAGCCACGCGCAGATTCCGGCGACAGTTGCGACAAGAAAAGGGCCCTGACCTACTATCCAGACGATGGCACCAAAAATTGCGCCGAGCCCCAGCATGAACAACGTGCAAATCGGCACGGCAACGCAAAGAGCGCGCGTCAGTTTCTTGCCATTTCCTGCGATCCGAGCCGTGACGATCAAGCCCGCGACCAACAGGGGAACCGAAACGATCGTGAGAATTCGCACCGTATCTTCCGACCAGCCGATCGCTTTCGCCACCTGATCGACCCCCGGAGTGAAAAGGGCGGCAAGCACGAGCGCCGACACTGCGCCCGCGGGCATCGCAATCAACTCCAACATCGTTGCCAGCCCTAATTGTTTCGCGCTCAATGGGCCGTCGCGCAGGACCATGGCGCGCCCGAACAGATGGGCCACATTGCCCGGCAGGTAACGCGCAATCTGCGTCAATATGAAAGAGCGCCACGTTCGGCGCCGAGGTTCGGCCCCATAAGCTCCGACAAACTGGTGCCAGGTTTCGGCGGGTAAAGACAGCGTTGAGATATAGACCAACATCAGGCCAAACAGGTGGGCAAGGTCCGTCGAACTTGGACGCCAATGCGCAACCTCTGTCCAGTTTCGCTGAACCTCGCGCACAATATAGGCCAGTGACAAGACCAGCAGCACAACCCCGGCCACGCGAATTGCGCGCCCGAACCGCGAGCTTGTGCGTTGGGGCTTGTCCTCGTCCATCTGCGGGCTCAGGTTTGAGCCGTCAAAATTGACGTCTCGTCAGGGTAAGGAAGGGAGGGGGTAAGCCCGGGGTAGCGTTGGACAGAAAGCCCGCATTTGCTGATCGCCTCATGATATCGGGTCCGGTTTGAGTTATCGAAGACGATCATTCCATCCCGTGAGATCCGATTTAGGGCGTGGCGCAAGCACGCCTGACGCGCTCTTCCATCAATGATTATCAAGTCGTAGGACCCGTCTGTTTTGTCAATTTCCGAGGCGTAGGCCGCAAAGTTCAGTCCGCGCATGTCTTGCTTCTGAGAAAGATAGATAGGGTCTGAAGGCGCGGTTTCACGTGCATTCGAAGCAGTCACCAATCGCAAATCAACGGGGCAGATTTCGGTCTGACTTTGGATCCTTTCCAAAACGCGCGCATGCCAATCCGCATCATGCTCAACGCTCGTAACAGACGCCGACCGACGCGCTGCCCAGATCGTACTGGCCCCGGCACCATACTCGAACACACGGGCCGACCTTGTCTTCAGGAAAGCGTCAACGATTTCAATCGCATCATAGGTCCACCAGGGAACATCCAGAGCGATCAGCCCGTCTATGTCATGGATCGCCATCAGGCTTGACACCCAATGATAGCCCCGGCCGCGATGATGCTGACGTGTAAGCCAGTCTGCGACGCTCGTTTTATTCATACTCCAGGCAATGCCCCGCATTGTCGCGACATAACCGGACTTTGCTACCCTCGAAAGGGTGGCGCGTGGATCGTTTGTCATGCGGCGTCCTCAAGCGAAGGATGCGACCGACATGTTTTTGTACCTTGTTCGTCGGTCAGGCCAATCTGGGCCGCTCGTTTCAAGCAAGTGTCTTCGGACCACTTTTCAAAATACTCCCCCGGTTTTTCCCTAAGAGGAGCGGCGTAATTATACACCGATATTGTCGTAGTTGCAGTCCCGATTAGAAAAGCCATAGCGCATACCCCGACGATCCAGGATTTTGCAGCTTTGCCCAGCTCAGGCCGCATGCAGAACACGGCTCCCATCAGCGTGAGGGTTGCCAGAACCGGCCAGAGATCCAGACGATATCGGAAGGTGATCGTCCCATAAGCCAGAGTCACGATAGCTGACAGCGAAAACGCGGCGACAAGCCCAGCCATTCGTTTGTCACGCCACGCCGCCCGGATGCCAAACAGTGCCAATAGGCACCAAAGCGGCCAAAGCATAACCAGCCCGACCCTCGGACCGCCGACTCTGATATGGCCCAGGATCGGCTCTGTTACGGCCCGGTATGTGCCAAGTATCGAGTCGGACAACCCGGTCAGGAAAGATGTTGGAGGAACGTCAAACAGGTAAAACGCAGCGTTGGGAAGGACGCGCAAAGGGTTCAGGCGGCCATGCTCTTCAAACGCCGCCGCCCGGATCGAATCCTTAGCCTCAACGCCCCAAAAGACATTCCCATAAACGACCTGTGAGTCTTCGTAACTGCCATGGGTGATTAGTGCATCGCCAAAGCGCAATGCATTCAAGCCGAGATATCCGAACCCGCCTGCGGCCAAAATCGCCATGGCCACGATCGCCGGAACGACAAAGGCCGAGCGGTCCCGCCACAAACCCTGCCCAACTGCCAAAACGACCCCGGCGTAAAGCCCGATCGCCACATTTGGCCGCGCGTGCACGGCCACCATCGCGCAGATGGCAAGCAAAACGACGGCCAATGACAGCGATGTCACGCCGCGCGCCGCGCGTGTCCAAAAGGCAGCAAACAGCCCTGACATCGCAAAGGCCACTGCAATCGGCTCGTGATAAAACGAAAGGTTGATGACCAGGGCGGGGCCCGGCCCAGCGATCCACAAGGCAACGCACAAGGCCAGCACCAACGGGCGGCGGTCTGTCCAAATGCCCGATGCCCGAGCCAAGGTCACGAGTACATGCTGCCAGCCCAGTGTTCCGACCACGGCCCACAACCAGATTGAGAAGCCATTCATTGGTACCGTCTCGAATGGCCACACCCAACCAAAGGCAAAGCGCGTCAGAAGCGGCGCGACGCCATGATAAAGATACCCCGTTCCGTCGGCGGTATAGTGGCCTTCATACCGAAGAACACGGGCGGGTAAGTCAAACCGACCGTCCAAAAGCGCCGCATAATAAGCGTCATATATCTGCCAGCCAAAGGGTTTGAGGTCGAACATGGTCCATGAAGAAATCACCAGAACCCCAAAATAGACGGACCCCAGAATGGAAATCAGCCATACAATGCGTTTGCTCCCGGCAACCGGGGCGTCTGACACACCTATATTCGTCACGACGATCCGTCCCCGCGATTATTTGTGTCGATACGCAGTTCCAGTTCCCGCATTCGGCTCAGGACTTGTTCCGTAAGGCGCCGGTTAGTCGCAATCGCGTCGCTGAGAAGCGCGATGATCATGGTTATGTATCCAGCCAGAATAAAGACGCCGCCCAGGATCAGGGACTGCACGCGGCCTTCACCATCGCCGGTGAAATAGTAGAACAGAAAGCGCAGAACCGGGATTGTTCCGATGATCAACATCACCAGGCCGATCGTCAAAAAGGCGCTGAGTGGTCGATACATCGTATAGCTGCGAAGGATCGTTGTTGCCTGTTTTCGCAAAAACCCACCCATCGACGTGAACAGGCGCGAGGGGCGCTCGACCGGGTTCACATTGACGGGGACAGACGCCACTTTCAGACTGGTCTGTCCCGCGTGGATCAGGGTTTCGGTGGTATAGCTGAACTTGGTCATGACGTTGATCGTCAGGGCGGCTTCGCGGGTATAGGCGCGAAATCCGGACACCGCGTCGGTGACGTCGATCCCGGCGAGACGCCGCACGACCGACGTCCCAAACCGCTGCAACAGGCGCTTCAACGTGGAAAATTCAGCGTTCTCGCCGGGTTTGCGGTCACCGACAACAATGTCCGCTTCCTTGCGCAATATCGGCGCGACGAGATCGGGAATGGATAAACCGGAATACTGGTTGTCCCCGTCGGTGTTGACAATGATATCCGCACCCGCCTGCAGCGCATGATCAATCCCAACCTGAAAACTTCGCGCAAGTCCCTTGTTGCCGCGATTTCGCAGGACATATGTCGCCCCATGTTCGCGCGCGATCTCCGAGGTGCCGTCAGTGGAGCCGTCGTCAATGACCTGAACTTCGATACTGTCTACACCCGGGATTTCCTTCGGGATGTCGGCAAGAACTGCCGGCAGTGTCTCTGCTTCGTTATAGCAGGGAATTTGAACAATGAGTTTCAAACCGATTTACCTTCGCACTCGTAACAAAAAAACCTGCGGAAACAGGGCCAACCGATGGAGGAGAATTTGACGTAAATTTCTCCATTGATTCTAAAATACACGCCACAAGCAGTAGCAGAAGTCAGCCAATGCGTTAAACAAAACCGTTGTTTTGCGCACGTTGGGCGATTGAAACGGGGTCTCCGATCAGCCTTTTATCTGTTCTTCGCTGCCCCCAAACGACCGACCGTTTGTTGAATCAATAGAGGCAGACGGCGTCGGTCTGGTCTACTGTTGAAGCATATAGCGCGTGCAAAATACGGCCCAAATTCTGCGCGCTGCGTAAGAAACAGCCACTTTGATCCGCAAAAGATCGGTCCAAAACACGCGTTGATTGACTGGGTCAGGTGGTAACAGTCCCATCCGCGACCCATGCATCAAACTGTGCCAGCACTGCTTCGGAAAAAGCCGGATCGTTGATATGCGCGTCCAGTTCGGTCATGTCTATTCGACCGTGCATGACCCGCCGGGCTTCGTCCACCATATCGCGCAATGCTTCGGGATCGTGGGCTTCTTCCCCTTCATTGTCCCAAGCCTCCACTCCCTGAACAGGCAGGAAAAAGTGTACTGGGCCGGTTGCGGCTTCAAGGCGGTTGGCAAGCTCTTGTACCCAGGCGCGGCGTTCCTCTCCGGTGAAGACCGAGCTTTTGATAAGGCGGTTATGCTCGTGGAAAGGACGTTCCGCATATTGATCGGGGATGTCCTGCCAACCGGCGAAGTCCAGCAAATCCAATGCGCCGGGCGCTACCATTTGCGGTATTCCCGCGCGTCCTGCATTTGTGACCCTGTCCTCGCCGCTCGAAACGACCGATCCAGCCATGAGGTTTCCGAACTCCTGCATGCAGAAATCCATCACACAGGCAAAGGCGCCTTCTCCGGCAAGCTTCTCAAATGCCATGCCCCCCATGCCTGTCGAGTGAAACACGGCCACTTCAAAGCCGCGCTCTTCCAGCGCTGGTTTCAAACTCTTCATATAGCGCAGGCAGGATGAGCCGAGGCTGGTCATCCCGATCAAGGGTTTGCTGCGGTCCACTTCTATGGCGGCTTTGGTCGCGCCGACAACGGCTCCGGCCGCCTGACTCAGCGAGGATCGGCAGATCGAGTTCATTCCATACAAACCACCGGCCCACAGGATCATCTGAATATCCGGAGCCAAGCGATGCGGCGGGATCAGGGGGGAAAAACTGACGGTTGAAACAATGTATTTTGGCACCCCCATCGGCAGCGCCTGCGCGCAGTCCAACGCCAGATCAGTACCCATCGTTCCGCCGATTGCCAGCATTCCGTGGAAACGCCCTTCGGAATAGGCTAGCGAAACGACAGCGGCTGCCCCGGCGGACATAACCCGAAAAGCCTTGTTTTCGTCACCTTGCGCGATGACTTCTTCTATGGTCATTCCGCCAGCCGCGGCGACATCGTGCTTGCTGATGTCTGTTGGGCTTTCGGGATCGCCCAATACCGAAACATCCATTGTCAGTACATCGGCACCCTGGGCTTTGACCACCTCTTCGATAAAGCGCATCTCGGGTTCTTTTGTGTCGTATGTGCCAATCAGCAGGACTGTCTTTTGGGCCATGGGATCCTCCGGTGCATGCGAGTTAGTCAAGGTACAGTGTCAAAAGGTCTCGGGTGGTTTCGAGAAACCGGGCGTTGCGGTCTGCCGCACCATCTTCGTCCAATCGCGGCACGATCCAGCCGAGATAGGTTGCCGCACGCAACGCCATGAACAATTCAAGGTGTTCGGAGTTGATCTGTCGCTCTGAACGGTATCCGGCTAGAAGGGCAGCTTGCAGCTGAACGAAATCCCGCTCGTTTCGAAACTTCAAAAGCGTTGTCGCGAGGTCGAACAACCGAAACCCATACCCGGCGTCGTCAAAGTCAATCAACTTGATCTGATTGTCGTCCACGATCACGTTTTCACGCACCAGATCGGCATGGATCAGGCCATAATCCAGGCTTTGCTCTGACTGTCGCAGGTCATGATTGGCCTTTTCCCGAAAGCGCAGACAAAGCGCACGGTCTTCGTCATTTAACGTGGGGTTTTCCCAGAACCGACCCCATAAAGGCTCATCCCCCAACAGCCCGACGCGATCCCAAGACCAGCGCGTAAAATGATCCGGTGGGGTCCATGCGTCGCTTATCTTGTGGAGCCGCGCCATTTCCCGCCCGATTGCCGAGAATATCGCAGGGTGGTCGTCTTGTGCGATCCTTTCCACCGCGTCCCCCAATGGGCGACCGGGTAGCCATTCCAGAACGTCCACCTGACGCCCCTTGATGTGGTTTATCAACTGCCCCGTCGTATCAGGGACAGGTGTCGGCACCTTAACACCCCGAGAGGCAAGTTCTGCCATCCACTGCAGTTCTGACCGAAGCTCGGCGGCAGAGTGCAAACCCTGACGGTGCAGGCGCAATGCATACGAAGATGTTCTGTGCCTGACATGATAGACGCGATTTTCCCGCGCCGCGACTAAGGACCAGTCGGCATCCGTCATCCCCCAGAGTGATAGGGCCTGCTCGACGATCTCCTTCATTGCGTCAGCGGCGTTTCGGCCAGAACGTCGTCCAGCGTGTCAAAAAGAAGGTCCGCATTTTCAATCGAAAAGGGCATTGGAGGGCGGATCTTCAAAGTGTTCTTGTGTCGCCCGAGCTTGAAAAGAATAACCCCACGATGGCGCATGGCGTTGACGACACGGTCGGTAAAACCGCGTGCGGGTTCTTTGCTTTCGCGATCCAGAACCATTTCAGCCCCGAAGATAAGGCCGGCCCCTCTGACGTCTCCGACGAATTCATATTTTTCCTTCAACAGAGCCAGCCGGGTACGAGCATAATTGCCGACAGTATTGGCGTGCGCGACCAGATCACGATCTTCGATTTCCTGCAGGACAGCCATCGCTGCCGCACAGGACACAGGGTTGCCGCCGAAGGTGTTGAAGTACCGATACCCATTGCGGAAGGTCGAAAGAATTTCACTGCGCGCGACCACGCCGCCAACCGGATGACCGTTGGCCATCGGTTTGCCCAGGGTCACGACATCCGGAACCACCCCCATTTTCTGATGCGCCCAGAAATGCGTGCCCGTTCGCCCAAAGCCTGATTGAACCTCGTCGCAGATCAAAAGACCGCCCGCGTTGCGCACAACCTCGGCCACGGGTTTCAGCCACCCGTCGGGATGATCCGGGAACCCTTCGTTCAGGAAATAGGGGCATAGGATCAATGCGGCGAAGCCTGCTTCGGTTTTTTCATGTTCAGCTATTTGGGTCGCTACCGCTGCGGCAAAGACCGCACCATCCGGGTCCGGGTTACGATAGCTGTCGGGCGCGTCGACGAAACGGATGTATCGGCCAAGCCCGAAACCAACCGTGGGTTCATTTGACCTGCTCAACTGGCTGACCAGAGCAGTATTGCCGTGATAGGTTGCGTCGGTCGCGATAATGCCCCGCTTGCCTGTCATCGCTTCGGCCATACGCAGGGCGATGTCATTCGCTTCGGACCCCGTGCATGTCAGAATGGCGGCATCCAACGAAGAATCCATTGTCCCAGTCAGCTTTTCGACATAGTCGAGAATGCCATCATGAAGGTAGCGGGTGTGGGTGTTCAGCGTTGATGCCTGTCGGCAGATCGCCTCGACCACGCGTGGGTTGCAATGACCCACATGGGGGACATTGTTGTAGCAATCCAGATATTTGCGCCCGTCCGCGTCCCAAAGCCAAACGCCATCACCTTTTACAAAGTGAACAGGCTCATCATAGAACGTAGATACATTGGGTCCCAACACTCGGGCCCTGCGATGCATAAGTTCTTCTGACTTTGCGGGAAGGGTCACACGGCTATCCTTAACTCAAAGTTTGATCCAGGCGGTTTTTAGGTCAAGATATTTATCGAACGCATGCAAGGACTTGTCATGCCCATTTCCGGATTGTTTGACACCGCCCAGCGGCACCGTGATGTCCGCCCCGCCATAGGTGTTGACATGAACGACCCCGGCCTGAATTTTCGCGATCATCCGGTGCGCGCGCGACAGGTTCGCCGTCCAGATCCCAGCGGCCAAACCGTACTTGGTGGCGTTGGCAAGCGCGATGGCTTCTTCTTCGGTGTCAAAGGCTTGTACGGTCAGAACGGGTCCGAAAACCTCTTCGCAAACGATGCGGTCTTGGGGTTGTACGCCCGTTATGATGGTCGGGGCCATGTAAGTTCCGCCCGTGTCTTGTAGTATCCGAGTGCCGCCAGTGACGATCGTGCGGCCCGCAATGCGCGCTTCTTCAACAAAAGCAAGGTTTTGGGCCAACTGGCTTTCTGAATTCACGGCCCCGGCCTGGGTTCCGGGGTCGAGCGGGTCGCCGACCCGCATGGCTTCGGCGTTCTGCACCAGCATCTCGACGAACGCGTCATGGATTTCACGCTGAACCAGCAACCGCGACCCGGCGACGCAAACCTGACCGGAATTCCGAAAGATACCGGCGGCCGAGACTTTTGCGGCTTCGGTCAGGTTCGGGGCATCCGCAAAGACGATATTCGGGGATTTTCCACCAAGTTCCAGATACACGCGTTTGAGGTTGGATTTTGCCGAAGCTTCCATCAGACGCCGCCCTGTCGCGCCTGAGCCTGTGAAAACAAGAATGTCGACATCATGGGATTCCGCGATTTCGGCGCCGACGACCGCACCTTCACCAGTCACGACGTTGAAAACGCCGGGGGGCATTCCGGCGTCCAGCGCCAGTTGAGCCAGCCGGATCAGGGTTAAGGACGCCGTTTCCGCGGGTTTCAAAACCACGGTGCACCCAGCGGCCAATGCTGGCCCCAGCTTCCAGCTTCCGATCATCAGCGGGAAGTTCCAGGGCACGATTGCCCCGACTACGCCGACAGGCTGTTTGTGAACCAACCCCAGTGCGTCCGGTGCGGTCGGTGCAATCTCGCCATATAACTTGTCGATCGCTTCGGCAAAGTAACGAATTGTGCCAGCGGCGCTGAGTGGTTCGGCCTTGTACGCCATGCCGATTTCGGTCCCGTTGTCGCGCACACCTAAAACGGCCAATTCTTCGGCCTCTGCTTCGATCAGATCAGCCCATTTCAGCAGGATTTTTTTGCGGGCGCCCGGTGCCAGCGCAGACCACCGGCCATCGTCGAAGGCCGCGCGTGCGGATTTGATCGCTTCTTGAGCATCGCGCCGGGTGCCTTTCGCCAAGGTCGTTATAGTCGTGCCGTCGATAGGAGAGACAACATCCAACGTGCCGCCGTTCGACGCTTTGCGGCTAGTCCCGTCGATCACATGTTGAGCAGGAGGGATCGCCCGCGACCGAAGTTCCTCAATTCTTGCGCTGTCCAAATTGGGCCTCAAAGGTTTGAATAATGAACCGAAGGTGTCAAAAAAAGTGTCAATCTTTAAACGTGCATTTGTCAATAATGATTTTTTTGTTGACAGGTGAAGAAACCGGCTCAGAATAAATGATACTAAAGGTTCAAATAATAAACCGATATAGCAACGCATCGCAGGGAGATGATATGTCCATCAAAGCCAAGGCCGCATTGGCCGCACTTGCTATTGGTCTGGCCGGTCCGGTCCTGGCCGAGTATCCTGAAAAGCCCGTCAGCTTTATTGTCCCTTGGCCTCCGGGCGATCTGGAAGACGTGCTGACCCGGATGATCGCCGAAGATTTCCAGGCAGAGTACGGCGTTCCGGCGGCTGTGGTAAACAAACCCGGCGGTGGGGGCGGCCCGTTCCCCGGCGCTGTCGAAGTGGCGACAGCCCCGGCAGACGGTTACACAATCGGGTCTTTTGTTCCGGCTGTTTCGTTGATCGGACATGAGATTGATATTCCCGAGCTGACGCCCGAGAAGTTCGACCCCATCGGCATTTTCCTAACCTATCCGTTTGTTATCGCGGCATCGGGCAACGCCCCCTATTCGACGATGCAGGAATTGGCCGACCACGCCAAGGAAAACGAAGTCTTCCTTGGACATTTTGGTGACGTGCTGACGCCCACTCAGGTCACCAAAGCCCTGTCTTCGACGATGGGTTTTGAATGGGGCGGTGATGCGGCGTTTGACGCGTTGGATTGCAACACGCTTGCTTCGGGTGACGCGGATGTCATCAACACCACATTGCAGCTTATCCTGCCGTGTCTTGATGATGTGAAGGTTCTGGTTTCGATCACGGGCGAGCGGATCAGCAAAGTTCCAGACACGCCTGCGATTGGTGAGGTAGAGCCGAGCCTCGATATCTCGCTTTGGAATGGTCTGTTTGTGACCAAGGACACGCCCGCCGATGTGCGAGACAAAATTGCTGCCGTGGCTGAGAAAACGGTCAAGAGCGAACGCGCTCAGAAACTGGCGGAAGAAACCGGGGCGCTGGTCTATTGGCTGAATGCCGATGAAAGCGCTGCCGTAATCGCGGAAGACAAGGCAACGCTGGGTACCATCTCAGACGCGCTGGGTCAGTAATAGCGATCCTGAGAGGGCGGGCGTGCCTCGCCCTCTCACGCTTTGCCGAGGACCGTGTTGAATGGACAATTCCGAGCTTTTACAGGTCAAGACAAAGACGTCCGGACAGGTTGTTTTTGTTATTGCAGGTCTGATTGTGACGCTTGTTCTGCTGTCCCAGATCGGCAGTCAGACCGAGTGGACGGAAAAGGCCCGAAATATCGGCAGCCAGCCACGTTTGTGGCCTGCTATTGCGTTGATCACAATGCTTGCAGGCTTTGCCGTTCACTACCGATTGATGCGCCGCAGAAGGCCGAATGCTTTGGACTGGATCGAAGCCAGACGCTGGGCAGAGCCGCTGGAATATCTGGTCTGGTTTCTGGTGTACGTGGTGGCTGTTCCGCGTCTTGGCTTTATGCCGATGAGCATCCTTTTCGCCTGCGCGCTGACATATCGGCTGGGATATCGCTCGCGGCTGGCTGTGGGCATTGCGGCGGTATTCGCAATCGCCATGGTGGTGCTGTTCAAGGGCATGTTGGGCGTCAGCATTCCGGGTGCGCAAATCTATGAACTTCTGCCGGATTCAATCCGGACGTTCTTTCTGGTGTATCTCTGATGGACCTGATTTTTTCAGCAGTTGATGTTCTGGCGCGTTGGGACGTGATGCTTGCCCTGCTGGTTGGCGCGGTCGGGGGCGTCGCCATTGGTGCCATTCCGGGGGTTGGTCCGGCTGTTGCCATCGCCATCCTGCTGCCCGCGACATTTTCGATGGACCCGATCGTCGGATTGACCCTGCTGCTGGGTATCTACGGGTCTTCGATGTATGGCGGGTCCATCCCCGCGATCCTGATCAATACGCCCGGCACCGCCGTAAACGCGCTGACCACCTATGATGGGTTCCCGATGACATTACGCGGCGAGGGGCGCCGGGCTTTGTCACTTGCCTATTCCGCCAGTTTCCTGGGTGGGTTGTTCTCGGTTATCTGCCTGATTTTCCTGTCTCCGGTACTGGCCAAGATTGCCCCGATGTTCGGTTCGCGCGAAATCTTCCTTGCTGCATTGCTTGGCCTCGTGCTGGTCGTTGTTGCGCACAAGGGACAGATGGCTATTGCCGCGGCCCTTGCGGGGTTCGGTATCCTGATCGGCACGGTGGGATTGGAACCGGCAGCATATACACGCCGTTTCACTTTCGGCCAAAGCTGGCTGGCCGGAGGGCTTGATCTGATCGTGGTCGTGCTGGGCCTTTTTGCGCTATCGCAAGCGTTTTTGCTGCTGACAATGGATGATGAGAAGATCCGGTTGCCACGGTCGCGCGGGTCGCTGTTCCAAGGCTTTCGCGAACTGGCGCGCCACCCGCGCGTAGCGGCGATCTCGGCCAGTTTCGGGGTCGTGATGGGTATGATCCCGGGTGTTGGTGAATTCACCGCTCAGTTCATGTCCTACACCTCTGCCCGCAAGTTATCCAAAAACCCAAAGGCGTTTGGCCATGGCTCGTCCGAGGGATTGATCGCCTCGGAAACCGCCAATAATGCCGTACCCGCCGCCGCCATGATCCCGCTGCTTGCATTGGGGATTCCGGGTGAGGCGCTGACCGCGATGATGTTGTCTGTGTTCTACGTTCACAACGTGGTGCCCGGTCCGGGGCTGTTCCAGAATGACATGGACTTTGTTGTCGCGCTTTATATCGCGCTTTTGGTTCTGAACGTGATCGTCGTGGGCTTTTTGCTGGTCTCAACAGGTTGGCTTGTTCATCTCACGCGCATACCCAATCGCTTTCTGGGAATGTGTATCCTGTTGCTCAGTTTTGTCGGCGTCTATTCGATCCGAAATTCGACGATGGACTGTATCATCGCCGCGGTGTTCGGCCTTTTGGGGTTTGTTCTTAAACGCCTGAACATGCCGATTGTGCCGATCATCCTCGGGATGGTTCTGGGCGGCATCATGGAGGTCAAGCTCAGGGCGTCGCTGGCCCGGGTCAAAACCCCTTTGGACTTTATCGACCGCCCGATCGCTTTTCTGCTGTTCTGCGTGATCGTGATCATAGTCGTTTCGACCATCTGGCGGGTTCGCCGCGAATGGCGGCCGGTTGATCGGCGCTCACCGCAGAAAAAGGCGTCGAACACGTTTGCCAAGCGCATCTCGGGCCGGTCGCACCGCCACTTCGAAAATCGCAAGAAACAACAAAGACGGAGACGTTTCTATGACCATGTGGGTTCCTGACGATGACGGGTTCGCGGACCTCGGCTCGCATGACAGTTTCGCGGGCGGCGCACCTTACAACACGTTCGCACGACTGCGGCGTGAGGCCCCGTGCCATTGGTCCGAATTCGACGGCGGTAAAGGGTATTGGTCGATCACGCGCCACGCGGATATCGACAAGATGGTGCGGGATGTCGAAACATTTTCCTCGGCGCGCGGAATCCGAATGGAGGACCAGACTTACGAGGAATACATGGCGCGCCGGACGTTTCAGGAAACCGATGGAAAAGATCACCGCAAAGTTCGCATGAAGGTGGCCAAGGCGTTCTCTCCCAAGGTTGTCGCCGGGTTTGAAGACCAGATACGCGATCTTTGCGGACCCATTCTGGACAAGGCACTGGAGAAAGGCAGCTTTGACGCAACGCGCGATATTGCGCGCGAGCTTCCGATGCGGATGCTGGGTCAAATCCTGGGTGCCCCGGATGAGGACCTGCCGTGGCTGGTGGATAAGGGCGATGCATTGATGGCCAATTCCGATCCGGATTTCACGGACCATGTCGTGGACCGGATGGAGACTGACGCATTCCGCTTGATGCCCTTCAACTCGCCTGCCGGGGCCGAATTATACGAATACTCTCGCACATTGATGGAAAGGAAGAATGCCACGGGCGATACCAGCGGCATTCTGCACCTGATCCTTCAGCCGGACGAAAATGGAGAGACGATCTCGGAAACCGAGTTCCGCAACTTCTTCTGCCTGCTGGTCGCGGCAGGCAATGACACGACCCGCTATTCGATTGCGGCGGGTATTCAGGCGATTGCCCGGCAGGACGGTTTGTTGGAAGAGCTGCGATCGGGCGAGGTTTGGGGTACGGCGGCGGATGAGATTGTGCGATGGGCTTCCCCCGCGACGTATTTCCGCCGGACGGCAATGAAGGATGTCGAAGTCCATGGCCAGCAGATCAGGGAAGGCGACAAGGTTTTGTACTGGTTTATCTCGGCCAATCGGGACGAAACCATGTTCGAAGATCCGTACCGGCTGAACCTGTCGCGTAAGCCCAACCGCCAGTTGGGTTGGGGGCAGGGCGGTCCGCATGTCTGTTTGGGAATGCATCTGGCCCGACTTGAGGTGCGCGTTTTGTTTGAGGAATTGGTCAGCCGGATCAAGACCATCGAACCCGACGGGTCTGAAGCCTTTGTGCGGTCCAATTTTGTAAACGGCATCAAACGGATGCCTGTTCGCGTCACTCTGCAATAGGTTTTCCATGTCCAATCGTTTACGCGCCCTCTTTATCGACCACCTGTCGATCCCACGCGGCAAGTACATGCCCGCCAGCAAGATCGGTGACGCATCCACGCGTTTCGCGCGTGCCACGTTCGGCGTGCACTATGACCGGGACCTGCTGCTGGATGCGCCGCACGCAAAAGTCCGCGAAGGGGCGCCAGACATGGAGTTGCGCTGGCGGGGGGAGGATGTGCGCAAAGGGTGGGAGCCCAATACCTCGGTCGTATTGGGGGATCTGTATGACGCAGATGGGGCACCGCTGTCGTTGTGTCCCCGTGGGGCCCTCAAACGGGCCATTTCGGACTGGGAAAAACACGGGTTGAAGCCGATGCTGGGGATCGAGCTTGAGGCCTATGCCTTGCAGGGCGGCGAGGACGGCCGCTTGAGGCCTTATGATGCACCGGGCGGTGGCGTGTATGGCACGGGCCCCTTTGCCGATCCGATGCGGATCAATGATGTGATCTGGAACAAGGCGCTGGAAATGGGGTTCCGGCTTGACTTGATCACAGCCGAATATGACAGCCCGCAATTCGAATACACCCTGACATTCGACGATGCGCTGACAGCGGTTGATGACATTGTGCTTTTCCGGCAGATGGCCCGCGAGATTGCGTTGGATCACGGGATCGTCCTGACATTCCTGCCCAAACCCTTGTCCGAGCTTGGCGGGTCCGGAATGCATATCAATTTTTCGTTTCAGGATGCCGATGGCAAGAATGCGCTTGCGACCGGCGAGGTTGGTGGCCCCGATCACCTGAACGACCTGTCGCGTGGATGCCTTGCAGGGTTGGTGCACCATCACGAAGGCCTGGCTGGGCTGATTGCGCCAACCGCAGGATCTTATCGCCGTCTTCAACCGGCATCCCTGTCGGGGTATTGGAAAAACTGGGGGGGTGATCACCGCGGGGTCACGACACGTGTGTCGGGCGAAGGCGGCGCAAAAGCCCGTTTAGAACACCGTATGGCCGACGCGAGCGCGAACCCCTACACCGCGGCAGCCGCAGTCTTGCAGGCTGCCCGTCTTGGGTTCGAAGCCAACATGAACCTGCCCCCCATTGAGACCGGAGACGGGTTCGACAAAGTCGATGCGCGCACCGGTACGGCCCCTAACCTGCGCAAAGCCATCCAGGACCTGCAGGCCGACACAGCGTTGGTGGATGCCGTTGGTCGCGAGCTGGTTGAAAATCATGCCTTCATGAAAGAGCGCGAATTCCGTAAGACGCGCGAACTGGAGCCTGATGCTCTGCTTGATTTCTATGTGTGGTTTGTCTGAGATGCGACTAGCGACCCTTGTCACCAACACCGACTTCAGCGCTTTTGCACAAGCGCGCCCGTTGGATGACGAAAAATTTGCGTCCATGATTGCCGAGGTCCGCCCCGATTGGGAGGTCACGGGATACTGGGTCTGTAAGGGAGAGTTCCCCGAAGACCTTTCAGAATTCGATGGGGTTATGATCACCGGCAGCCCCGCATCGGTCACCGAAGATGCCCCGTGGATGCAGCAGCTTGAGGGCCTGATCCAAGAGATCATAAGCCGAAGGATTCCCCTGTTTGGTGCCTGTTTCGGGCATCAGATCATCGCGAAAACTCTGGGCGCGCCGATCATTCGAAACCCGAAAGGGTGGGCGCATGGGCGGATTGAAACCAAAAGCGTTGTGCCCGTGCCTTGGTCGGATCACAGCAACGGCTGGCACCTTTACGGCTCGCATATTGAGCAGGTGGGGGCTTTGCCCGATGGCGCAAGGCGCGTGTTTGCAAGCACGGGCTGCCCCATTGCAGGGTTTGTGATCGGGGATTCAGTTTTCACCGTTCAGCACCACCCTGAAATGACGCAGGAATTCATCGCGGATCTGGTCGAAGAGTATGCTGATTATGTTGGCGAAGATGTCACGCAGAAGGCACGTCAATCCTTGGCTGAAGGTCCAGTAGATCGCGCGGCATTTGCCCGTGAAATAGCAGCTTTCTTCGAATACGGAGGGCGATAGATGGGAACAATCACAAAAGCGCTGGACCTGTTGTCGCTTTTCGCCCGGGACCGGGCCGAAATCGGGTTGGGGGAATTTGTGCGCCTCACGGGGCGGGACAAGGCGACGATACATCGTCACCTGACGGAGCTTGCGGAAAACGGCTATCTTGAACAACACCCGGATACGCGCGCCTATCGCCTTGGTCCGGCCCTGTTGCGCCTTTCGGCCCTGCGCGAGACTCTATTCCCGGTACGAAAACTCTTGCAGCCGATCGTTTTCGAGCTGTCCGAAGCGGTGGGTGAATTGGCCCATGTGAGCCTTCTGCAAGGCGATGCATTGTCACCGGTTGCCCATGCTGATCCGGCTTTGCATGGCATTCAGGTGAATTTCGACATTTCCGAGATGCTGCCACTGCACGCCACCTCGTCCGGCATTGCGGCTCTGGCGTTTTGTCCTGATGAATGGCTGACCCGGATCATGAGCAGGCCGTTGTCGCGATACACGGATCAGACGATTTCGAACCCTGCCGATCTGAAAGATAAAATTGACCATGTGCGTCTACACGGGGTCGCGTCCGTAACCGGCGCATTTGACGAAGGCGTCAGCTCGGTCGGTGCACCGCTATTTGGTGAGGGGGGGCGTGTTCTCGGGTCATTGGCTGTGGCGGTGCCGAGTGTGCGGGCCAAGCCGGAAAAGCTGCGGGATATCGCGCTGGTGCTATTGAAAGAGGCCGACCGCGCGTCAACCGCCTTGGGCGGAACATTCCCCGGGAAATTTGAAGATTTGCCCGCGCATTGGGGCGATGAAACCACGACACGACAGGTGATCTCATGAAGGACAGCAATTTCCTCAAAGAAAACAATGCACGCCACCTGTGGCACCCGATGGCTCACCCGGCGGACAGCCTTGCCAACCCTCCTGAAATCATCGTCGGGGGCGAAGGTGTCAGCATCACCGATGTGGATGGCCGCACAGTTGTTGACGGGGTGGGCGGCCTTTGGAATGTGAACCTGGGGTATTCCTGTCAGCCGGTGAAAGACGCCATCTCGCAACAGCTGGAACGGTTGCCTTATTATTCGATATTCCGCGGTACGACGAACGATCTGGTGATTGAACTTAGTTGGATGCTGCGTGAGTTCTTTGCCCCTGACGGGTTGTCGCGCGCGTTTTTTACCTCTGGTGGGTCGGATGGCGTCGAAATCGCTTTGCGCCTTGCACGGCAATATCACAAGGTCCGTGGTGAAGCCGGTCGCGTCAAGTTCCTGAGCCTGAAGAAAGGGTATCACGGGACGCATACGCTGGGTGCGTCGGTGAACGGAAACCCGAACTTTCGGACGCAGTACGAGCCTTTGATGCCCGGCTGCCATCATATTCCGTCGCCCTACACCTATCGCAACCCGTTTGGCGAAACCGACCCGGAAAAACTGGCCCAGCTATGTCTTGCAGCGCTTGAGGACGAGATCAAGTTTCAGGATCCCTCGACCATTGCCGCCATGATCATGGAACCCGTTCTAGGCGCGGGCGGGGTGATCCCACCGCATGAAAGTTTCATGCCCGGCGTGCGCGAGATTTGCTCAAGGCATGGGATTTTGTTGATCGCAGACGAAGTCATCACCTCTTATGGCCGCACCGGAGCATGGAGCGGATCGCGCCGCTTTGGTGTGCAGCCGGACATGGCGGTGACCGCCAAGGCCATCACCAACGGGTATTTCCCCTTCGGAGCTGTTATGATCAGCGATGCGATCTCGGAGGTATTCGAGAGCGACACATCTGGCAAGGCAGCGATCGGATCGGGCTATACCTATTCAGGTCATCCGGTCGGCGCAGCCGCTGCCATTGCCTGCCTGAAAGAGACCGAACGCCTGAACGTCAAAGACAATGCGACAAAGCGCGGGGCGCAACTGCACGCGGGGCTGAAAAAGCTTGGCGAAAAATATGATGTAATCGGCGATGTGCGGGGCGGATACGGTTTGATGTGCGCCATCGAGCTTGTGTCAGATCGCGATACCAAGGCACCTATCGACAAGGCCACGATTGGCGCAGTTCAGAAGACCGCTTATGACGCTGGTGCCATGGTGCGCGTGTCCGGCAACAACATCATCCTTTCCCCTCCACTGGTTCTGAGCGAAGACGACGTGACGACAATCGTCATGGCGTTGGATAAGGGATTGAACGCGGTTTGAACCCTCAGGGGGCCTTGTCCCGATCATCAAGGCCTTGTGCAAGTTTCTGTAACAGGTTCACCAGCGTGTTGTGGTCATCGACCCCAAGGATGTCGCGGTAATAGGCCGCGATATCCAGCGCTTCGGTCATATGGTTGTCGATGATCGCTTGTCCGGCGTCCGTGATAGCGATGTATTGGCGGCGACGATCCTCGGGATCTGCCGTTCGGGAAACGAGACCTGCGTTTTCCATCGACTGTACGATCCGGCTTAGGCTGGGTGACATCAGCGCGGCGCGCTTGGCCAACATGCCGGTATCCATTTTTCCGCTTTCGCTCAGAACGCGCAAGACACGCCATTGCTGTTCGGTAATTCCTGCTTTCTGAAGCATCTTTCGGACCGGTGCCATGACAGCTTCGCGCGCGCGAATGAGCGATACGGGAAGAGACTGCGAAGTGGTCGGAAGCGTAGTGCCTTTTTGGGGCTTCTGAGTATCTGGCAATAGACTGATCCTCAATTATATCACATGTTAAATAAAGCGATTGACTCAGGGCTGCAACATCCGTTAGGCATAATATTATTTAACATGGCAAATAAAATAGGTTCGCCCATGCCGCATATCCACATCGAATATTCTGGAAACCTGGAGAAGGTAGTGGATATCGCCGGACTTTGTGATGCGCTCAGGCGTGCGGCTGGTGAATTAGATGCGCTGCCCCTGCCTGGGGTGCGTGTGCGGGCAATACGCGTCGATCACTATTCAATCGCCGATGGTGCCGCCAAGCACGGGTTTGTTGATATGTCCGTTCGCTTGCGCGAAGGGCGGACAGAAAAGGTCAAGCAGAACGTGATCGAACACCTGTTTGAAGCTGCACGGGCTTTCCTTGCGCCCGCAATGAAGACGCATTCGATCGCACTGTCATCCGAGTTGCGAGAGATAGACGCAAAGCTTTCCCCGAAATGCGGCACGATCCGCGACCATCTGGAGGATCCGACATGAGTAGCTTGGAGCAGAACCTTGAAAAACTGCATGGGTTATTGGCGCGGTTCCGCTCGGACGGGATTCAAAACCGTGTTGCAGGTGAAGACAGAAGCGGGTCCGCCGGTACGTTTTTGAATACGACGCCGGTTGACAAAAGCGTAATTTGCGAAGTTGCGCGGGGGAACTCAGAGGATATCAACGCTGCCGCAGATGCAGCGGCCGAAGCGTTTTCAGACTGGCGGGACATGGCTGCAACCGAGCGTCGCAAAATCCTGATCCGCGTGGCCGAGGGGATCGAGGCGCGGGCGGAAGACATCGCTTTGTGCGAGTGTTGGGATACGGGACAGGCGCTGAAATTCATGTCCAAGGCCGCCCTGCGCGGGGCAGAGAATTTTCGCTATTTTGCCGATCAGGTTGTGCAGGCGCGGGACGGTCAGCATCTGAAATCCCCGACACTCATGAATGTCACGACGCGCGTACCGATTGGGCCGGTCGGTGTCATAACGCCCTGGAATACGCCGTTTATGCTCTCGACGTGGAAGATCGCTCCGGCGCTTGCAGCGGGATGCACGGTGGTTCACAAACCGGCCGAAGCCAGCCCGCTTACAGCGCGGCTTCTGGTGGAAATTGCCGAGGATGCGGGTCTGCCAAAAGGGGTCTTGAACACCGTGAACGGGTTTGGGGAGGAGGCAGGCAAAGCGCTGTGCGAACACCCGAAAATCCGCGCCATCGCGTTTGTCGGCGAAAGCAGGACGGGTAGCCTGATCACCAAGCAGGGGGCCGACACGCTCAAGCGCAACCATCTTGAGTTGGGCGGAAAGAACCCCGTTATCGTATTCGATGATGCCGATTTGGACCGGGCCCTGGATGCGGTGATCTTCATGATCTACTCGATCAACGGTGAGCGCTGCACTTCCTCCTCACGTTTGCTGGTTCAGGACACGATCAAGGATGAATTCGAGGCCAAGCTTGTCGAGCGCGTCAACAAGATCAAGGTCGACCACCCCCTTGACCCGACCACCGAGATCGGACCGTTGGTGACCGAGGAACATTTCAACAAGGTCACAAGCTATTTCAACATTGCCAAGGAAGATGGGGCAACCATCGCGGCAGGAGGAGAAAAGATCGACGACACAGGTTACTTCGTGCGACCAACGCTGTTTACCAATGCAAACAACCAGATGCGCATCGCACGGGAAGAGATTTTTGGCCCTGTGCTGACCTCGATCCCGTTCTCGACCGAAGATGAAGCACTGCGGATTGCAAACGATACGCCATACGGTCTGACCGGATATGTCTGGACAAACGACCTGACGCGGGCGTTGCGTTTTACCGACAGGTTAGAGGCGGGAATGATATGGGTGAACTCCGAGAATGTGCGCCACCTGCCCACACCCTTTGGCGGTGTCAAAGCATCTGGCATTGGTCGTGACGGCGGCGATTGGAGCTTTGAGTTCTACATGGAGCAAAAACACATTGGGTTCGCGACGGGTCAGCACAAAATCACGCAACTTGGGACCTAACGCAGTTTGGATTGGTGCCCAGGTTGGTGCGGATGTCCTATGATTGTCGCAAGGAGCGTGGGTTAATATCCACAATTCCAGAAAACAGGAGTGGATCACGAGCAGTTTCATTGCAGCAAACCAGCCGCATGAAACGCCTTGTAAATGAGGAGGAACTGTCATGGGTAAAATAGTGCAGGCGGCCAAGATCACGCATGTGCCCAGTATTTGGATGTCCCATACGATGCCTAAATATAAGGGTATCAGACAACCTGCCATTGATGGATACGCGCGCCTGCGACAGGACGCGATCGACCGCAAAGTCGATACGTTTGTCATCTTCGACACCCACTGGATTACCAATCAGGGCTTTCACCTGAATACCAAGGAATATCACAGGGGCCGCTTCATCAGTCATGAATTGCCTCACATGCTTGCGGATATGGAATTCGACTACCGTGGTGATCGCGAATTAGGGGAGACTATTCTGGAGGTTCTTCAGGAACGGGGAGAGCGGGCTTTGGGCCATTCCCACCCTGACATGGGGATGGAATATGGCACGCTGCTGCCAATGCATTTCATCAATGACGGTGTGAATGCTCGGGTGTTGCCGGTGGCCGTCAACCAGTTCTCATCAATTCAGGAAAATCGCGTCTGGGGCGAGGGCATAGCCGAAGGCATTCGCCGTTCGGATCGCAATGTTTCGATACTGGCTTCGGGCTCATTGAGTCACGATTTCACCCCCAACGAACGCTCGGTCGATGGCTTGAACGCTGTGAATGGTGAGTTCAACCGCCAGATGGACCTTCGGGTGATCGAACTGTGGCAACAGGGAAGGTTCGAAGAATTTCTGGAGCTTCTTCCTGATTACGCCAAGAAATGCACCGGAGAATGCGCGATGAACGATACGGCGCTTTTGTTCGGGGCTCTTGGATGGGGCAGCTACAAGGGCGAAATTGACATCTATACGCCCTATTTCGGTAGTTCCGGAACGGGTCAGGCAAATATCAGCTTTTCGGTCTAGGCCGAAACCACTCAGCGACACAAAATTGAAGGCCGCAAGGGTCAAATCCAGTTGATCGAGGCGGTGCATAAGGGCGAATTGATGAACTGGGATGAGTTTTCACATTGGGGGCAGCACATATCGAAATGGGCTGCCGATTATCACCAAACCCTGTCGGATCGCCCTGTTCGGGCGCAGACAAAACCGGGGGATATTGCCGCACAGCTTGACGCGTCACCACCAGATTCCGGGCAGGCGATGGAAACCATCATGGCCGATTTCGAGCGGATCGTCATGCCAGGGATGACCCATTGGCAGCACCCGCGTTTCTTTGCCTATTTCCCAGCCAACGCCGCGCCGCCCTCGATGTTGGCCGAGATGTTGGTGACCACAATCGCAGCTCAGTGCATGCTGTGGCAAACCTCGCCCGCCGCGACCGAGGTCGAAACCGTAATGGTCGATTGGCTGCGCCAGGCGCTTGGTCTGCCCGATGGCATGAGAGGGGTCATTCAGGACAGCGCGTCTTCAGCCACCTTGTCGGCGGTACTGACCATGCGAGAACGCGCCACCGGGTTTACCGGCAACCGCGAAGGATTGAATACGAAGGGCGCACTGCGGATCTACTGCTCGGATCAGGTGCATTCGTCGATTGACCGGGCCTGTTGGGTTGCCGGGATTGGGCAGGACAATCTGGTCAAGTTGCCGACGCAGGGGTCAACCTATGCAATTGATCCCGCCGCGCTTGAGGCTGCGATACAAAGCGATTTGGCCACCGGGCATGTTCCGGCCGGGATTATCGCGATCACCGGGGGCACGGGTGTTGGGGCCTGCGATGATCTGATGGCCGTTGCGGATATCGCGCACAAGCATGACCTATACACCCATCTTGATGCTGCCTGGGCCGGATCAGCCATGATTTGCCCCGAGTTCCGCCAAGCGCTGTGGGCCGGGGCGGATCGCTATGACAGCATCGTCTTCAATCCTCATAAATGGCTGGGCGCACAGTTTGATTGCGCGATCCAGTTTCTGCGGGACGCGACACCGCAACTCAACACGTTGAAGATCGAGCCCGAGTATCTGAAAACAACAGGGGCCGAGGTCACGAACTATTCCGAATGGACCATTCCATTGGGCCGCAGGTTCAGGGCGTTGAAAATCTGGTTCCTGCTACGTTCTTACGGATTGGACGGCCTGCGCGACCGTATCCGCAACCATGTTGTCTGGGCAAATGAGCTTGCCGATAAAATAGGAGCAATGGACGGGTTCGAGATCACGACAGGTCCTATCCTTAGCCTGTTTTCATTCCGTTGTCCGGGCGATGATGCGATGCAACAGCGCCTGGTGGATGCGCTGAATGACGATGGTCGGATTTATCTGACACAGGGCATGTTCAACGGGCGCAAGATCATCCGCTTTCAGGTGGGGCAATTCGATACCACACGGGATGATGTTTTGATGGCTGCTGATGTGATCAACGAGGTCTGGGAGGCTCTGACATGAAGCTTGCGACCTATACCGCCGACGGACGCCCCTATTTCGGGGCCATCACTGACGAGGGCGCAATTGCGTTAAACGAAGCCTTTCCGGATTATGGCAGTTTATTCGAAGCAATTGCGGCAGGTGCGTTTGGACAGTTGGTTGATACCGCCCGGAAAAATCCGGTGACGCACACGGACTTCACGTATGAAATGGTAATGCCCGATGCGCGCCGTATCCTGTGTGTCGGCGTGAATTTTCCCGACCGGAACGCAGAATACAAAGATGGCAGCGCGCAGCCGAAATACATGTCGCTGTTCCCACGCTTCGCCAGCGGCTTTACAGGCCACAATCGCCCGCTGATCCGGCCGCCGGAAAACCACACGTTGGATTATGAAGGCGAGGTGGCGATCGTGATCGGTAAGGGTGGGCGCCGGATCTCGCAGGAGAACGCCTATGATCATATCGCGGCGCTGACGCTCTGTAACGAAGGTACGATCCGCGATTGGGTGCGCCATGCCAAGTTCAACGTGACGCAGGGCAAAAATTGGGACAATTCAGGTGCGATTGGCCCATGGTTGGTGCCTTTCACCGATGCGGGGCAACTGGATAACGCCCGCATTCAAACCCGCGTAAACGGGGAACTGCGTCAGGAGGATTCCCTGAACCGCATGATGTTCCCCATCCGGCATGAGATTGAGTATATCTCGACCTTCATGACGCTGCAGCCCGGAGACATCATTGTAACGGGGACACCAACGGGGGCAGGGGCACGGTTCGATCCCCCCAGATATCTTGTGCCGGGAGACGTCGTCGAGGTTTCGGTCGAAGGTATCGGCACATTGCGCAACACCGTCGAGGATGAGCAGCCATGATACCCGAAGATCACGCTCGCGCCGCCGCCGATCTGCTGCAGGCAGAACGCACAGGCATCCAAATCGGGCTGCTGAGCCTGCGCCACCCCGAGATGGGCATGGATGATGCCTATGCCGTGCAGAAAGCAATTTACCGCCAGAAACTGGCCTCGGGCCGTAAGGTGATTGGCTGGAAGATCGGCTTGACCTCAAAAGCGATGCAATACGCGCTGAATATCGACATACCCGACAGCGGCATCCTGTTTGATGACATGGTCTTCGGAACCGGAGATACCGTTCCAGCAGGGGGTTTTATCCAACCGCGGATAGAAACTGAGATTGCCTTTGTCATGAAGTCGGCACTGGGGGGTGAAAACGTCACACGTGACGACGTTATTGCCGCTACGGACTACGTCACGCCGGCGATTGAAATTCTTGATACCCGTATTCAACGTGTTGACCCCGAAACCGGAAAGGCGCGCACGGTGTATGACACGATCAGCGACAATGCCGCCAACGCGGGGATTGTGCTGGGCAATGAACGTCATTCCATTGACGCCTTTGACCTTCGCTGGGTTGGCGCGTTGACCTTCCGCGATGGTGAGATTGAGGAAACGGGTTTGGGCGCAGGGGTATTGAACGACCCGGTTGAAAGCATCGTCTGGCTGGCACGTCGAATGGCGCAATACGGGCAGAGCATTGAGCCCGGTCAGATTATTCTGTCGGGCAGCTTCATTCGCCCGGTCGAATGTCCCCCGGGAAGTAGTATCCACGCCGATTTCGGGCCATTTGGCTCAGTCGATATTGGGTTTTCCTGAAGGCCGTGGCGCAGCCGACGCCACCCCTTTTACGTGTGAAGGGCGTCGATGATCTGCCTTGGCGTCATCAGATCACGCAGGGCGCGGTGGATGCTGTCATTTGCTTCACTCAGAGGGGCACCGGCGACATCAAACCCCATAAAACTGTGCGGCAGGCTGAGCGCGAGATAAAACCGCCTGCCTGAAAAAGCCGCTGCGCAATAATCCCGTCCTCCTTGAAACCGCCCGGCGATGTCAGTCAGCGTATAGGCGAATTGGGGTTTTAGATATTCCCCAAGCTGGGTTGGGTCGTCGGTGTAGACTTCAAATACCTGTTCGGCATCCTCCAGACCGAGATCCCAGCGATGGGCTGGCAAGGTATTGCGCGACGCCCAGGAATAGAGCTTGTTCAGGGTCTCGCCGAAATCTCTGACGAAAACTGTGCGTGGCATCTCGACCGGGCAGTCGATCTCCAGCACGATTCCGGCGAACAGGGTTCTGTATTTCCGGTCGTCATTGTGATCGCGATAGCTTTCAGAGCAGCTCATCTTCAGCAGCTTGTATCCGGTATCCCGCCACGTACCCGTGATGGCGGTGTCCTCGCGTATCCGCTCGGCCTTGGGCAAAATCTGCAGGGCAACAAGGCGGCCTATTGGCATAAAGTCTGTGGGGACCTGCGCGTGCAATTCCATATTGCCCAGAAACTTGCACAAGATCGGACGGACGAAACCTGATACGTCCTTGCTGATCCGGCTTCCGCGTTCGAAATAGATAATCAGCGCGGCTCCACCGCCGAACGCTAGCGGAAAAATTCCTAGCAGGGGGTGGACGTAATACGATGCCAAAGCCGCCAGCACGACTGAGACAGCGCCGATTAGCTTTACCCAGATCATGCTTCGCGAGACGGCGGCTTGGCGCTCTTCCTCTTTACCACGCAAAAAGGGTGCGATCTGCCGGTCATATACTTCTGCAAACCCCGCTTCGAACGGGGCGCTTTCAACAAATTCGTATTCAGCCATCACCATGCCTTTGCAGTCTGAGTGCAGGATGATTGTAATTCGCGCAACGCTCTCGGAATATCCCTGTGGGTGTATCAATTGTATCCCTTCAGACGCGGCGTGCAGGCCCTAAAGCCTTGTTCTGTGTAGGGCTTGACATAGGCTGATACACAACAGCAACAATTGAGACATTGCAGTGACTTGTCTCGTTCCTGCTCTCTCCTGATCCTTAGCAAAACAATTTTCCCGCGGTGTCGCCATACATGGGTGTTGCACTGCGACAGGATCAACGAGGGCGCAGTATTGCGGCAACAATTCAAACAGAAAATCCGGTGCTTGCTGTACATCGGTGGATTGGCCATGGCGAGCGCCCCCGCTGCCGCACAGGATCTGATTGAGGATCTGGGAACGCTGGAAGGTGGGCAAGCGCTTTTCCTGCCGCTCGACATTTCCAGCTTGACAGGAGAGGTCGCGATCGAGGTTGACGGTATCGACATGACCGATGTCGCGGCGGTCGAGAATGGGCAGCTTGTTTTGAACATAGTCACCCCTTTGGCGGGTGAGTTCCACGACGTGACCGTCTATCTGCTTGAAGGTGACGGGTTTGTACCGATCGCCAGTTACAGCTTTTCGACCACGGCCCGCAGCCGGTTGACGGTTTCCATTGATGCCAGTCACGAGGCCAGTATTCGATCGCTCAATAACGATGAAGCAACAAACGCCTCAAGCAGCGGTTCATTTGGCGTGGAAAATGAAGAAGGCAGTTTTCGCGGGCAGGTCAGTTATCTGGGCTCGACCCGCCCTGTCGAGCGGATCACCGAAAACCCGGTAGATATTGCCGAGTATCTGTTGGAATTCAATCGCACCTTGGGCGCGACCAGTTTTACGGGGCGCTTGGGTCATCAGATGCTCGACTATGACCGCGCGTTGGTGGGCGATGTTTCCAGACGTGGTCTGTCGGTCGATATGGGCCTGTTTGATCAGCGCGTAGAGCTTGGTGCCTTCGCGTCGCAAAGTGCCGACGCATTGGGGGCCGCCAACTTCACTGGGCTGGCGGACGAAGATAGCCGCATGCAGGGGGCAAGGTTTGCATTCCAACCTTTTGCCACGCAGGACTTCAGAGTATCCGTGCAGACCTATACCGGCGATGGTGACCCCTATGGCGGCAGCGCGACAGGTTCCGGTCAGGGCTCGTCACTTTCGTTGGACGGGACGCTGTTGGGCGGGCGTTTGTATTATGGGTCGGTTTGGTCACAGACCCAATGGGACGAAGATGACGGCGGACCCTTGCCGGAAACCAGCGCAAACGCAGTGCTGTCGCACATAAGCTACGACATATTGAACACGGATGCGGGTGACCGGGCCTTAACCGTTGGGCTGGGTTATGAAAAAGTGGATCAGGACTATTTTTCGCTCGCCAATCCCGGAGTTGCGGTCGGGGCCGAAACCTGGCGATTGACGATGGACTACAGCGCCAACCGGTTCGCCCTCAATATCTTTGCCGATACCCAGAAAACCAATGTCGGGGGGCCATCCGGCTGGCCCGAAGATCGGATTTCGCAAATCCTGACCGACCTTCGCTATGACTTGCAGGGTGAGGGGTTCTGGCAGGGTACAGCCGTGCGTTTCGGTGGCGGCTATATCGAACAGGATCGGCTGACGACCCCTAACGCCGCCCCCCCGCCCGAGGATTATGCGTCGACGACTTTGTATGTGGGGTTCGACAAGCTGGGGGATGTCGGGAATTGGTCATTGGATTATGTTCGCATCCGCGAAGATGATCAGGGGGTGTTGGATATCGACACCGACAGCCACAGTTTGAGTGCCGCTTTCGACTATGGCGTCAATGATCGGGCCAATGTGAATGGCACCGCGGGTTATACGCGTGTGGATGGCGACTTTGATTCATGGGAGCGTTACGAAGCCACTCTGGGGTTCAGCTATGCGCTGCGGCCGGATGACCTGATTTTTCGGCTGGATACCGGCATAACGCGCACTGATGAGCCGTTCGCGCTGGACGGAGAGTATTATGCAACCGAATTGGCATGGCGGTTCCACCCAACAGCCGAGCTGGTTCTGAGCGCAAGCCGTGCTGACGGGCCGTATGCCAGCGAAAGTGGCGGGGACGAGGATACGCTGGTCGGTCTGACCCTTCGCGCAACAACGAATTTCTTCAGGTAGGAGGCGGGTATGCGATTTCTGCCAACACTCATACTCAGCTGCGTCCTGTCTCTTTTCTGTGGATTGGCTCAGGCGGCAGGGCCGGTTTCGGTCAATCCTCCGACGGCGCGCGTCAATGGGTCGGGTGAATCCGCAATAACTTTGAACTGGCGCGTCGGGGTAATCTCGCGAACGGCCAGAGCGGTCACGGTCACTTCGCCCGGCGCTCAACTCAGCACCGGCGGCACTATTGGCGGCCCGTTGCGGCGAACGGTACAGCATCCGGGCGGTGGTCTGATTTTTGTGACACTGTCCGAACGGCTTGTTGTTGACCGGACAACAGCGGCGCGGATTGCGCAGGCCGGCAACGCCGTTCTGACCCGCAGCTTCACGGATTTCAACGGAACCTCTGCGCCCGCAACCGTGCGCCTGCAAGTGACAAGCGGTGGTCCGCTGGCCGTGCGCTTTGCCGACCTTGCCTTTGACGACGACAGTCTCTTTCGGGTGGTCCCCAGTGGATCGCAACTGGCGGCTCGGCTTGAGTTGACCACAAATGGTCGCGGCATTCTGGATGGCGCGTGGGAGGTTGCCGGTCCGTCCGACGTTGCGGGTGATTTCCGTGTCATCGGTCGAGTCCGTCAGGTTTTGGCAGGCTCGCGGCGCGCGACATTCGAAAGCCCGCCGCTGCCGGTGGATCGGCCCGGTATTTACAGGGTGCGGTTTGTGCCCTCACCCGGATTGCGAGACGGTTTCACCCTCTCTGTTCCAGATCTTCGCTATACGGTCACCGCTACGCCCATCGAGCCGCAAACGCCGGATCCGGCATCCAAGCCAATGCTAAAACTGTCTGCCCCGCAACCGGGCGCAGGGCTGAGCGCGGCGACTGTGTTCAGTTGGCAGCCGGTCCCCGATGCAAGCCTTTATCGTTTGGAATTTCTGGATTCGGGTGCCGGTGGGCTTGCGCCAAAACAGATTGCTGCCTTGGATACCAAGGAGGTTTCAACGCGGCTGAAGGATTTCACGCTCGATCGCTTGCGTCAGGTCAGGGTTTTGCGCTGGCGGGTTGCTGCGTTTGACTCTGCGGGGAACCTGTTGGCCATGTCATCCGTTCGCGGCCTAAGCAATACGCCCAGCCAGCAACCTGTCTTGCAGCTCAGGCAATAGCCATGACCAACGCACAACTGAACGCATTGCTGCAGGCTGTCGCGGGTGGGGACAAGAGCGCTCTGGCCGGGTTGTACCGGGCGCTGGAAAAACCGGTTTACAGATTTATTGCTTCAAAAATGAACGATCCGTTCGAAGCGGGCGACATACTTCATGAGGTCTTCATGGAAGTCTGGCGCTCGGCGGGCAAGTTCGAGGGTCGGTCTGCTGTCAAGACCTGGGTATTTGGAATTGCCTACAGGAAGACAATGGATCACTTCAGAAAGCATAAGCGTATCTCGCCCAGCGATGATCTGCCCGAGCAGGTCGATGAAGGGCCTGATGTCGTGGCCTGTCTTGCCGCCGCGCAAGAGGCCGAACATCTTCGGTTCTGTCTTGAGGGGTTAAAGACTGATCACCGCAGCGCCATCGAACTCGCCTTCTACGAGGACATGAGTTATGGCGAGATTTCGCGCGTGGTCGACGCCCCTGAAAACACGATCAAGACGCGGATTTTTCACGCAAAGAAGCTTTTGTTGCGCTGCCTGTCAGGTCGGATGAAGGAGGCAGCAACATGACCGATCCAAATAGGGATGACGATGAAATCCAGGGCCTGCTGGTGTTTCTTGCAAATGAGACGTTGGACGGTGATGAGCGCCGCGCAGTTGAACGCGCAGTGGCTGCAAGTCCCAAACTGCAGGCGGAACTGGCTGCGTTGAAGGCGGCGCGGATACAAATGCAAGCGACCGAAGTCGAAACCTCGCCGGGTGAGTTTGGTTTGGCAAGGCTTATGCGCGATGTTGATGCACACCGCAGCGTGGCGCAGCCCAAAGCAACAAAACCCGGTCTGTGGAAAGTTGCCGCCATTGCAGCCATGGCTTTGCTGGCCGTTCAGGTGTCGTTGCCCTATTTGAACACTGGACCAGATGTTGAGTTGGCCGATGGTGGCCCCGACTCTCTGGACACTGGGCCAACCCTGATCGTGGCATTTGCAGCGACGGCCACCGAACAGGAAATCCGGGCCCTTTTGTTGGAACTGGATTTGACCATCGTGTCCGGGCCGTCCGCTTTGGGTCTGTATACGCTGGCCGCGAACGACGAAGACGCCGCCGCCAGCGCGTTTGAACGTCTTGGCACGGCGACGGGAATTGTCGAAAGCGTCGAAGCAGAAGGGGGGAACTGATCATGCGTATGTTCATACTCCTTCTATTGTTTGCCTTACCGATTGCAGCACAGGCCGATGACTTTCGGATCACTACCACCGGATGCGTAAAGCCCAGAGATACAATCCGAATTGAAGCGCGCGATTTTGGCGGACGACCCAGTGACATACTGGCGACAGGTCGGGGCAAGACCCTGAAAATGCAGGTGCTGCGGTGGTCACGCAGCCAAGTCACGATCGCTGTGCCGTCGCGCGGACTTCGGGCGGGTGAAACCTATCGCCTTGTCTGGGCTATCCGTGGAACAACCGGACGTGACCTTGGGTCCATCACGCTTTGTGCCCAACGCCAGCGCAATACTGAACGCGCAGCGCGTGACATGGTGCCTGCGCCGGATGGGTCACCGGAATACTCGGTTCTGGTCCCAGCCCGGCAAGAGCAAGCGGCGCGGGATGTGTTGCAAGATCGCGGGGCGCAGCTTTTGCGCCGGCGAAATCTACCACAGATGGGCCGGGTCATGCTGTTTTATGCGTTCCCCCAAGGGCTGACACTTGCAGACGCGCGCGCGGCTTTGGCGATCCCTGCACCTGATGCTGACGTTGACCGCCATCATATTTACGGGTTCGCGGCCCCGCCGCGCCTTTACGCGGCCGCCATGGTCGGAGATCCTGCCGAGCAATCCTGCGCTCTTCGGCGCGCTGTGCGGGTCGGGGTGATCGACGGCCCTGTTCAGGCGGGCCACCCTGCGCTTTCCGGCGTGCGCATTCAGCGTCAGTCAGTGCTGTCGCCGGGGCTCAGGTCCACGGGAACTGACCATGCTACGGCGGTCGTAGGGTTAATTGCCGGGAATGGCTCAGGCGGGTTTATCGGCTTGGCCCCGGGTTCAGAGATTTTTGCGGCCGAAGCCTTTGGCCGCGACAAAGGCCGTGAAGGTGCACGGCTGGAGGATATTGCCACAGGTCTGGACTGGCTGCGCGCGCGCAATGTCCAGTTGGTCAATATGTCGATGTCAGGCGCGCCCAACACAGTGTTTGCAGAACTGCTTGCCAGAGCCCGCGCACGCGGCATGGTCGTGGTTGCCGCCGCCGGAAATGACAGCAGCAACGCGCCTCGTCTGCCAGCGGCATCTCCCGATACCATTGCCGTGACAGCAGTGGACGCGGCTCGCCGGATTTATGGCAAGGCAAATAGGGGCCCTCACATCGAGTTCTCCGCGCCGGGGGTCGACCTGTGGGTTATCACCGCAAAAGGTGGGGGCTATCGGTCGGGGACATCTTATGCCGCTCCGCTTGTGACCGCATTGCTGGCCCGACACGCATCCCGTGGCGGGCTGTCTCTGGACAAGGCACGCCGCATTCTTCGCCAGACCGCCGTTGATCTGGGTCCGTCGGGCCGAGATACACGCTTTGGCTATGGTCTGGTGCAATCCGGCGGGTGCTGAGCGCACAAGGCGCTGACAAAGTCGATACATTCCAAACATCTGCCGGACATCTGCCAGATACGTCCGGGCCTTAATTTCATGCCCCAGGCGCAGTTCGAACAGGCCCTCAAAAAAATTTTGAACCTTTCTCGGGTGCCAGACGACAGACAGTCACAAGCAAACAGAAAGCTGAAGGAATTAAGATTATGAAGACCGTAACCAGTATCAAAACCGTAGCTCTGATCTCTGGCATTTTTGCCGCCTTGCCACATGTGGCCTCGGCCGACAGCGGTGTGGCAACCGTAACCAACACAAACCCGACCTCGCTGAAAGTTCTCAGCAACGGTCAGAATTATACCAAGCTGGATCTGAACGGAAAGTTCGTGGTTGGTGCCAATCTCAAATACGACACCGGCACCGCAGGACGGATCAAGAAATGGACCATGGAGCCGGAAATTACCCATGGCTTCGGTATCGCCGCCAAGGTTCCGGGCACATCGTTTTACAAAAAGACAGTCTCCTATTCGGTCGGCAACCGTCCGAAGTCCATCGACTATAACTGGCCCTTCGCCCTTAGCGTCGGCACGATCGAATCCGCGGCTGTCAGTATGTGTGAGATGAAAGCGACCGTCCTGCGCAATCAGGGCAAGTCGGACAAGCAAATCTTTGGTTCAAACCACGAGGTGAGCTTCAAAGTTTCGCTGAAAACCACGGTCGAGGCGTCAGGCGCCGGGTCCAATAACCAAATCTGGGAATACTCAGCGCCGAAGACGGTCAAGATCGTCTGCAGCAAGTTTTCCGGACCGCGCGCACCGATGGCCGGGGGTGGTGTCAAAGGCTATACTCAGCCGGTTTCTGTAAAGAAAGCCACCATGAAACTGACTGAAATCGCACCGCCCAGCGGGGCCTGCAAGATCAAGACCACGACCGCCATTTCCACCAATACGGCTAACGCTCAGATCAAGTATCGGTTCGTGCACAACACCGGCAAGAAAAGCAACGTCTTTACCGCCAAGACAGCAGCCAACAAGATCGCCGTGGTACAGCACACCTGGGATATTCCCAACGGCAACGGCCCGGAAAATGGCTGGGTGAAAATCGAAGGCGTCTCGCCCAAATTCCAGTCGAACGGCGCCAAGTATTCGATGAATTGCAAAAGCCCGGGCAATGGCGGTTTCAAGGTCCAGTCGGGTGGAAGCAAGCCCAAGACACTGCGAGTGAACTGATTTACTTTAACGAGTGATCGGCCCCCTCAATCAGAGGGGGCCTTTTTGCATGCCCCTGTCGATGCAGGCATTTGGCGCAGATACAATTGATACAAACGGAATTATGTGGTGACGTCAGATAGACACGTCCCGCGGTCACATAGAAAGTTCACTATTTGAAGAGAAACCAGATGCATTCACTCGCCGCCAATTCTCAGCCCCAAAAATCTGACGCGACGGTCAGTTTTTTTCGCTTTGACAGGGCCGGTCTGTGCGTCGAGTGGAATGGCGCCATACCAGCTGGCCTTGCGGTGCCCGAAGGTTTGTCAGAGCGCGCCTTTCTTGATGAGGTACTGTCCAACGCATTGAGGTTGACGGCCGAAGAAACGGTCTGCTCGGCAAGGACGGCTGCAAATCTGTTGCTTGGTGGGAACGCCAGCGTCACGATGGAATTGCAAGGCAATGATGTGATTGCCGTTTCCAGCTTTGAATGCGGCAAGGATCGTGGATATGTGCTTGCGCCGCTGGGGGGTAGGGACGACACTCTAGCTCGTGAAACCGATACGGGCTCGGCGCAGGATTTGTTGCAAAGTGTCATTCAGCCTCTGCGCGACGGGATCGGTCTGTGGGATCGGGATGGTTACCTCATTGCCAGCAATCCTGCTTTGGCCAGCTTCGCGGGTCTTGCCGCGCGTGACACGCAGCCGGGAATTCGGTTCGAAGATTTTGCGCGTGCTGTTGCAACAAGAGGGCATTTTGCGCCCCATTCAGACAGCAGGGACGCCCTGATCCGGTTGAGCGAGCAAACCGCTGCAGAAACCCGACTGGACACGCGGGATGGTCGCCCTGTCACCTTCACCACCAGAAAAACCGATGCAGGTGAGTTGCTGCTGACACTCTCGGACCAGAGCGGACGGGACCAGATCGAGCAGGCTCAGCGCGAGGCTGACCTGCTGGTGCGGACAATTGTCGACGCCTCGCCCACGCCGTTTCTGGTTTCGCGCGTGGATGATGGCAGAATCCTCTATTGCCCCCCGGCCTCGCGTGAGCGTTTTGGCCAGTTGGAAACCACGCTTGGGTTTTTTCTTAACCCCGAGGACCGGCAAGCCTATCTGGATGCGCTGTTACCAACAGGACAGTTGGACAATTACCCTGTTCGCTTTCTTAAGCAGGACGGCAGCATCATGCAGGGGCTGACATCGGCTCGGGTGATCGACTTCAAGGGCGAGAACGTCATCGTCTCATCAACACGGGACATGACCGATTACCTGCAGATGCAGGATGAATTGGAAAAGCAGCGCGAAATCGCCCATCAGAACGAGAAATTGTCAGCGTTGGGGTCGTTGCTTGCAGGCGTTGCGCACGAACTGAACAACCCGCTTTCCATCGTCGTCGGCTATGCGCTGATGTTGCAGGATAAGGTCGACGATCCGGTTCTGAAACGTCGGGTGGAACGCATCGGCCAGGCCGCTGAACGCTGCACAAGGATCGTGCGTGCATTTCTGGCCATGGCCCGCCAACGCCCGATGGAGATTGTCCAATGTGACGTTGGAACCCTTGTCGAAGCGGCGCTTGAGATTTCGGGTTATGGGTTGAAGAGCTCAGGCGCCGATGTACGTGTTGAATTGGACCCGGCTGCGGCGAGTGTTGATGCGGACCCGGATCAGATCGTTCAGGTGCTGACCAATCTTGTGGTGAACGCAGAACATGCCGTCGCAAGCTTGGGGGAGAAGGGCCGCGTCACATTGCGCAGCGGAACGGAACCGAGCTCAGGTCATGTTTTTATCGAAGTCGACGACAATGGGCATGGAATTGACCCCGCCATCCGGTCCCGGATTTTTGAGCCGTTCTTCACGACCAAGGTGGCGGGCGAGGGAACAGGGGTTGGCCTGGCCTTCTGCCATCGCATCGTGACCAGTCATGGCGGCAGTTTGACCGTCGACACAGCACCGGGTGAGGGGGCGCGATTTCGCATTTGCCTGAAACCATCTGCTCCGGATCAGGCGGCACCGGACGCAGAGAACGCCCCGGCATCGAACACTGCCAGACTGAAGGTGCTGAGTATCGATGACGAACAGGATGTAACCGAGCTGATTGCAGATATTCTTGAGGACGCAGGATATGAGGTGACAACGTGCAACGATTCCCGAAATGCATTGGACCTGCTGGAACGGGACGAGTTCGACGTCATACTCAGCGACATGACAATGCCGGGTCTGGATGGAACGGAGTTGTTGAAACTGATCGCCCAGCAAAAGCCCGAGTGTCTGAACCGCTTTGGGTTCGTGACGGGTAATGCCATGAGCCGCAAGACGATCGAGTTTCTTCGGTCCAACAATTGCAGATACATGGAGAAACCGATTGCTCCTCAGGATCTGTTAAGACTGGTCGACCAGATTTTCAGTTCGGATGAGACGGGTGGGCCGCGATCATGAGTAATGGATACATCATCATTTGCGATGACGAACCGCATCTGAGGGAAATGGTCGCGGAGTATCTGGCCGAGCGCGGCTTTGACGTCCGCGAGGCGGAAGATGCAGAAGCACTGTTTGATCGTATCACCGAAGGCCCAGCACCGGATCTGATTGTTCTGGACATCAATATGCCGGGCCAGAATGGTTTGGCCGCATTGCAGCGGCTGCGGCAGGAAACAGAAGTTCCGGTTATCATGCTGACCGCTGCGGCTGACGTCATCGACCGCGTCGTCGGGCTGGAAATGGGCGCAGATGACTACCTTGGCAAACCCGTCGATCTGCGCGAATTGGAGGCGCGGATCAAAGCCGCCATTCGGCGCTGGCCCGCAGCGGGGGGAGGTGGCGAACCTGCCGCACCTGTCACCCAGACTTGCCTTGCAACCAAGGTGCATTTCGGAAGCTGTTGCCTCGATCTGGATGCAGCGCGTCTGTTCGACACGGACGGGCAGGAAATTCCGGTGACCGCGATGGAGTTCAACTTGCTCCGCGTCTTCGCTGAGAACCGAGGCCGTGTCTTGAACAGGGACCAACTTTTGGAGCGGGCCCATGACCGCGGTTGGGAGCCGTTTGACCGCTCAATCGACCTGCGCATTTCCCGCTTGCGCCGAAAGATCGAGAAGAACCCCTCCAAACCCGAAGTTATCCGCACCGTTCGGGGAATTGGCTATATTTTTGACTGAGTACAGATGTTGCGATAGGACGCAATGGATGCCCAAGCATTCACGCGATGTATTACAGTGGGATTGCGGAAAGTACGAAATCAATGCAGCGGATTGATTTTATTGGTCGGAGTGAGAGGATTCGAACCTCCGACCCCTGCCTCCCGAAGGAACGGGCCTGACTTTAACCCATTGTAATTATTGTAATGTACTATCATTTCACTGTTCCTTTGTTCACGTTTGTACCGATCTATATCCGGAAATGATCTGGATATCAGATTGCATCCGCCGCTCCTCTCTGGTGATCAGGGTGATGATGCCCATAGTTCTTCTCAAGCGTTTCGTGGGTCATACCCAGGAAGCCGCAGGCGTCCCACTTGGGCGCCCCCTTTTGCATTAGCCAGGTCGCACAGGTGTGCCGCAGAGTGTGTGGAACGACTTTTCGGTCCCCCTCGGTCTCCAAGCCTGCCGCCACAACGGCAGTCCTAAATGCGCGTTTGACGTTCTGCAGAGACTTGCCGCGATGGGTGACTACGAATTCGTCTACCGGAAACCGCCTTCGTCGGCATAGCAGGTGCTTCTTCAGACGCGCAGGCAGCCTAGAACTCGGGCGTTCCTTTTTCGTGCGGCGCCGTCCAACGGGGTTCCAGTAGATGATGTTGCTAGGAAAATCGATATCAGACCAGCGCAAGGATAGGATCGCCTCCTTTCGCTGGCCGGTCAGCAATCCGATCCTAAGAAACAGAGTCAGGTGCTCAGTCTTTGACTCGGTCGGCACGCCATCCTCCAGAGGCGTATCGAAGCTCCGCGATACCCGGATTAGCCTTAGCGCTTCATCACATGTCAGGAATCGGATACGACCCTCGGGTTTCGGAGGTAGTCGGACCGTTATTTTGCGCGTGATTAGCTGATCTTCCTCGGCACGCCGGATAGCAGTGGAGAGCAAACTGAGCTCCCTTCGCAAGGTGCCGTCCTTCAGCCCCTTGTCTCGACGGCTCTTCCGGCGTTTCTGGCAGTATTCTTTAATGAGCACATCGTTGATATCGCCCACGGCATAGCCATCAAAAAACCTGATGATTGGCTTTGCTGCATTGGCCAAACGCTCCGGGTCAGTAACGTCGTCAAATCGCTTCGCCAGATAGTGCGAAACTGCGTCAGTCACATAGAATTCGTGTGGCTCGACCGCGCGATCCGGCCTGAAGCGCCTTAGCTTCCATTCTGCGAAGTAGAGTTCAGCCTGGTCGCGATCCCCAGTGCCAGTCGAGTGCTCACGGCTGCGTCCCCCTTCGGTCCAGTAGATGTACCAATTGCCATCGGCGAGGCGTTTTCGGTCGCGTGCAAGGCGGGGCGGGGTCGGTTTGCGGGGCATGCTTTCACCGTAAATTGATCGAGGTATCGTTCCCACGCACCATTGGGAATCTTGGGGTTTCGTCGGCCTGGGGCTGTATAGATATGATCCAGCATGTCTTCGCGGATTAGATAGCGAACGTTGGAAACGGGGATGCCCACTCGTTCAGCTAATTCCCTTGGTGTCTCGAGAATTTTTTGCAATTTCAACTCCTCAATGACTGCACACATATCGAGGCAAAATTTTCGTTTTGCGTTCAGATCGAAACAAAACTACGATAATGCTACCTAAAACGAACCAAATGCCTCTATCAGCGGTTACATTGAATAGAGATAACCATAATCGTGGTCAATGCAACCACAAAAAGGTACATCATGACTGTTCCTGACCTAGGGGTGCGCCTTGCGGCTGTCCGAACCGAGGCGCGTCTGTCACAAGAAGAAATGGCGCAACGACTTAGCATCAGTCGAAGTGCATATCAGTACTATGAACGTGGCCAACGCGACCTAACCGCCACCCTACTTCTGAAGGTTTATGAAGAATTCGATGTCGATCCGCTCTGGATGCTCGAAGGGGACACTGCTGAAGGCAAAAGCCGCCGACATTCGGAAATGGCGCATGCCTATCGTAAACTTGGAATCGCAGTTGAGCACAGAATAATTAATCGCGGCCTTGTTGTAGCACCCGAAAAGAAATGGGACGCTATAGATTTTCTTTTCAAAGAAGCTCTGAGCCCCGAAACGATTGAGGGCCTTAACCAAGTGCCCGATATAGCCAGAATTGACACCATCTTAAGGTTAGTCGCTTGATGTTAGAGAACGAAGTTTTGCGAAAAGCCGAGCAATTGAGGCCGCGCAAAGTGGGAGTGTTGGGCAAGGTAGATAGCATCCTAGAAGAGACCCAACTTGATGCACCGTACCAACCTGGAAGCTCCAACGGAGTTAGGCCGACTAGAGGTTGCCCGAATGCCACGGAATGTGAGGCCTGCGGAGGGATTGAGTATCTTTCTAGAGAGTTTTGTCGTTGCGGCCATTATTTACGTGGCCAACTAGAAGACGAGTACTTGTCATGGGTGCGTAGGCTGGAGCATGAGGTTGAGGAAATATCTACGGATTATTTGCAGAAGCAGAAGAAGTTGAAAAAAGGTTTGATGCTTACAATTCTTCTTCTCACCCCTCCGATAGCCGTTCAAGTTACCAGCCCAGATCTACTAGGGCTTTTCGCGTACCTTTGGATACTAGCCGGGCTTGTTGTTGTGTGTATTCTTGCGTTTATAGAAGCAAGACTTGCGCGCCCAACCAATGATGCTTCTGAATTTCTGCAAAACTCCTCTCTCCAAGTCTATCTGGAACACAGAAATCTAATCTTGAACTCAAGTCCGGATGCTTCTGGATAGACTGGTTCCCTCAAAAGTATGATGGAAGCATGAGTTTTAGTTCTATCGATTTATTTGCAGACTGCTGCGGCCTTTCGCTCGGGCTTAGGATTTGCATTCCCTGGAACTTGTACTTCAACATTTGGTTGCAGCGCGTGTTTGCCCTGATAGGATCATTGAAAATAAGAGATTTTTTCAGGCTAATATTCAGCGCCTCGACAGGCTCGTTGAGCCCGTTCCTGCCGTTTAGCGAGAGTCGGTCTTTCGCATATGCGGTAGGTCAAAAACCGCACATTCCGGACGTTCAAATTCCAGTGTCGGATGGCAAGGCTGCGGACAATCCTGCCGTTAGCTCATCTTCAGTTGTAGAGTCGATCAGGTCGCACCGATCATCACCCTAGCCGGTGTGCTTTCTCCCGCCCTGTACGTCATCTGAATAGAACCAGTCGTCGGGATATGGATACCACCAGTCCGCCTCCTTCGCCTTCGGATCAATCACGACCATCTTGGGTCGTCTGAAAGCCTCGAGGCCTTGAAGGCCTAGCGTACGCCCAAGCCCAGAATTCTTGACGCCGCCAAAAGGCAAGGCATCGTTGTCCACGAGCGGGTTGTTGACCCAGACCATCCCCACCTGTAGCTTGTTCACCCCTTGAAATGCCTCGTCCAAGTCGCCGGTAAACAGGCATCCGCCAAGACCGAATTGTGACGCGTTTGCCAGTTCAAGCGCTTGGTCAAAGTCGCTCACCCGAATGACCGAGGCGACTGGCCCAAAAACCTCTTCCTGAGTTAGCGCCATGTCCGTCGTCACGCCGGTCAGGATCGTTGGTTCGAAAAACCAACCCGGCCCGACGTGATCCGGGGTACCGCCTCCTACCTCAACCACCGCGCCTTTCTCAGTTGCATCGCGCACCAGACGCTCGACCTTGTCGCGTGCCTCCTTGGAGGCCAAAGGTCCGATTTCCGCCACCCCCATTCCGTCGCCGATGCGCAGTTTCCGGGTTCGGGTCACGAATTCATCGACAAAATCGTCGTACACGTCATCCACTACAAAAATCCGTTCAGACGATGTGCAAACCTGGCCCGACTGCAAAAATGCAGCGGTAACCGCCCCGGCAGCAGCGACCGCGATGTCGGCGTGTTTACTGACGATCAGTGGATCGCTTCCCCCAGCCTCGATCACTGCGGGTTTCAGGTTCTCCGCTGCGGCCACTGCGACTGCACGACCTGTCGGCACGGACCCTGTAAAAGCGACCACATGGGTTTTGGGGCTGGCAATCAGCTGTTTGCCCACGTCTGCACCACCCGGCAGGCAAGCAATCAGGTCTTGGGGCAACGCCCGAAAAAACTCCATGAACGCCATCGTGCACAAAGTTCCTGCAGGTGAGGCTTTCAACACTACACCGTTACCTGCCGCAAGTGATGCGGCCATCGACCAGCAGCCAAGAATGAGGGGGAAATTGTACGGAACCACATGCACGGACACGCCGTAGGGCTCGTATGTCTGATACTGAAAAGATCCAGTTTGCATCGTGCCGGCAATCTTGCCCGCGTCATTGCGCGCCATCTCGGCATAGTAGCGGAAAACCGGCGGGATGTTCGCAATCTCGCCGATCGATTCAGGGTAAGGTTTGCCCGTTTCCAATGTCATCAAGCGGGCGATCTCAGTCATGTTGCCGCTTTCGATGTCGTTGGCGATCTGGTGCAATACCCGCGCGCGAGATTTGCAGTCCATCGCGGACCACCTCCTTTGCGCCGCATTGACCCGGTCCAGGACCTGGTTCACGATCTGCGGCGACGGCTCACCAAAAACCCCGACGGGCTGCAAGGTAGACGGGTTGACCAGAGTGGTCCCACCACCCTCCAATGGCACATGCTTGGGGTTGAGGTAGTAGGTAGATTTGAACGGGTCACGCATTGGGCAGCCCCCTTGTTTGACAGGCATTGCGCCGTTAGCGGATCATGTACACTTTCTTGACCGTCTCGTGGACAGTGCAAACGCCTTTCCAGTCCTGCGGAAAAAAGGCCGCCGTATCGGGCGTAATCTCAATTACCTCGCCGCTTTCATGGATATAGGTACAGCGGCCTTCCAGAAAGTGGCAGAACTCGTCCTTGGTGACGTGACATTCCCACTTACCGGGAGTGCAGACCCAAAGGCCGCATTCGGACTGGCCGTCAGGCCCCTTGTGGATCAGCTTTCCCGAGGTGCGGGATTGCCCTTCAATCATCGTCGGGATTACCCCCCAATCGACAAGATCAGTCTGCTGGAGCGGGTTTTGCATACGTGGCGTGGTCATGTTTCAGGTTCGCGATCCGTTAGGTAGTAGGTGTTGCGCAATGTTTCCTCGACCGTGCATTCCCCTACCCAACCGGCGAGGAATAGTACGGCCGTTCCGGGCGTAACTTCGATGCTTTCGCCTGCATCCGACCGATAGACCGCGCGGCCCTGCACAAAATAGCAGAACTCGTCACGCGGTATCGTTAGGCGCCAGCGGCCTGGAGTGCAGACCCATGCGCCGATCTCCGGCCGGTTGTCAGGACCCTTGTGAACCAGCATACCCGATGAATGCGACTGGCCTTCAATCATGTCCGGCTGTAGCCCCCAGTCCGTGAGGTCGGTGCGGGTCGAGATTTCCGAAAGATGCGGGGCGCTGCTCATTCCGCGGCTTTCAGGATTTCGTCGAGAATGCCAGCTGCCTTGGTCGGGCCATGCCGTGACTGCATGTGAGCAGAGGTTGCCGCCATCTTCGCCTGCATTTCTGGATCGTTGATACATTTGTCGAGGGCAATAGCCAATTCATCATCGGTCCAGTCGTATCGGTGAAACCCGAACCCGTGGCCGGTTTCCTGAACACGGGTGGCGTTATCGTGGCCGTCCCAGACATAGGGCATAATGATTGCTGTTTTGCCGAAATATAGGCACTCTGTGAACGAGTTGTTACCGCCATGATGTATCACCGCGTCAACCTGCGGAATTACCGAAGGCTGGGGATACCAGCTCTGTATGTGCACGTTGTCGGGAATGTCTGTGTATTCGTCAATGTAATCCCCGACATTTACGAGCGCCCGGTAGGGCAACCTGGAAATGGTCGAAATGATCCTCTTTAGCAGGTCGGTGTCGCCTGCGCCAAGCGACCCGAAAGATACATAGAGAAGTGGTTTGTCATTGTTGGACTTAAACGTTGGCACCTCAAAGGGTTCTTCTTCGCGCACGCAACCTTCAAGATACTGAAACCGGTTTGGGTCCAGTGGGTTCTGCCGTTCGTACTTTGCCGGCTCGGGATAAAGCAGAAGGTTCATTGTGGGCGACGCTTCGAAAAACTCTCCAATCGGATAGGGGTCTTCGTTGCATCTGGCTAGGAACGCATTGTAGTCGTCGTGGATCGGCTTGATCACATCGTGGAACTTTGCCTCATAGGCCTCCATGCCCTCGCGGTCATCCACCCGACAGCCCGATAAGTGCGGCGGCACAATCGGGTCCGGGATTTCGTTTTCGGAACATGAGATGATCCGCACCCACGGTACGCCGAACTGCTTGATGGCTGGGAACATAATGACATTATCCACGCAGATCATATCTGGTTTGATTTTTGCCAATACCTCGGGCAGATCTTTTTGCGCCCATTTTGCGCTGTCGACGATCGCCTCCCAGCAATCCTTGACGTAGTTATCGATTTGGTCAATCGGGGCTTTGCGAAAATTTGGGATGTGACCGTTGATGAAATCCTCCCAGAACTTTGCCATCGCCTCGGGTTCCATCGGCTCGGACAGGGCAACAGGATGCGCCTCAAACCCATAACCTTCATATACCTCGACAAAGCCGGGATCGCTTAGAAATACAGCCTTATGGCCCAGTTTCTCGCAGGCCTGCGCGATGCCAACCGAATTCAGCGCAGGGCCAAAGGCAGCTTCGGGGAAGAAGGCGATGGTTTTCTGTGACATTGTAGGTCTCCGGTTAGATTTGGCTTAGCAGTTGGGAAGGATGCGGGAATGTTTCGCGTCCCATACGCAGTGGACATCCTGACCCGGCTGGATATTTTCACGGTCGGCTTGGCTGGCGGGAACGCGGGCGGAAAGGGTGCTCCTCCCACCGCGAACGCGCACATGCACACCCAGGTCTGATCCGTGATAGGCGACTTCTTCGACAGTGCCTGGAAGGCAGTTGCGCCCATCTCGAGGGGCGGTCTGCATCAGGCTGACCCGTTCCGGGCGCACAGCAATCGTGGCAGCACCGCGCAGCTCGGAAACGCCCCTCAGCATTCCCGCCCCGTGGACATCGACACCGCCGTCGACGGCGTTACCATCCAGAAAGTTCATCACGCCTATAAAATCTGCAACAAAGCGCGATCCGGGGTGTTCGTAGAGCTCGTGAGGAGTACCGACCTGCGCCAGCTTACCATCATGCAAGACCGCGATCCGGTCGGCCATGACCAAGGCCTCTTCCTGGTCATGGGTCACAATTAGAAATGTAATCCCCACCTCGTGTTGCAACCGTTTGAGCTCCAGCTGCATCTCTTCTCGTAGTTTCTTGTCCAGAGCTGAAAGGGGCTCATCCAGCAACAGGACTTTTGGCCTTTTGACCAGCGCGCGCGCCAAAGCAACCCGCTGTCGCTGCCCACCAGAAAGCTGATCCGGCTTGCGCCCGGCAAATCCCGAAAGTTTCGCACTTTCCAGAACCTCGGCCACTCTCGTGGCAATTTCGTCCTTAGGCAATTTCTCCATTTCTAACCCATAGGCGATGTTTTTTTCGACGCTCATGTGCGGAAACAAGGCATAGGATTGGAACATCAGGTTCAGGGGCCGCCTGCTGGGACGTATGTTTGTCACGTTCTGCCCGGCAACGATTACCTGTCCTTCCTGTGGCGTTTCGAATCCCGCCAGCGTCCGCAATAGTGTGGTCTTGCCGCAGCCCGATGGGCCCAAAAGTGCAAAGAACTCGTTATCGCGAATATCCAGTGAAACATTGTCGATCGCGGTCACCAAACCGTATCGCTTGGTTATATTCCTGAGTTGAACCCCTTGGTTCATCGGCTGAAAACCTCTTTGTCGGTACGCTGTGCGAAGAAGACCAGCGTGAATGAAACGAACATGACGATGGTAGCCATCGCATTGATTTCCGGCGTGACGCCAAATCGGATCATTGCGTAAATCTGCATCGGCAACGTGGTCGAGGATTGCCCAGCACCGGCGGTAAAGAAGGCAATAATGAATTCGTCCACAGACAGGGTGAAAGACAACAGCGCCCCGGCGATAACCCCCGGCGCGATGGCGGGCAGCAGGATGCGGCGAAAGGTGGTGAATTCGCTGGCCCCAAGATCGGCACTGGCCTCAAGTATCGAATGGTCGAAATTGCGCATCCGCGTACGCACCACGGCGACAACAAAGGCTATGTTAAATACGACATGGCTGAGGATGATCGAATGAAGCCCCAACGTCATGTTGAGTAGGGTGAAAAAGGACAAGAGCGCGATGGCCAGAACTATGTCGGGGATGATCATCGGTGCGAACAGAACCGCGTCTAGAACTGAAGAATTACGCCGTGTCTCGACACCGACCGCCAAAAGCGTGCCGATTATTGTCGCCAGAACGGTCGAGATTAAGGCCACGATTAGCGTGTTGCGCGCCGCCGACAGTATTGGATCCGCGGTAAACAACTTGCCGTACCATTCCAACGAAAACCCGGTCCATACAGTTGGAAGTCCGGCCCGGTTAAAGCTTAACGCCATGAGCACAAGGATCGGCACATAGAGAAAGGTGTAAAACAAAACCAGGTGCAGCTTCAGGCCCATGTTGGATCGGTCCCGCATCAGTCCTGCCCTCTCTGTCCCGCTGCGCGATTGGCCAATACCGCCTGTGCGAACAAAAGCCCCATCATAATCGCAATCAGGAACATCGACAGCGTTGCTCCGAACGGCCAGTCGCGGGCGCTCAGGAACTGGTCATAGATCAGGTTTCCAACCATCTGAAGTCGCCCGCCGCCAAGCAAATCGGGCGTAATGAAATTGCCGATCGACAATACAAAAACAAAGACACCACCTGCCGCAATCCCGGGAACGGTCTGTGGCAGTATCACCCGGTAGAAAGTGGTCCAAGCGGGCGCTCCAAGATCTTCCGAGGCTTCTATGGTTTCGACATTTATGCGGTTCAGCGACGAATAGATCGCCAGAACCACAAAGGGGGTGTAGTTGTAGACAAGCCCAACGATCACCGCGAAATTGTTATAAAGCAGAGACAGCGGCTCATCGATCAAGCCTGCCCCCTGGAGAGTATTATTGATCAAGCCCTCGCGGTTAAGCATCACGATCCAGGCGTAAGTGCGGATTAGGTAGTTGGACCAGAACGGCAAGATCACCAAGATCAGCAAACCGGTCTGCCAACGGCGCGGCGCCAGCGTGATGGCATAGGCCGCCGGATAGGCGATCAGGATCGCGATTATCGTGGCCAGAAACGCGATCTTGGCCGAGCGTAAGAAGATCCCGAGGTAAAGAGGATCGGCGGCCCGCACAAAATTTTCAAACGTAAAGACGTGGTCGATGCCGCCATAGATACCGCGTTCAAAGAACGCATAGGTAAAAATAAGGCCACACGGCACCACCATAAGAAGCGCAAGCCAGCCCAGGCCCGGCCCCAGCAAGATCACCGATTTCAGTCGATTGGTCATATACTTGGCAATCTGTGGAGTGATGTCGTACAGGCCCGACCCTTTGTTCGGGTCGGGTTTTGCTCAGGGTTTGATCACTTACTGTGCGGCCATGATTTCGGTCACGGTCCGTGCAAAGGGTTTCTGGCCATTGCCGAGATCGCGCAACTGCTCGTACTTGGTAAGGTCTGCAGGCGACATTCCCATGTTCGGGAAGGTTTCGATCAAGGACGGGTCCAGCGCCTCCATCGCAGCCTTGTTCGGCGTTTTGTAAAGGATATTGCTGGCAACCCAGACACCGACGTCCGCGCCCAAGACATAGTTCACAAAGGCATGCGCCGCATCTTTGTTTTCAGATGCATCCGCGATGACTAGCGCATCTACCCACAGATCCGATCCTTCTGATGGTATCGTGTACTTGATGTCCGCGTTTTCACCGATGCCGTAGTTGCACCAGCCATCCCAGGCGTGAACCATCGTTGCCTCGCCCGATACCAACTTCAGATAAAAAGTTGCGTCATCGTAGGCCAGCAGATCCTGCTTCGCCGCAACCAGCAGGTCCTTTGCAGCCGCCAACGTCTCATCCGACGTATCGTTAAGCGACTTTCCGAGGGCTAGCGCAGCAGCCCCCATCAGCCAGCGATCCGTCGAGAGCATTGTCACTTTGCCTTTAAGGTCTTCAGAGGGTTTGAGCAGATCGTTCCACGAAGTTGGCTCTGCCATCAGGTCAGACCGGTAGCATAAGCCCGTCGTGCCCCAAGCGTATGGCATTGAATAGTTGTTGCCCGGATCATGGGCTAGTTCTTTAGCTTCGTCATACAGGTTAGAGGCATTCGGAACCTTGTCGTGGTCGATTGCAGCCACCAGCCCCAGGTTGTTTAACGCCTCGGCAAAAGGCGACGAGACGAAAAGAACGTCGTAGCCCTTGCCTCCACCGGCTACGACCTTGCCCATGATTTCTTCGTTAGTGCCATGCACCGAGAGCTCGGCCTCGATACCTGTTTCCTTGGTGAAATTCTCCAGCAGGTCCGGCGGCATGTAGCCGTCCCAGTTCGAGATCACGATTTTTTCTGCTTGGGCCGCTCCGGCGAATAAGCTGAGTGCGCAGGCCGCCCCGGTGGTGAGCCAAGCAAATGGCAAACGGAACGAATTGGTGAACTTGTTGGTCATGTCTTCCTCCCTTGACATCCGCGCTCGCTTCTGGGGCGAGATATATGATGCAATCACGGTATTTTTTGATGAAATAAAACTCAACATTTTTTTGAATCATTTTTGTATGGCCCGGAGAAGCCATTTAAGATACCGTTTTTATTGTATATTAACTAGGTATGACGAAAGCCGTCTTCTTATGCCACCAAGCAAATACTTGAAACTTGCTCAAAAAATACTGGATGTTGCGATGGATCTCGATTTGCATCAGGGCGACAGACTGGTGGAAAAAACCCTTGCTGATTCGTGCAGCGTCTCTCGCACTCCGGTTAGATCCGCATTGAGGCTGCTGGAAAAGGAGGGGATGGCACGCAAAGCGGCAGAAGGCGGGTTTGTCCTAGAATGCGAACCCGAAAAGGGGCATTCGATACTCAACCAGCATGCGGTCGGAGCAGGTGTGGATCTCGCTGGTGCCATCCTACGAGATCGCGGCGCCCGACGCCTGGACGGTGCCATCAATGTCACAGACCTGATCCGCAGATATTCGGTTTCCCGCAGCGCTGCACAGCGTGCGCTCGAAGCCCTCCTGGCCCAAGGCGTGATTCAGAAAGCCGAAGGTCAATCCTGGGTTTTCACGCGCATGCCGGGAGACCGCTCCGGACGAATAGAGAGCTACGAATTTCGTCTGATACTGGAACCGCAGGCCATTCTGTCCGACGGTTTCAAGTTGGACACCAAGCGCGCCGATCTGGTCCGCAGCCAGACCGAAGCGCTTCTGGCGCAGTCGGAAAACTCTTTCAATAGCCAGGATTTTCAAGACGCGGATCTTGCCTTTCACAAGCTCATCGCTCGATCGTCCGGAAACCAGTATCTAGCTTCTGCTCTCATGGCCCATCATGGGTTGCGCCACCTGCCGGGCGGATCATTCGGTATGATCGACTTTCGGATGAGGCAGGCGCTCGATGAACATCTGCGTATACTTGATTTCATCGAACAAGATCATTTCGATCTTGCGGCGGATCAGATGAGGGTGCACTTGCGGCTTTCAATGCACCAAAGGCCCAGCGTCGCCAATCGTGGTGCTCCGGCGCTAGTCCAAGCAACCTGCGGGTCAATCCGGTGAGTGAATGATGAACCGCAAGGAAGCACCCGTAATCGCGTTTTTCCCCGAAGCTAGTTTTGGGGCTGCACTGAATTGTGTGGGGATCGCTCAGGAACTTCGCGCAATGGGTGCACACCCCGTTTTCCTGACCCACGGTGGCTTTGGTGGCGTATTCGCAGATTACGGTTTTGACGAGTTCGCCGTCCCTGTTCAATCAGAGTTGACAGAAGAGGAAACCCAGACCTACTGGCAGGAATTCCTGAGCCATCATCTGCCGCATTTTAACATGCATCCAACTGACCAACTGATCACCTATGTAGAGCCCGTTTGGAACGCAATCGTCGAGACAGCGGAATCGGTCGAACAGGGGTTGGAAACGGCGCTAGAGCGGACCAACCCAGATGTCGTCGTCCTCGACAACGTCATCATGTTCCCGGCCATCGTACGATCCGAGCGCCCATGGGTCAGGGTTATTTCTTGCGCGGAAACCGAGTTGCCAGACAACTGCCTACCGCCGTACCTGTCCGGTCTGCCGGCATCTGACGCCGCCGGGTGTGCGGCATTCCGAGACCAGTACCTGGAGACCCTTGGCCCAATTCATGCTCGCTACAACAAATTTCGCCTGGATAAGGGGCTTGAGCTATTGCCTGAAGGTGAGTTCCTAGAAACATCACCGCATCAAAACCTTCTTTTAGCGCCATCTATCATTCGCCATGATCGTGATCAGGTACTGGACTCTGGACAATTCACCTTTCTCGAAGGCTGCGTTCGCCAGGAAGGTCCTTACCGTGTACCTCAAATGCCCCGTAACGACGGGCCTCTGGTGTACGTGAGTTTTGGCAGTCTGGGTGCCATGGATGTCCCATTCTTTGAGAGCCTGTTCGACGTATTCAAGACAATGGACATGAGGTTTCTGGTCAATGTCGGGGCCCAAATCGACGCCTATTCCAGAGTCCCAGACAATGTTCATCTGCAGGAATGGTTCCCGCAGCCTTCCGTGGTTGAACAATGCGATCTGTTTATTCACCACGGCGGCAACAACAGCTTTTGCGAAGCGCTGTATTTCGGGGTCCCGTCGCTGATCCTTCCCTATTGCTGGGACGGACACGATAACGCCCAGCGGGCAGTTGAGACCAGTGTCGGACTCAGGGTAAATCGATGGGATTGGACACCGGAGCAGTTGGATAATTCGATTAACCAACTCCTTGGGGACGCGGAGATGAAGGCCCGGCTGGCTGCGAACTCAGAGATCATGCAGTTGAGAAAGTCGGTTCAGTTAGCTGCTCAGAAAATTCTGGATTGTGTAAATCCTAACCGAATCTAGGTTATTCCCGTCGGTCATCCGTTTTGTCATGAAGGATGGAAGGGTGCATCGCAATGACCTCTAAATCACTGAACCTAAAGTGTCGGTTTGGGCTCGAGACAGACGCTCGCTGAAATGTAGCGAGCGGCAGCAATACGGGCAAAGCGGTCTATGGTTCTCCAAACAAATCGGCCATCCTTGGGTTTACAGTACACGGTTGTGGAGAGTGAGAAGGACTAGTAGTCTTCACTTTCGGAAGTATAGGGTCACAATTGGCACCCTCATTGCATGCTGAGCAGTCCTTTATGGCTCACGAGCGTCTAGATACCCTCCGGTTAAGCCCTTTTGGGTGTCAGACGGTATCGTCCGCAAAATTAGGTTGTTGGTTGCTCGGGTGCGTCACCCAGAGCCAGCAGCAAAAGGATAGCCAAAAGGGGTGATCCAACCAAACCGATCAGGAACCAGATAAAACTAGATCGGTTGCGCCGTCCCGCCATCGTGATCGGCAGGATATAAAGCCAGATCACGACAACCAGCAAGATGAACATAAAAATCAACTGGATAACTGGTGCGTCCATGAAATTTTGCCTTTCGAATCTTGACGCCATTTTTAAAACGGCTGATCCGGTTAGATAGACAATGGCCCGAAAGCGTTTTCGGGTATTAATTTAGCCCGACACGGGTCCCGGGCGTCCCAATCCTCTCACTTTGGGTTCCTTGGCTATCAGACAGTGCCGTCCAAATGTTTGGTGCTTTCCGGGTCACAAGGTAGCAAGGTCGGCAAAACGGATAAAGTGGGTGTTCAAGGAACCTTTTAAAGAGCCTTTTCAATGAACTTTGAAAAAAGCTCACCCTGCGAGTTGATCCTAAGTTTCGCGTAAATGTTGCGTCTGTGGATGCGGACTGTGCCTGGAGAGATGCCGAGAATTGTGCCAACAGCTTCTGCCGAATGGCCCTTCAATGTGAACTCAACGACTTCTCGTTCTCGTGGCGTCAGAACGCCATCGCCAAATGCCTGGAATGCTAGATCAACGCGACGACTAACGCCATTCGCTGCGGCGCCGCGGGCCATCGTTGGAAAGTCACTCCAATGTTTGCAACAGGCTGCCCGAACGAGCGGCCATAGAGCGTGCAAATGACGAATTTCCTTGGCTGAAAAAGGCTTCGCTGATCGCATGAGCGAGACCACAACCATCCCAGTGCTTGGGATATCGATAAAGTAGCCAATCTCCTCTGCTAACCCAGTCCTTTTGTAATAGCTGCGATAGTATTCGCCCTGATAGAACCTGTCCGGTGCGATATCGCGCATGCGGTACAGACCCGGTGTTATCGGTTTTGTCGCGGCCAAAAAAAATGGATCAAGTACGTAGGGCCCTGCTTGGTAATCCTCAACAAAAATACGCCGTTTGCTTTTGGGAAAATCGTCGTGAAGGTCTATTGGTGCTTCGGTTCCGACATGGCCAAACACCACCGTAAAATCAAATGGTGCGACCTGCCGTAAGCCATCTGCCAAAGCACATGGAAATTCTGGGGTTCCGATCTTCTCTACGACCCTGCCGGCCTCTTCCATCCAATCGTACACACGCCGCTCCAGATTTTCGAAAAGCACCTCTATACCCTAATTGTGGTATATACAGTTAATCCGAGTTATTGTTACTTTTTCCTTGTTTGAGTGGTATGCCAGCAAATGCCAAAAAATCAAGCAAAAGGAAAACAGCAGTATATGAGCTTTGACATGAGCGTCACCATGCAGACGATTGCGGAACTCAGAGGAGTGACCAAGACCTTCGGGAATGTGGTCGCCGCCAAAGACCTGAATCTTTCCATTGGGAAAGGAGAGTTCCTGTCGTTCTTAGGCCCATCTGGTTGCGGCAAAACCACTGCACTTAGGATGCTGGCGGGTTTCGAGAAACCAACCGAAGGTCAGGTGTTGCTCGATGGCGAAGTCGTCAACGACTTGGATGCGCACCATCGCCCAGTCAACATGGTGTTTCAGCACTACGCTCTTTTTCCTCACCTAAGCGTGTTCGACAACATCGCGTACGGCCTGCGCCAACGACGATCACGCGTAGACAAACAAACAATCGCGACAAAGGTTGAGCAAGCGCTGGAAACTGTCCGTCTTGGTGGGTTTGGCCCACGTCGCATCTGGGAGATGTCTGGTGGTCAGCAGCAACGCGTCGCTTTGGCGCGTGCGATTGTAAACGAGCCCAAGCTTTTGCTGCTTGATGAACCAATGGCTGCTCTGGATCGAAAGCTTCGAAAAGAAATGCAGTTTGAACTGCAGAACCTGCAACGACAACTGGGAATAACTTTTGTCCTCGTCACGCACGACCAAGAAGAAGCGCTTTCAATGTCCGACCGAATTTGTGTGATGGAAGGCGGCAGTATTGTGCAGGTTGGCAGCCCACGCGAACTCTATGACATGCCCCGCAGCCGCTACGTGGCTGGATTTGTAGGCACCTCAAATTTCTTTGATGCAACTGTAACTGACGCAGTAGCCGACCAAATCACTGTGCGTTTAGCGAGTGGCCAAAAGGTGCACGGAACTCCGGAGATTCCAATAGATGCAGGGCAGGAAGTGTGCGTTAGTATCCGTCCTGAACAGATCACGCTGACCCGCGCGCTACCCACAGCTGAAATCGCTCTGCCAGTTACCATTCAAAATCGGATCTTCCTTGGGGAGCACACAGAATACCTTGCGCGCAACGAAGCACTGGGTGATTTCCACGTACTTGTGCCAAGGCAAGCGGAATTGAGCGAGGGGACGTTCAATGCAGGAGAGCAGGCCTTTGTTTCATGGGGCGAAGGCGCACTGCTGATCCTGGAAAAATAACAAATCCCGCAATCCAACAACAGAGAGGTTCACAATGACTAAGGATAATGGGACTATTTCCAAGCAAAAGTTCATGGAAGAGCTTCGCCGGTACCAAAAGGGTTCGGTTACACGGCGACATTTCTTAGGCGTGACAGGTCTTGGGATGGCAACGGCCGTTCTGGGCACGGCCATTCCTGGGTTGCGTCCACGCCCGGCATTTGCTGCCGGGGACATTGGCGACCGAGTGATCCTCGCCACATGGCCGAACTACCATGACGAGATGAGCTTCGAAGCCTTCACGGAAGCCACTGGCGCCCATGTTCAGGTAAATGTTTTTGGCTCGAACGAAGAGATGTTGGCAAAACTACAGGCTGGAGGGTCTGGCTGGGACGTTTTCGTTCCAACCAACTACACGATCACTACGTATGTGGGTGAAGATCTGATCATCCCGCTCGATACGTCCAAACTGCCAAACTACGACGCAGGTTCATTCGAACAGCGCTTTTCAGATGCCGGCTCTGTCGATGGCCAGCTTTACGCGGTGCCGAAAAACTGGGGCACGACCGGCTTTGCAGTGAATACTAGTAAGCTTGACGGCGCTCCGACTCCAACCACTTGGAAAGAGTTCTGGGACCTTACTATGGAAGGTTACTCAGGTCGGACAATGGTGCATGATTACCAACTCACCACCATCGGTAATGCCCTGAAATACTTCGGCTACTCCTTCAACTCGGTCGATGAGAAGGAACTGGCGGATGCCGAGAAATTGTTGCTGGATGCTAAACCGCATCTGTTTGCAATCTCGTCGGATTATCAGCCACCGATGCGTAACGGTGACGCGTGGATGACGATGTGCTGGACAGGTGACGGCAAGCAGATGAATGTCGACATGCCTGAAATCGCCTACGTTCTGGGAGCCGAGGGCGGTGAACTCTGGTCCGACTACTACGCTATTCCTAAGGGCGCACCCCATATGGATGCCGCTTATGCCTTGATCGACTTCCTGCTGAACCCGGAAGTTAATGCGAAGGAAGTCCTCGCTCATGGCTATCCATCGGCTGATGCTCGCACCAATGCGTTGCTGCCGAAGGAATTGCTGGAAGATCCGATCCTTTATCCGGCAGCTGACCTTCTGAATGCGCTCGAGTTTGGCGCGGCGGCTACGCTAACCGATCCAAACCGTGCCGAGTTGCTCGCCCGCTTCAAGTCGGCCTAAGCGGCAAGGCCGCAATATCGGAAAAGACGAGGACAATATGACCGAACGAGGCAGAAAAGCACTGTTGCTGGCACCGGCAGGAATATGGCTTTTGGTAATGCTTGCCCTTCCACTACTGGTCGTCTTCGTCTTTTCCTTTGGCGAACGGGGTGCCGCCGGAGGCTATGTTCCAGCGTTCACTTTGGAACAATATGCCAACCTTCCTGCGCGATGGACGGCGTTTAAGAACACCTTGATCCTTGCACCTCTGGGGACTATCGCTGCGTTGGTAATTGCCTACCCGCTCGCCTACTTTCTTGCGGTGCGTTGTTCACCAAAGTGGAGAACTTCGCTGTTGATCCTGGTGATCGTGCCGTTCTGGACATCGATCCTGATCCGATCATACGCATGGATTTTCATCCTTGGGGGGCGTGGCTTGCCCGCTCTACTGGAGTCGATCGGCATCGACGATGTCCGCCTGATAAATACGCCATTCGCTGTGCTTGTGGGAATTGTCTATGGGTATCTACCTTTGATGGTTTTCCCAATTTTTGTAAGCTTGGACAAACTGGATAAACGCCTTCTGGAAGCCTCAGCTGATCTCGGCTCTACCCCATGGCGTACGTTCCGTCAGGTGACACTTCCTTTGTCAGTACCGGGTATCGCAACTGGCTGCATGCTGGTCTTCATCCTGCTCATGGGCGAGTTTCTGATCCCAGCGATCTTAGGTGGCGGAAAAGTGTTTTTCGTCGGAAATGCGCTGGTGGACCTGTTCCTGCAGTCTCGAAACTGGGCGTACGGATCGGCGGTCGCAATGACGCTGGTTGTCGTAATGCTTGTCACTGTCTCAATTTACATGAAATTCATCTCGCGCCTGGGTGGCCAGCGCGAAGATGTCTCGCTGATGTGAGGGTCCGATGCGCTTATACGCGATTTGCGTCTACCTTTTTCTCTATATTCCAATCGGCATCATCGCGCTTTTCAGCTTTAATGCCGGACGACACGCAAGCCAGTTCATGGGGTTCTCGACCCGATGGTATGGCAAAGCGCTCAACAACCCATTTGTTATGGACGCGCTCGAGACCAGTCTGCTTGCGGCATTCATAACTGCTTGCCTCGCATCCACACTCGGAACCATGGCGGCCATCGCTTTACAAGGGGTTAAGGGATGGCTCCGAACTTTATTCGATGCGATGATTTATATTGCGATAATGATACCAGGTATCGTCATCGGTATCGCGACACTCATTGCCCTGGTCACCGTATTTGGCTGGCTAAACCCGCTTCTTGCGAGCCTATGGCCCGATGGAGCAAATCCCCCGCAACTTTCCATGGGGATGCCCACGCTTGTCGCCGCACACACCATGTTCACAATGGCGCTGGTCATAATCATCGTACGTGCAAGGCTATCGGGTATGGACCGTGCCCTCATGGAAGCATCGGCTGACCTCTTTGCGACGCCCTGGGGCACCTTTCGGCAGGTGACCCTGCCGTTGATAGCACCGGCAATTTTGGCGGGCTTCCTGCTCAGCTTCACTTTCTCATTTGATGATTTCATCATAGCGTTCTTCGTAGCTGGCTCAGAAACAACCCTGCCTATCTACATATTCTCATCCATCCGGCGCGGCGTAACGCCCGAGATCAATGCCATCGGCACTATGGTTATGGGCGCGTCGCTCTTGTTGCTCGTTGCAGCGCAACTGCTTTTGCGCCGAGGCGCCTCAAAATCGAATAGTTAAATAAAGGAGCCAAGTGAAATGCGGCTTGCAGGTAAAGTCGCGCTCGTGACGGGCGCGGGATCAGGAATTGGTCGGGCGGGTTCAATGGCAATGGCACAAGAGGGTGCGCATGTTGTGGTAACGGATCGCGATGCAACACTTGCTGAAGCCACTGTGGCCGCGATCGTTGCGCAGGGGAATCAAGCATCTGCCATACAGCTTGATGTGACCGATGACGATGCCCTTACCAAAGCCATAGACGAAGCAGTAAAAAACTTCGGTCGGCTTGACGTGTTGCACTCTCATGCTGGGTTGCAGATCGAAGGAACGCTGGAAGAAGTGGAACCAGATGGAATGGATGCTTCTTGGGCATTGAATGTCCGCGCTCACTTCATTGCCGCGCGCGCAGCCGTCCCCCATATGAAATCACAAGGTGGAGGCAGCGTGATCGTCACGGCCTCCAATTCTGGGGTTCAATACGACCGGGGCATGATCGCCTATGCGACTACAAAGCACGCAGCTGTTGCGATGGTCCGGCAGATGGCAGCCGACTACGCTGTCCATGCAATCCGTTTCAATGCCCTTTGTCCAGGATTTGTAGACACCCCCTTCAATGCAGGCTTCGAAAAGCAGATGGGTGGCCGTGCCAAACTGGAAAGCTACATCGAGCAGGCGATCCCTATGAGTCGGTGGGCGACAGTTGAAGAGATTGGCCATGGGATCGTCTATTTAGCTTCAGATGAATCCGCTTTTATGACGGGGCAAGCCTTGGTTATCGATGGCGGTGAATGCATTTAGTGATGGGTTAGACCGCTCAAGAGAATGTCTATCGCCGCACTTCATTTTTGGTGAGCACATTTCAGTCCGCTTTGGGCTCGATGCGGTCATTTGCAAATTACTCGTGAGCGTCTGCTGTGCGGACAAAGCCGTCAGTGGTGCTAAAGCATTTCCAGACGCTTTAGAACCTATCGCGACCAAGTACCCGGTGCTCAGATGGCGAGACGCCAGTGGCGGTCTTAAATGCACGACTGAAGTTGTTGGCGGTCTCGTATCCCAGCGCAGTAGCAATATCGGCAATGGTGCCAGACTGCGATGAAAGTAACTCTTTCGCCCGGCTTATGCGAACATCGGTTACTATGCGACGGAATTGCGCGCCTTCTTCTTCGAGTTTCCTTTGAAGAGTGCGAACACCAAGCCCGAGTGCGCGAGCTGTCGCGTCAACCGAGATTTCTTTGTGGTGGAGTTGCTGTCGGGCTATTGCGGCAACCTGACCAGCTATTGTTTCAGGTGGTCCACCGAGGCGTTCCCTCGCAACATCGTCAACCGTCACAAAACCGCGAACACGATTTTGCCTTTTGTTCTCGACCAAAAGCAATGAGCTTTCGAACTCCACACCTAACCTTGGTGCGTTCCAAACTACGGGACACCCGTATGTGTCCTCGACTTCGACCGAGTTAGGTACTTTTGCGAAATCCAAGAGAACTGCCGTAGGCGTCCATCCCCTCCCTAGGTACTCGCAAAAAATACTCAGGAATACGCCGATCGCGGAAAATGCTATATCGGCGTAAGCGGGGTGTTCCGGCATTCCGAATTTGTAGCAGTAGCGCGAACGTCTACCAGAAGCTTCAAGCCACGCGCGATCAACTGATGAGTGGAAAGGCATTACCGATGTTGCGCGACGTAGCGCGTTGCCCAACGTAGGCGCGGACAGAACGTACTCTCCCCAAAGCCCATAGTCTGCGACTGTTAGGTAAGGCGACCAGAGCAAGCCAATGTTTTGATGGCCCGCCGATCGAGCCGCCTGCTCGACGAATGTCGCCAGCGAATGCTCGGAAATGTAACCCGACCGTTCTTCGATAAAGTGATGCGGAAGGTCAGCGGCCTCCATGGCCTTCTCTAATCGTTTTTCACCGGCGACCTCGTAGACAAACTGCGGCATCGCGCCGAGTGCTTTCGCTGAAATCATCGGTGGTAGTGCCATTGAGTTCTCCGGAAACGCGCCTGTCGTGAAATGATACGCATTCGCGATTCGGATATGCAAGTCTCCCAAAAACCTAAAGGGAGCATTCACGAATGAACCAGATGAGCACATTGTTCACAAACTTATCGACCAAGTGTTTAGTTGCGGCCGTTTGCATAGGCAGCGTCGCTGCTCAGGTCGAAGCGCAGGAATTTAACGACACAGGCGACATTCTCGCGCGCTCGGCACAGGTCGAAGACATCGAATACAAAATAATGGTTCAGCGCGCGACGCAAACCGCGATCTGGGGAATGCCCGCCGCTGGCATGATTGATTTCCTGAAAGGTATTCGCCGCGATCTGGGCGGAGACTACAACGACATTGTGTACCTTAATAAACCATTCGACTCCAAACACGGGTTTCTGACGGCCAATGATGTGACAGCTTACGCATGGGCCTCGATGACGTCTGAACCCGGGCCTTTGGTGATCGAGGTTCCGGCAGCAACGGACAAGGTCAACTACTTCGGTACGATTGTAAACGCATGGGACGTGCCGATCGCCGATGTTGGTCCAGATGGTTTCGATGAGGGCGCTGGCGGCAAGTATCTTATGCTGCCGCCAGACTATGATGGCGAAATGTCGATCGAGGACCTGACCGACGCCGGATACTTTCCCTTCGAGACAGATACTTACGAATACGGGTTTTCATTCCGGCCAAAGCTGACCAACGGCGCGACCGATGCGGACGCGGCAGAATACGCACAGACCATAAAAGTCTATTACCTGTCGGAAGCCGACAACCCTCCGCCGAACACCTATCACGAAGCTTCAGAGGTGCCCTACGACTCTTTGCCTTACTACAATGAAACCTTCTTTCAGGACCTAAACGATTACGTTCAGAACAACCCGATCCGTCCACAAGACAAAGTCATGGTGAACTTTCTAAAGGATCTTGGGATTGAGAAGGGGAAGCCGTTTGAGCCAACCGAACTTCAGGTAAAGGCAATGGAGGAAGGTTTGCTGCTGGCTTATGCATCTATGCAGCACTATTTTGTGACGCCGGGCAAAGCGATGTTGCCGCTTTGGGTGGACGAAAACGGAGATATGAAAAGTCAGTGGCTGATCTGGGATTTCGCCGAGGGTCAGGCCGAGCTCGGGTTTCCATATGAGACTGACACCGAGGTGCTTGTCGATGCCCGTGCGGGCGGCAGCTACTTCTGGATCACCTATCTGCCGAAGCAACTTGGCGGTGGAACCTTCTACCTGACTGGCCTGCGCGACAGCGATGGCGAGATGTACGACCACAATCAGACTTACAAGCTGAACGTCCCGGCAGACACGCCCGCCGAGGACTTCTGGTCGGTCATTGTCTATTCGATGGAGACCAAGAGTTTTATCCGCAACGTCGATCCTGTGGGACTTTCAGAGCGCGACACCGACACGATGCAAGCAAACGAAGATGGTTCTTACGACATCTACTTCGGGCCTGAAGCGCCAGAGGGCATGGAAAGCAACTGGATCCCAACCACCGAGCCCTACTTCCTCCTGTTCCGCCTCTACGGCCCTGAAGAGGGCTGGCTGGAAAGCGGCTGGATGCTCGGAGATCTCAAGAAGCTCGAGTAGCTGAACTTTTTGGCAATCAAATTTGGACACTGACCGGTATTGGCACCAACCAATTGGTCAGCAATTGGAGAGGCGGTGTATGCCTCGGGACGCCGTCTCTCCAAAACAAACACCAAAGTGCCAAGTCGCGAAAAGCGCATAAAGGCAATGAAACATGGGAGATTCAAAATGAGACACATTAAGACTTGTATGACAGCGATTGCGATTGCACTCGCTGTCACTACGGGACCGCTTCAGGCGCAACAATTTGGCCAAGAAAGAGCACGAGCGGTCGGTGAACTGACAGATGAAGCGGTTGTGTCCGCTCTGCGCGAAGATGGTCGCGTCTCAATGAGTGGCGGTTTTTTCGAAACTGACAGCGATGCGTTGACCGGCACATCTCCCGAAGTTTTGTTCAAAGTTGCCAGCGCGATGGCGACGCTGCCTGAAATGCGACTGGCGATTGTGGGCCATACCGACTCGGTGGGTGACTTTGCTTACAACATTGACCTCGCTGAGCGCCGTGCGGCGGCCGTACGCAATGCACTGATGGGCGAACCCTACAACGTCGCAGCGGAACGTCTGGTCGCCATGGGAGCAGGTCCAATCGCGCCTGTCGCTTCGAACTTGTCTGAGGAAGGACGCGCGCTGAACCGGCGCGTGGAGTTCGTTTTGCTGAACGAAGACATGATTCAACAGAACGAGGGTACAAACGAACAAGTCGCATTGCCTCCCCAATCAGACAGAGAGTTCGCGGCAATAGTACCGGAAAACGTTTTGACACCGGACAGAGTGGAAACAGAGACACTTGGCACACTTGAGTTTTTCGATGGCATGCCGTCACCAGATACGGTTGAGAAAGTCTTCGACAACTTGGACTTGATGCGCGCAACGACTGCTTTTCTTGATGGCATGAAAATCGCGTCTCTGCGTGGAATGTTCCAAGGCTATGAAGATGTAGGCGCACAACCCAATGATGTTGTCATTGCAGAAAATCTTCTGGATGCCAGATCAATCTGGCTGACACCCAATACGACGACCATTTATGTGGGTTCCAACGTTGATATCTCCGAAGGCCCCATGGTCATCGAGGTGCCCGCAGGCATGTTGGGCCTGTTGGACGATGCCGGGTTCGACTACGTCGCCGATATTGGCGCGCTTGGAGCAGACAAAGGCGAAGGCGGGAAATACCTGTTGATGCATCACGACGATGAAACTGCCGTGCCAGAAGGATATTTTGAACTTCGTACAAGAACAAATGAACACTGGTTGCTGCTGCGTCGTTCCCCCGGAGCAGATGGTGACACAACAGGACCAGTTGCAGAGATCAAGGCGGGGTTGAATATCTATCCGCTCAGCGCAGCCGACAATCCGCCACCAGAGAACTTCATCAATATCTCCGGCGTTCAGCACAACACAGTCCATGCCAACAACGAAGATTTCTTCGAGGAAATTCATGTGGCGCTGGACAACAACCCTGTTGGCGCTTTCGACCCAGAGATCGTTGGGACGTTTGCGTCCATTGGCATCAAGAAAGGCGAACCGTTCGAACCGGATGCCAGAATGAAGGGCATCTTCAAAGAAGCAGCCGCCATCGCAAACGCAACTGCGCGTGCCATCACTTACGCCTCACGCGATCCGGGCGTGTATTTCTATGAAGATCGTCAATGGAATTCGCCGTTCCAGCGTCAAAGCTATTTGTTCCTAGAGGATGGCGCGCGTATTCTCGACGACCGGACGTACTTCTTCTACATGGCTACCGGTATCACACCTGCCATGACCGCCCCGCCGGTTGGCACCGGGTCGGTGTACGCGATGACGGCCCGCGACAAAGATGGGGAGTACCTCGATGGTTCAAAGACCTACAAGGTAACGCTTCCCGCACCAGTTCCTGCCAAAAACTTTGCGTCGTTTATGCTCTATAGTGGGCAGACTCGTTCGATCTTGGAAACGGACCAACAAGCCGGAGGGATCGACTCCAACAGGCCCGGAATCAAGCCGAACGATGATGGTAGCTTCAGCATCTATTTCGGACCGGAAGCGCCTGAAGGTTGGGAAAACAACTGGGCGCAAACGGTCCCCGGACGAAGCTTCAATGTCATGATGCGTCTGTACGGCCCACTTGCACCGTGGTTCGACAAAAGCTGGCGGCCCGGTGACTTGGAGCTCGTGGAGTGACACCAAGACTTGTCTTTCCCCGGCGTTGATCGCGAAAGCTGCCGAGGGGCGCTCCTCATCGTTGGAGCGCCCAATAGATCAGTTTATGGGGATTCAATTGTGGCAATCGAAAGCATCATTTGAAAGCTCAGCGAAAACAGCGCCGAGCATGGGAACATTAGAAAGGGAAACACATGAAAATAGGCAAATTGACGACTGCATTGCTCACATCGACCTTAATGACTGCCGGGGTCATAACCATTCCAATAGATGCCGAAGCACGCGATGTCGGTGATAGAGGTGCAGATAGAGCACAAGAGCGCGTGGACAGCCGAGGTGACCGTATCGACGGCGATAGGGTCGACGGTGACGTGCGCGACGAGTTGAAGGATGAAATAGACGACGATGTGCGCGAGGAGTTGGAGGACGAGGCCGACGAAGTCCGCGACGAGTTAGAAGACGAGGCCGACGACGCTCGCGCTGATTTGGAAGAGGAAGTTGACGAAGCTTGCAAGGAGTTGAAGGAGGAAACAGACAGGGAGTGCGATTAGGTGAGTTGTCAGTTCCACTCGCTCTACTCAAGGCGATATTCTGATTGATTTTGTTTTGCCCTCAACACAGCCATTCCCCACGACGCAACGCACCAACGACATGCGAAAGACCGCCTTGGGCTCGGAGCTGCCATTCTCTGCGATTGGTGCCGAATGGAAAAAGAGCCCAAAGTTGCCTTTACCGTGCCAAAAAATGCTGTAGGGAAAATCGGCAGGTCGCAGCCCAATGCGGACCTTGCAGGGAGCGTCAGAACCGATACTCTTCACCATTTCGAGTAATAACCCTAAGCGATGGCGAAAGACCGTTTGAATGAGGCCCGTTTTGTCGCAATCCATGGTTGATATGAAAGCTGAGACTCAAAGAATATGGTAACAATACCAGACTTTATTTCAAAGTACCTTGAGGGAAGTATGTGGCACACCACGTCCGTACTTCGGTTTGAGAAAATTCTAGATACAGGTTTCATTTTGTAGATCCCCCGTTGCCAGATAGTGAGCGTTATGGAGGCACGCCTTTTGTGCGGGCTGAAGGAGGGGTTAGCCTCTTTGATTTCCCTAAAGGCTTTGATTTGCAAGAATACGAAGCTGAGTTCTTCACAAGTTCTATTGGTGAGTTTCTCCCTTTCAAGAGACAATGGGGGCGATCTGTTTGGCTGCGAATAAACACCGATGTAGTGGCAGAGAACATCAAATCCGGGAGGGAAATCAGAGCCCTTTGGAAGTTAGAAGAATCGACAAAAAGATTTATGGCAGAGATCGAAAGTGCTCACCTGGGCGATATTCCAGTTGCCGCCATTTCTGATGCTTTCGAGATCGGTGCAGGAGACGACTGTTGGAGCAGGCGCTCACTGCGCCCTAGATCGCCAGAAACGCGCAAAAACCGCCCAGGCCCACCTGAGTAGGATTACAAGTGAAACTCTATGATAAAATCGTTCAGGAACTAGTGGGACCGGAGGACGAGCCTCGATTTCTTGGTGACCGCATGAGGTGTCGATTCTGCGACGCCACAGGGTCAAAGGCATTTGGAAAAAGGACTAACGCTCATACGTTCCCACGATCTTTGGGGAACCGGAGTCTCTACTTTCTAGACGAATGCAAGAAGTGCAATACCGAAAAGTTCTCACGCTACGAATTCACTGAGAATACGCAGTTGAGCGCTAGGCTAGAACAACTTGGCCTATTTTGATCATTTTCGCATCGACCCCAAGTTCTGGTATCAAGTAGCCGTTTTTGGTCCTGAACACATTCCGCAAATACTGATTTCCGTCAGTGTCCATAAACAGACACCGTAAGTTGTAGCAATCGCCCCAAACCCCTGCAATTGCAACTAGTGGAATGCCTATCGGTAGCGAGTCGACTCTTTCAAATTCTCTGTAGTCAATCCCGCAGGCGCAGGATTGGCGGAAGCTCATGGTGAAGCGTTCGTGATGAGTGGGTATCGTCATTCCTTCAGATCAAAGATGGAAGCCGTAGTCTTGGTCTCGTTCAAGCAGCCCATGATTCAGCTCTCTTGCAGCAGAGTTTCGGCGGCTCTCGCTAGCTTCAAACTCGTCTGCAAGTTCTCTTCCAGCGTGGTGTAGTTCTGTTCTTCGGTCAGCAAGTCGGCCAATGTAGCTACGGACTTGAGATGTGATTTCATCAGCAGCTCGATGCACTGCGTTAAGCCATTTAGCCTGGCCTCGATCCCGGTCGTCGAGCGTTCTTCCAAATTGCGCAATTCCGAGGCGGAGGTCTCGCAAGCCGTCACCAACTGCTCGACGCACGCGAGCAAATCTCGCTCCAAGGCTGTCAGGGATTGGTCCATCTAGTTTGGCTCCACTCTGATGCAAGAAACCAATCGGCTCGCCACCGAACAGGTGCGCATGCTTGATGTTTCTGGCGGCAGGATCAAATAAGTCGCTCCCTCGTGAAGTACCGCCTGGATGCCCAACCTCTCTAGCTGCGTCGAGGCGGCTATCGTTGAGAGTTTCCAGCTCCACAGAAAAGTCAGTCCTAAGGTTGCTGCGATCAACACCATACAGGCCGTTATCACCGCCCAAGGTGAGATCTGAATCAGGAATTTGATCTTGTCGATGTGACTCTGCCAGGTCGTCCCGCTCCAATCCAAAAACGTGCGGGTATCGGCTTCGATTGTATTCCGCGCGAGTGTTACACATGCTTGAATATCGCTCCTGAAGCTCTGCAATTGAGAATCCATCAAGGCGGCGTGCTCTTTTCGGATCTTGTCCAAGTCCGCGTTCAATTTCTCGCTCAGCCGGGTCGGCTTGCCAGTCGTCATGGAAAATCTCTCCTTTCAATCGCCAGCGTTCGCCTGTGTCGGGGTCTTTGGCCGTGATGTAATTTTTGCTTACGCGGGGGATATCGAAACCTGCGTCGGTCAGAGCATCGACCATGCTTGCGCGGTCGGTGATGGTGCCGATGCTGATCTGGTCTAAGATCCATTCGTGGAGTTCTTCGCGGCCCTGTGCCCTAGTTGGGGCCTCAACGGTGGCTTGAACCTCCTGTGTGCGTTCCAGATCCATCGGATCGGCCCAGTCGTGCGTCTTGTTCATTAAGTCGCGCAGACTGTCATAGGCTGTCCGATAGCCAGGTGGCGCGATGTTGAGGCTTTTACCGGTTGTCAGCTCCAAACGCGGTGTACAGAAATGCAGCTCAACTCGGTCTTCGTGGCTGTGCCGGACCCAGAGCAAGTCGAATTGCTCACTGTCCATACCAGCGAATGCCAGTGCCTCGAAGGTGAGCAGCCTCATCTGACTGGTCCAAATTGATTGTTAGTGCATCGTCGGCCTGTAATCCATTGGGATGATGGTTTCAGGTGCTGGCGGGCGATAGCCCAATGCACTGTGGGGCCGCTTTGTGTTGTAGTGTCTCCTCCATTGTTCGATCAGAATTTGAGCTTCGCGTAGGCTGTAGAAGACTTCACCGTTGAGTAGCTCATCCCTGAACCTGCCATTGAAACTTTCACAGTATCCGTTCTCCCACGGGCTCCCAGGTTCAATGTAAGCCGTCTGGGCGCCAACTGCGGCGATC